>CAJMOH010000010.1 GCA_905215055.1 uncultured bacterium
TCTGCGGATTTCTCTAAAGGGCAGAAACTAGAAGCAGCAAAAAACGCGGGCGGAATAATTTCCTATTCACACCCAGCTCCGGCACGAAAGAGCCGTGCGCGACGTAAAGTTCTTTGCCCTCTCGCCTGCTGGATTTGTGGGTCTGCGGATTTCTCTAAAGGGCAGAAACTAGAAGCAGCAAAAAACGCGGGCGGAACAATCTCCCGCCCACACCCAGCTCCGGCGCGAAAGAGCCGTGCGCGACGTAAAGTTCTTTGCCAAGCTTTCTTACAAGAAAGCGGGAAAGTGGGAGTGAATAAAGGAGAGGGAAAGGGATCAGACTAGCAGTACAAGAAACGCAATCTGATCCGAAAGGAACGTGTGCCTATGAACGGAAAACGAAGCTCGTCGGAAACCGCCCGCCGCAACGGGTTCTACCTGGCGCTGGCAATATGCCTGGTGGCGGTGGGTATTGCCGCCTGGAGCACCTATGACACGGTAAACAGCTATGCCGGCCCGGAAAGCTCAGCCCTTGAAAGCCAGCAGGCAGAGGAGGTGCGGTCCGGCCAAGAGGTGGACCTGGACGTGAGCCAGCAGGACGGAGAAGCCGCCAATGCCACTCCGGAGGAATCCTCCAGCCGGGAGGAAAGCTCCTCCCAGGCAGAGCGGGACGATGACCCAGAAACCCCTGCCAACACCACCTCCGCCCAGGAAACCGCCGGAGAGGTGGCCTCTCAGCCCACCCCCGCGCCGGAAAGCAGCCAGACTGAGGAGCAGGTCCCCGCCACAGCGCCGCTGTATGAGATCAGCACGGAAATGATCTGGCCCATTGAAAACGGCGAAACTCTCAACGCTTACAGCGCCGGAGCGCCGGTGTACTCCAAAACCATGAAGGACTGGCGGATTCATACCGGCCTGGACGTGGCCGCCGATAACGAGGCCCCTGTGCTGGCCTGCGCCAATGGCGTGGTAAAGGAAACCTACTCTGACAGCATGCTGGGCAACGTGGTGCTGGTGGAGCACGGGGACTATCTGTTCTACTACTGCGGCGTGGGAGAAAACTTTTTGGTCAACCCCGGGGACGTGGTGACCATGGGCCAGCAGCTGGCCGTGGTAACAGCCGTCCCCTTTGAGGCCGCTGAGGAGCCTCACCTCCATTTGGAGGTCCGCCGGGACGGAGTGGCGCTGGATCCCCAGGCTGTGCTGGAAGGCACGCTGTAAGCCGGCGCCTGCTGGATGCCCTCTAAAAAAGAACCCGCCCCTGTCTTGAAAAAGGACGCCCGGAACCTTCCGGACGCCCTTTTTTCCGCCTATTTGAGACCCTGATATTTTTTCTTGGTGGCCAGGCCGCCCCGAATGTGCCGTTGGGCCTTGTTGACCGCCAGCACGTTTTTTACATCCCGGTAAAGGCTGCTGTCCAGATACTTCAGACGCTGGGACACATCCTTGTGGACGGTGCTTTTGCTGACCCCAAACTGCTTGGCGGCCCGCCTGACAGTGGCCTTGTTTTCCACAATGTACTCGCCGAGCCTGGTGGCCCGGTCGTCGATGACGCGGCTTCTCATATGCACCCCTCGCTTCCAATGTGTTAGATAGATATGAAACCGAGGGGAAGGTTAGTACAAAAGCTGAGAGGGGAACCGGACAGCGCCCTGTGGAAAGAAGAGCCGTTTCCCAGAGCGGCACCCTTCTTGCAAAAATTCTATATTTTATCGAGAAATATGTTTTACAATTTATATACTATGCTATTTTTCAATTTCATGCAATGCAGAATAGCCAAATCGTTTTTAAAAAAAGTGGAAAAAATCCCATTGTGTCTCTTGAAGAGTGGAGACACATCCATTATAATGGGAGAAACAAAGGGAACCTGCCGTTCCCAAAAAAGAAAGGATGGGAAAGAAATGGGCCAGATCAAACGAAACAGAAAACAAATCGCATCCACAGTGGACCCCGAGCTGTGGGAGGCTTTTCGGGGACTTTCCGAAAAGACCCGCATTCCGGCTTCTCGCCTGCTGGACGAGGCCATGGAGGATCTCCTCTTAAAGTACAAGGTCATTTCCCAAAAGGAGAAAACACCGTGAGCACAGATGGATCAGCCGATACAGAAACGCCGTGAGGAAGAGGTTTTTCCCCGCGGCGTTTTTGTTTTGCGAAAAAAAGCCCGGGAAGCGGTTCTCAGCCTCCCGGACAAAACGGACTGTGAAACTTTTTACTTCAGCCACTGATGGCAGCCGTGCTGGTCGCACATGTATGTGGCCGTGGGATCTGTGGGGTCCCAGGTGTGCCAAATGGGAATTTGCAGGCCCTCGGGCTTTTCCAGGGGACCGGAGGTCATGGTGGCGGAGATGTTCACCTGGGTGCCAAGGCCGCAGTTGTCGTAAATCCACTTGGCGTCCTCGCAGTTCAGGCGGATGCACCCCAACGACCGGGTATTGCCCAGCTGGTTGTACTCGCCCACCTCCAGATCCAAGTTGTTTCTGGTCCAGTTTGGCACTGAGTGGAAGAGGTAGTTCCCCTGGATCTGGGTACACCACTGAGCCCAGGTATCGCCCACCATCTTCAGCCAGCGGTAACGGGCGGGCGTGTAATAGGTGCCAGTGGGAGTGGGTACGCCGCAGGAAACCCGCATGGCCTGCACCGGCGTGTTATAGGCGCCGGTGGCCGGGTCCTTGGCGAAGATAATCAGATAGTTGGAGGGCTTATACACCTGGATAAAGTAAGGCCCGCTGACTACGCCCAGCTCGGAAATATCCTCCTGCAAGGCGCCGTCCCGGTAATAGCGCCGCCATTGGCCCTGGGTGTAAAATCCGTTGCAGGCCGCGCCGGTGGAGCTGTCAAAGAGATACTGGGTATCGCCGATGGTGGCGCTGCCCCGCAGAACCTTCTTGGTGGCGCCGTCCACATAGTACAGATTGCCGATCTCCCGAATCCAGTGGCTTTCCACCGCGCCCTCGTCCTTGGCGTAGGAATCCCACACCTCGGTGGATTCCTCCCCCGCCGGGACGGTGTGATAGGTGTGCTCCGCGGCGGCCTCCACAATGGCCCCATAGGCCCAGTGAGAGGGGAACAGGTCGTAAAAGCTCTTGACGTCGGTCAGCTCCTTCACGTTTTCCGGGGCGGAGCGGCCCAGCATCTTGTTGATGATGCTCACCGCCTGGCACCGCTTCACCGGGTCGTTGGGGGCAAAGGTGCCGTCCTCAAAGCCGGAGATCCACCCCAGCTTGGAGGCGGTGTAAATGTGAGAAGCAGCCCAGAAGCCGGGCTTCACATCGCTGAAGGAGCTTTGGCCGTCCTCCAGGGTGGAAAAGGCCACGGCTATGGCCACAAACTCCGCCCGGGTAATTTCCTTGTCCGGGCCAAAGGTACCGTCCTCATAGCCGGAGAGAATGCCCAGGCCGGCCAGGGCTTCCACCGCCCCGGCATACCAGGCGGTGGACTTCACATCGGAGAAGGTCCGAGGCTCCCAGTCCACAGAGCGCAGAAGCTTGTAGAACATAGAGGCCGCCTCTGCCCGGGTGATGGTTTTCTCCGGCAGAAACAGGCCGCTTTCATAGCCCGAGACATAGGTCACATGGTCCTCTGTGTTCAGCAGCTCCTCCACGTTCCGGCTCCACCGGGCGGTGTAGGTCACGTCCCGGGTGACAGGGGTGGTCTCCGGGTCCACTTGATTGCCCTGCTCGTCAAACCAGCCCAAAATTTTCGCGTGGGGCAACTCGCCAATCCAAGGCACCAGAGGCGGGATTTCTCCCTCAGCCACCTTCTCGGTGGAGCCTCCCAAAATACCCATGTTAAAGGTGACGGAATAGTAGTTGATCTCCGGATCCGGGGTGGGAGAGGGCGGCGGCGTGGCAGGCTGGCTGGTTTCCGGGTCCTCGTCCGGCGACGGCGAAGGGGACGCTCCCTCCTCTGGGGAGGAGGAGCTTTCCGGATCTTCAGCGGGGCTGGAGGTAGGCGCCGGGGTCCAGGGCTGGCTGGTCTCGTCCTCTTCTGAAGAGGAAGTGGACGGATGGTCCTGCATGGTGGCTTGCGCGGTTTCCTGCCGGCTGAAGGGCTGGTCCTCCGCCTGGGCGGTAAGGCCGGCGCAGCACAGCGCCAGGGCCAGCAGGACAGCTCCCAGGCGCCGCAGCTTGTGACGGTGTTTCATAGATGGTCGCTCCGATCTTGGTGGCTTTTTTGAGAATGAGAATTTCTTTCCTCTTATTATACGGCATGGAGGGCAGGAAGAAAAGAAAAAAATGCGATTGTTTTCAGGAATCTTTGAAAGCGATCTGCCGCCCTCTCTCTTTAGACGGCGGACAAGGGAAAAATGTATCTCCCGGCAAAAAATTTTGCCTTATCCCCCACCCCTGTGTTACAATGAAAAAAACACACAGGAGGTACGACCATGAAAATTTCAGTGCTCGGCTGCGGCCGGTGGGGAACCTTTTTGGCCTGGTATCTGGACCGCTCCGGGCAGCAGGTTTCTCTCTACGGTCGGCCCGGCTCCGCACGGATGGAGGCCCTGCTGCGAACCCGCTCCAACGGCGTGACTACCCTGCCCCAGACCGTGGCCCTCACTCAAAGCCTGGAAAATGCCCTGGAACCCGCCACCCTGGTGGTCTCCGTAGGCTCCCAAAGCCTGCGGGGCCTGCTGCGGGAGATTGCCGCCCGCACTCCCGGCCGGGGAAAGCGCCTGGTGCTGTGCATGAAGGGCCTGGAAACCGGCACGGGCAAACGGCTTTCCACCATTGTGGAGGAGGAGCTGCCCGGCGCCCGGGCTGCCGTGTGGCTGGGGCCGGGCCATGTGCAGGAGTTCACCGCGGGCATTCCCAACTGCATGGTGCTAGACAGCCGGGATGAGGAGCTGAAGGAGGAGCTGATCGCCGCCTTTTCCAGCCGGCTGATCCGGTTCTACTACGGCCGGGATTTAATTGGCAATGAGATTGGCGGGGCCTCAAAAAACGTCATCGGCATTGCCGCCGGCATGCTGGACGGTCTGGGGCTCTCCTCCTTAAAGGGCGCCCTGATGAGCCGCGGCACCCGGGAGATCGCCCGGCTTATCAAGGCCCTGGGAGGCAACGAGCTTTCCGCCTACGGCCTGTGCCACCTGGGAGACTACGAGGCCACGGTTTTTTCCCCTTACAGCCACAACCGGCAGTACGGCGAGGCCTTTGTCAAGGGAGAGCCCTACGGCGCCTTGGCGGAGGGCCGGGCCACCGTTCAGGCGCTGATGCTTCTGGCGGACCAAACCGGCGTGGCGCTGCCCATCTGCCAGGCGGTACACCAGGTGCTGTACCAGGGCGCGGACCCGCGGGAAACCCTGGACGGTCTGTTTTCCCGAAGCTTAAAGCAGGAATTTTGACAGAAAAAGGGGGACCGCCGCAAACCGCGGCAGTCCCCCTTTTTGCGGGAGCCTCTCCCGGCCTTGGCACGGGAGAGGGCTTTTTTATTTCTTTTGCGCTTTCTCCGCTTCCTGCTGGGCCTTTTCCGCCATCTCCTTCACGCCAATGCCGCTGCGGAGGGCGCCCAGCTGGTTGTAATTCTCGGCAAAGCCGTTTTCCACCGCGGGCGTGTTCTTGGGACCCCAGCGGAACACAAACTTCAGCAAAACCGGGGTGACAATGGTGGTGGCCACCACCATCAAAATCACAGGCCCCAGGAAGTTGTTGCCCATCAAACCCAGGGCCATGCCCTTGCTGGCCACAATCAGGGCCACCTCTCCCCGGGAAATCATGCCCACGCCAATGCGGGCGCACTGGTAGTTTTGATAGTGGCACAGCTTGGCTCCCAGGCCGCAGCCCAGCACCTTGGTGAGCACCGCCACCACAATCAGCAGCACCGAGAACCAAATGATGGCCGGGGTCATCTGGGGCAGCGTGACCTGCAGGCCAATGCTGGCAAAGAACAGGGGGGAAAGATAGGCGTAGCTCAGCACGTCAAACTTGGAGTTCAGATACTGGCTGCGCTGGGTCATGGAGATAATCACGCCCGCGCAGAAGGCGCCGGTGATGTCCGCCACGCCAAAGGCCACCTCCGCCACAAAGGACATGAGCAGGCAGAACACAAAGGCAATAATCACATGGCGGTGCATGCCCTTTTCGGCCTTGACCACCCAGTGAATGTAAAACTTGTAGAACAGGAATCCGGCCACCGCCACAAACACGAAAAAGCCCAAAATCTGCAGCAGCACAATCCAGATGCTCACGCTGGGATCGGCCATGCTGCTGATGACGGTCAGGGCGATGATGCCCAGCACGTCGTCGATGATGGCCGCGCCCAAAATGGCGTTGCCAGAGCGGGTTTTCAGCTTGCCCAGCTCCTTCAGGGTCTCCACGGAAATGCTCACCGAGGTGGCGGTGAGAATGACGCCGATAAACATGTTTTGCAGGAAAATCGACGCGTTGGCGTCCGAGTCAATCACGCCGGGCTGGTTGAAGAAATAGGCCAGGGCGAATCCGCCGCCAATGGGCACCAGCACGCCGATGAGGGCGATGATAAAGGCCGCCTTGCCGCTGCTCTTCAGCTCCTTCACGTCCGTTTCCATGCCGGCGCAGAACATCATTACAATGACGCCGATTTCCGCCGTGTCCTTGATAAATTCCGTTTCATGGATCACGTCTAAAACAGCCGGCCCCAGAATCAGGCCGGCCAGCAGCGCGCCCACCACCTGGGGCAGCTGGAACCGCTGGGTGAGAAGTCCCAGCAGCTTTGTCGAGAGCAAAATTAAGGCCAGGTCCAAAAGAAACCCATATCCGCCTTCCATGCCCATCCCTCCTGTTTTCACAATTATTAAAAATTATTCCAGTTTGCTATTATACGCCTCTTTTTTGCAAATGCAAGGATGGGCCGGGAACCGAACAAATTTTTCGGCTATTTCCCCAATATTTTATCATCAAACTGTATATTTTGCACCTTCTCTTTTTGTCAAGACCTTGCGGGAGGCCGGCGCCTGTGCTATACTTTCCGAAAAAGGAGGCAGGCTTTATGGATCCCATCAATCTTCGGGAAGGACCGGTGGCGGTGCGGCTTCTCTCTCCTCAGGATGCCGCCCTGCTGCTGAAATGGATGCGGGACCCCAGGGTTTTGGAGTTTTACGGCGGACGGGACCTTATTTACACCCCGGAAAAAATCAAGGAGGAGTTTTATGTCCCGGAAAAGGGCGCCCGCCGCTGCCTGGTGGAGTTTGAGGGACATCCCATCGGCTACATCCAGATCTACCAGCTGGACCAGGAGCTGTGCCAGGAGTACCACTATCCCTTCCGCCCAGAGGAGCTGGCCTTTGGCATCGATCAGTTCATTGGAGAGCCGGACCTCTGGAACAGAGGGATTGGCCGGCGGTTTCTCTCCCTGGTGCTGCGCCATCTGACGGAAACGGAGGGCGCGGCCGCCGTCATCCTGGACCCCCACGCCAACAACCCCCGGGCTCTGCGGTGCTATCAGGCCTGCGGCTTTCGCAAGATCAAATTTCTGCCCGGCCACGAGCTTCACGAGGGCGTCTGGGAGGACTGCTGGCTGATGGAGTACCGCCCCGGCGCTCCCGCTTAAAACAGAAAAAAAGGCCCGCCGAAGGCACGGCGGGTCCTTTTTTATTGTTGTATGCTTGTTTTTCCCTCTCTCAGCCCCCGCAGGTAGGCGTCCGCCTGCTCCCGGCAGCGAAACACCACCCATTTCTTTTCCGGGGCTGCCTTCCGAAAGGCCAAGATCTTCGGCCGCTGCTGCTGGGGAAAGTCCCGGATGTAGTCCATGAATTCCGGGTCCTCCTCCGTCTCCACCCAGGGCATGTCCGGGCGGACGGTTCCCCTGCGGGCGCGCACCCCCGCCAGGCAGACCTCCACCGGATAGTCCAAAAAGAACACCCGGTGGCAGCGGGCCAGCCGCCGGTCCAGGGTGCGGCTGTAATTGCCGTCCATAATCCAGCGCTGGTTCTGGGACATGGCCTGCTCCAGCCGCTGGTCAAACACCTGGTTTTCCACAGTGGTCCTGTCGGCGTTCCAAAAAAGCCGGTCCAGATAGAGCAGCGGCAGGCCGGTCAGCTCTCCCAAGGCCCGGGCAAAGGTGCTTTTCCCGCTGCCCGGACTGCCAATCACCAAAATTCTCTCTTCCAGCATAGCTCCCTCCTATTTGTACAAAGCCACGCCGGACTTGTCCACAGCCTCGTAGGCCTGGTGGAAATCGTAACCAAAGGCCTGATGAGCCGGGAACAGATCCGACAGAGGCACCAGCACAAAGGCCCTCTCCCGAATGTGGGGATGGGGTACCGTCAGCTGGGGCGAGTCCGAGGAAAAGCCCTGGCACAGCAGCACGTCGATGTCAATGGTGCGGGAGCCGTGGTATTCCAGCCGCACCCGTCCCAGGCTTTTCTCAATTTCCAGGCAGCGCTCCAACAGCCGCTGGGGCTTCTGACTGGTCTCCAAAAGCACGCAGCAGTTTAGATAATTCTCCTGCTGGCTGGTCACGTCAAAGGGTTCCGTCTCATAGAGGTTGGAAAGCTTCAGCAGCCGAGTTCCCTCCAGCCGCTCCAGGGCATCCAGCGCCCTGGCCAGATTTTCCTCACGGTTCCCCAAATTGGAGCCAAGGCCCAATACAACCTGCATTACAGTCCCTCCCTCCGGCGCTGGGTAATCTCCACCGCCATGTAGTCAAATTCCGCTTTTACAGGGGCCTGGGGCTTTTTCAGCACCACGGTGATCTCCTCCACCTGGGGAAAGTCCTCCAGCACAGCGTCGCACACAACCTGAGCCGCCCGCTCAATCAAATCGCAGCTGGCCTGGGTAAAGGCCTGGCGGACGGTTTTTGTCACCGCCCCGTAGTTGACGGTGTCCTCCAAAGCGTCGGACCTTCTGGCCCGGGACAGGTCGGCCCTCAGGTCGATGTCCAGAACAAAGCTCTGGCCGTCCCGCTTCTCCTCCGGGTTCACCCCGTGATAGGCAAACAGCCGCAGCCCCTTGATTTTGATGGTATCCATTGGATAAGCCCCCTTCGTGAATCCAAGTCCCTTCAGGCGTTTTTCAAGGCGTCCGCCATTTTCGCGGCCTGAACCGCCTCCTTCACATCGTGAACCCGCACCAGGTCCGCGCCTCCCAAAATGGCGGCAGTATGGGCGGCAAGGGTGGCGGGCAGCCGCTGCTCAAAGGGCGGATTGCCGCAGAAAGCCCCTGTCACCCGTTTCCGGGAGGCCGCCATCAAAAAGGCGCAGCCCTCCACCCTGGTCCGCTCCACATGGGCCAGGAGGGTCAGGTTCTCCTCCAGGGTTTTCCCAAAGCCCACGCCGGGATCAAAGCACAGCCGCTCCCGGGAGATGCCCGCCGCCTTCGCGGCCTCCAGCCTGTCCAGAAAGAACGAGCGCACCCGGGCGCAGATATTTTCCCCGGTGGACCCTGGGTCCATGACAACGCAGCCGCAGTCTGACCCTGCCGCCACCTGGAGCATCTCCTCTCCAAAGCCGGTCACGTCGTTGAGGATGCTGGCTCCCGCCGCCAGGGCGCGCTGGGCCACCCAGGGATAGAAGGTGTCCACGGAAACCGGCAGGCCGGCGGCCCGCACCACAGCGGGAATCACCTCCTGGATTCTAGCCCACTCCTCCTCCTGGGAAATGGCCTGATACCCAGGCCGGGTAGACTGGCCCCCGATGTCGATGATGTCCGCGCCCTCCCGGGCCATCTCCACCGCCCGGCTGACAGCCGCCTGCACGCTTTGGTATTTGCCCCCGTCGGAGAAGGAGTCCGGCGTCACGTTCAAAATGCCCATCACATAGGTGCGGGTCAGGGGAAGGGCAAAGGCCCCCGCCCGGAAAACCGGCCCGCCCATCACCTGCCCCCCAGCAGGGACATAACCTCGGCCCGGGTTTTGGCGTCGGAGCGCATGCAGCCCCGCAGGGCGGAGGTCTGGGTCATAGAGCCGGCGGCCCTGGCGCCCCGCATGGTCATGCACAGATGCTCGGCCTGGATGAACACCGCCACCCCCAAGGGGTCCAGGTTTTCGTAAAGAAAGTCGGCAATCTGCCCGGTCAGCCGCTCCTGCACCTGGGGCCGGCGGGCAAAGCAGTCCACAATCCGGGCAAACTTGGAAAGGCCGATAATCCGCCCGTTTTTGGGGATGTAGGCGATGTGCGCCCGGCCGATGAAGGGCAGCAGGTGATGCTCGCACACCGAGTAGAGAGGGATGTCCTTCACCAGCACCAGCTCGTCGTGGCGGCCGCCCTCGTTGAAGATTTTCAAATGCTCCAGGGGATCCGATTCCAGCCCGGAAAAGATTTCCTCATACATGCGGGCCACCCGGCCGGGAGTTTCCAGCAGCCCTTCCCGGCTGGGGTCCTCCCCTACGGCCTCCAGGATCTCCCGGACAGCCCGTTCTATGCGTTCTTTATCCATGATTGTCCCCCTCCTTGGGTTCCTGCTTGCGCCAAAAGCCCCCTCAAAAATACCCCCTGCGGCACGGCAGCTCAGGCACGGGGTCTTTCCCGCCCTTGCCGCAGGCAAGAAGGCGGCTTGACAGCGGAGGCGCTCCTGTTTCCCTGCATCTCTTTCTTCAGCGCTTCGCGCTGTTTTAAGGGCCGTGAAGCTCCGCTCCACACCTGGCAAACTGTTGAACAAGCTAGATCAATGCGTTCCCTCGCCTGGGACGTTTTTCTTCAGCAAGTCCTTCACAATCTCCCCGGCCAGGATCAGTCCCGCCACGCTGGGAACAAAGGCCAGGCTCCCTGGGGTGGGACGGCCCGCGGTGCCTTTTTGGTCTCCCTCCTGGGCGGCGGCAGGAACGGCGGATTCCTCTGTGGAGTACACCGCCTTCACCCCGGTGACGCCCCGGCGCTTCAGTTCCCGCCGCATAACCCGGGCCAGGGGGCACACGCTGGTCTTTTCAAGGGGCGCCACCCGAAAGGCGGTGGGGTCAAATTTGTTTCCCGCCCCCATACAACTGATTACCGGCGTCCCAGCCTGCCGGCACCGAAGGATCAGCTCGATTTTCGAGGTCACGGTGTCGATGGCGTCAGCCACATAGTCATACTGGGAGAAGTCCACCTTCCCGGCGTTTTCCGGGGTAAAAAACAGGGCGTGGGCCTCCACCCGGCAGGCAGGGTTGATCCCCAGCACCCGCTCTCTGGCCGCCTCCACCTTGAGACGGCCCACGGTGTCCTCCAGGGCGATGATCTGCCGGTTGATGTTGGTCAGGCTTACCGCGTCCCCGTCAAACAGGTCCAAGGCCCCGACGCCGCTGCGGGCCAGGGCCTCTACCACATAGCCCCCCACGCCTCCAATGCCGAACACGGCCACCCGGGAGCCTTGGAGCTTTGCCAGCCCTTCGGTCCCAATGAGCAGCTCCTCTCTGGAAAATCGATGCAGCACAGCAACTCCTCCTTTACGATTCCTCCGGGGGAATGGACGCGCTGGCGGCGCACAGTCCCGTCACAGAGCCGGCCCCCGCCCGGTACAGGGCCTGGGCGCAGGACCGCAGCGTAGCCCCGGTGGTGACAATGTCATCCACCAGAAGCAGCCGTTTCCCCAGGGCGGCTCCGGAGGCTCGGTAAACTCCCCGCACATTGTCCGCCCGCTGGACTCTGGTGAGCTGATGCTGGGTCTGGGTTTCCTTTACCTGCTCCAGCAACCCCCAGCTGGGCAGCTTCAGCTCCCTGGCCACGGACCTCGCCAGCAGCTGGCTTTGGTTATACCCCCGCCGCTGCAGCTTTTTTGGGGACATCGGCACCCAGGTCACACCGTCAAAGGGCATCCCCAGAGCCTGGGCGGTTTGGGCCATCATCTGGCCAATAGGCCCGGCCAAGGCCCGCTCCTCCTGAAATTTCAGCCGGTGCAGGGTGTGCCGGAACCCCTTCTCGTACAGCAGGGACGACGCCGCGGTCAGCCGTCCGGCTTCCGCTCCCTCCAAAGGGAACGCCCGCAGAATGGGCTCTTTGGGAAGAGCGGCAGCGCACGCCGGGCAAAACAGCCTTTCGGGGCGCACCGCTTTTCCACAGGCAAGGCACCGGGCGGGGAAAAACAGGCACCAAAGCCGCTCCCGCCAGGAGGCCCTTCGAACAGCCCTCAAACGCTCTGGCAGAACCGGCGGAAGGCGGCCTGTCCCTCTTCCGTGTCCTTGTAGACTCCGGCGTTGCCCAAAATCTTTCCAAAGATGGCCCCCACACTCTCCTGGATGGCCCGCCTGGTGTCGCCCTCTCCGGCGCCGGCGGCCTTCAGCTCCTCAAACCAGGGCTGGTGCTTCTCCATCTCCGGCCGGGCCATGATTTCAGAGGCCTGGGCGGGGTCCTTCAGGGCCTGCTCCAGCAGCTGGGTTTCGGCCAGCAGCCGGGGGGGCAGAATGGCCAGACCCATCACCTCGATAAGACCGATATTCTCCTTTTTGATGTGGTGGTACTGGGCGTGGGGATGGAACAGCCCCAGGGGATGCTCCGGGGTGGTGCGGTTGTTCCGCAGCACCAGGTCCAGCTCGTAGTCCACGCCCCGCCGCCGGGCAATGGGGGTGATGGTGTTGTGGGGGGTGTCCCCGGTGTGGGACAAAATGTCCGCGCTCTCGTCGGAATACTCCCGCCACGCCTGCAAAATCCTGTCCGCCAGCTCCACCAGGCGCTGGGGCTTTTCCCCCCGCAGGCGAATCACCGACATGGGCCAGTGGACAATGCCGGCCTCCACGTCCTCAAAGCCCGGGAAGGACAGGGGCTCCCGCACCGGGGCCTTGGCCATGGGAAACTCGTACCGGCCTCCCTGGAAGTGATCGTGGGTGAGGATGGAGCCGCCCACAATGGGCAGGTCCGCGTTGGAGCCCACAAAGTAGTGGGGAAGAAAGGTGACAAACTCCAGCAGCCGGGCCATAGACTCCCGGCTGACCTTCATGGGCCGGTGCTGGCCGGAAAGCACAATACAGTGCTCGTTGTAGTACACATAGGGGGAATACTGCAAAAACCACGGCTCGCCCCCCAGCTCCAGGGGGATCAGCCGGTGGTTGCCCCGAGCGGCCTGGTTCACGCTGCCCAAATAGCCCTCGTTTTCCCGGCACAGGGCGCACTTGGGATAGCCCGCCTGGGGGGCGTTTTTGGCGGCGGCAATGGCCTTGGGATCCTTCTCCGGCTTGGACAGGTTGATGGTGATAACCAAATCCCCGTAAGGGGTGGGGGCGGTCCACAGCTTGTCCTTTTCAATCCGGTCCACCCGGATGTAGTTGGAGGACCGGGCCAGCTGGTAATAGTAGTCTGTGGCGCACTGGGGGTCCGTCTCGTACCGGTCGTAAAACTCCTTCACCACCTGAGAGGGCCGGGGCATCAGGCAGTTCATCAGCTCGGTGTCAAACTGGTCCCGAGCGTCCCGGGTGTCCGGGCTAAGAATTCCCGCCTCCGCGGCGTACTGGCACAGGGCCTCCAGCGGCTCCGCGGGATAGGGAAGCTCCTCCTCCACTGGCTGCGGCTCAAACTCCCGCAGGCCCAGCAGGGCCAGCATCCGGTTGGCGGCATAGGCTTCGTCCTCCTGGGCGATCAGGCCCCTCTGCAATCCATAGTGTACCAGTCGGCTGATCTCCAGGCTGAGCTTTTTTGTCTCCATACAACTTCACCCTTTCTCCGATGTGCTCTTATTTTACACCAGAACCGCGGATTGCACAAGGCATCCGGCAGGGGAAATTGCGAGGGGGCCGCCGCGAACGCGGCGCCCCCCTCCTTGAGCGCTTCTTCAGCCTTGGGCGTTGAGTTTGTCCAGCACCTTGGCAATCACTGTCAAGGCCCGGATATAGGTTTCGCTGCCGTCAATCTGGGTCTGCTCGCCGGGGGCGCCGGTGCCGGAAAGCCCCAGCTCCCGGTACACCTGCTCCACCGCCGCCTTTGCCCACGCCGGCAGAGAGGCCATGGTCTTGTACTTTTCCTCGTTCTCCTGATAGACCTTTTGGGCCTCCGCGCGGGCCAGAGCGGTCACCTCCGCCTGGGTCATGTCCTCGTCCTCCTTTCCACCTGTCAGGGCCGGGTAATCCTTGTAGGCCCAATCCCCGTCAAAGGTTTTTCCGTTCAGCACCAGCTGGTTGGTAAACTGCCAAATCCCATAGGGCTTGGTGTAGTCCAGCTGGCTGCTCCATTGGGCCACCCACTTGTCGTAAGGGTCCAAGCGGGGGCTGTTCAGGCGGGTCTCCATCCAGGAGAGAGAGGCGTAAATTCCGCAGTACAGCCCGGCCTTCTCCACAGCCTGACAATAGGCCGCCACATTGTCGATCAGCGCCTCGCCGCTGGGCAGGGAGCTGTCCTCCACATCCAGCCACACGCCGTAGGGGGGCCTGCGCCCGTTGAGAAGCCGCAGGGTATGAGCGGCCTCGCTTTGGGCCATTGCCAGGGTTTTGGCATAGGAATACAGATAGGTTCCCCAGGGGATGCCCGCTTCCCAGCACTTTTTCACGTTGGCCTCAAACTGGGAATCGTCCTGGTTCGGGTAGTCGCCGCCATAGCCGCAGCGGATGATGACAAACTCCACCTGGCCCTTCAGGGCGGCAATGTCCACGTTGCCGTTAAACTCGGAGATGTCAATGCCCCGTTTGGGAAATTCCGCCATGGTGTCACCTCCCCTCTGGGAAAGGGTTCCCGGGCTATTCTATGCAGCGGGAGGGACAACGGTCACGGCAGGCTCCAAAACCGGTCCAGCACTTGGGCCGCCTGGCCCCGAAGGACAAAGCGCCCCAGGCTTCCCCTGGGGAACAGGCCATTCTCCCTGGCCCAAGAGACGGCCTCATCCCCAGAGGCGTTTTTCTCTCTGGGACTGCCCCTCCAGCGCCACAGCGCCAGAGCCAGCTCCTCCCAGGAGAGGGACCGGTCCGGGAAAAACCGGCCGTTTCCCCCGCCCTCCATCAATCCCCGGCAGGCGCACCAGTCCGCCGCCTCCCCGTAATAGGCGCGGGGGCTTACATCCAGGAAAAAGCCCCGCCGCCCGGTGAAGCACCGCGGCCAGCATTCCCCGGGTCATGGGCCGGCAGGGGCCAAACCGGGTGACAGCCACCCCCAAAAACCAGCCCCGGCGGCAGCAGCGGACAATGGCGTCTCGAAAGGGGCTTTCTCCAATGTCGGTAAAAGACGCGCCTTGGCTGGAAGCAGGCGATTCTCCCCTGTTCACGGTCCCCCTCCTCTCTGGGATATTCCCCATTTGTTTAGGTTATTATATCTCTAAAGAAAAGTAGAGTCAGCTACATTTTACTAGTATTTTCCTTCGCCAATGTAGTGTAATCTAAAAGGGACAGGAGGGAAACGGCGTGGACTGTTTGGAACGAATTCGATACTTGCTGAAGGAGCGGGGCTGGAGCGTGTACCGTCTGGCCCAGGAGGCAGGGGTGCCTCAGTCCACCCTGGCAAACCTGTTTTTGCGAAACAACATGCCCACCATCCCCACGCTGGAGCGGATTTGCCAGGCCCTGGGCATCACCCTGGGGGAATTTTTCGCCGAGGAGCCTACCCTGCCCTCCCAGGGGGAACTGACCGCCCAGCTGCTAGGAGAGTGGGAAAAGCTTTCCCCCAGCCAGAGGCAGCTTGTGCTGGAGCTGGTCCGCCAGCTTTCCAGGTCCTGAAGGGGCTGGAACAAATTTTTTTGAAATCACGCTTGACAAGCGCCTGTAAAATCTGGTATACTAGCGTTCGTTACGGGGGCATAGCTCAGCTGGTTAGAGCGCCTGCTTCACACGTAGGAGGTCACAGGTTCGAGTCCTGTTGTCCCCACCAAAGGGTTTATCCCCGCACAGATCGCGAGCTTCATTTTTGGGAAGCTCGCGGTTTTTTTATTTCCGCTGGTTTCAGAAATCCGCCGGACCGCCCCTAAAAGAAGAACAAGGCCGCTGGGATGGTTTCCCAGCGGCCTTTGTGCATCGTATCAGGGTGTGTTGTTATTTCTCTTTTGAAAAGGGCAGCAGGGGCGTCACCTCTCCCACGCAGGTGACAGCCAGCTGGTGCATGGCCCGGGTGCAGGCCACATACAGCAGATTTCTGTCAAAATCCGTGTGATAGTTTTCCCCATCCGCCTGGGGTACCAGCACCTGGTCAAACTCCAGGCCCTTGGACATCTGGATGGACAGCACAGTGGCGCCGTTTTGAAAGGAGCTGCTCTCCGGAGTGACCAGATTCACCTCCGCCCCCCGGGCTTTTAGTTTCTCGTACAGGGCCGCGGCCTGGGAATTGGTGTGGGTGACAATGCCCAAAGCATTGTACTTGCCCTGGTGAAAGGCCTCTACCTGGCGGCAGATTTCCGCCAGCTCCTCCTCCTCCGTGGGGAAAACCCCCAGGGACGGGGCGGGGCCATGGCGCTCTACCGCCTGAAAATCCTGCTGCCGGACAATTTCCTTGGCAAAGTGGATGATCTCCCAGGTGGAGCGGTAGCTCTTCTCCAGGCGCATCAGCTGGGAACCCTGGTACAGCTGGTGCAGGTCCTCCAGGGTGTAGGGGGAGTAGGGATTGATGGACTGGCTGAAATCCCCCAGAATGGTCTTGGGACACTGGAACAGCAGGTTCAGCACCGCGTACTGAATGGGGCTGTAATCCTGCATTTCGTCAATGACCAGGTGCTTGATCAGCCGGCTTTGCTGCAGGCCCGTAAAGGCCGCCTGCAAATAGAGGTAGGGGTACACGTCGTTCCACTCCAGCACCCCCTTTTGGAAGGGCTTGTAAAGCTTGGCCCGCTCCTTGCCCAGCTGCCGGAAAAAGGCCCGGTATGCTGAAAGGGTGGTTTTCATGGTGAGCATCTTCCGCAGGGCCTGGAAAATCTGGTTCCGGTGGGGCGGGCGCTCCTCCCGGAGAAACTCGTTCTCCAGCCGGGAATGAATGTCGTCGGCGGTCATTTCCAGCCGCTTCATCAGAGGATAGCGCTTGTACACGTCCACACGCTGCTGAATCCACTCCGCCGGCACCTTCCAGTCCTTGTACTCGTAGTTTTGGGGTTGGAAGGCCAGCTTGGGCAGCCGGGCAATAAAGTCGTCCATCAGCCGGACAAACTCCACGGTGGACTTAAACCGCACCCGCTCCTCCCAGGCGGGGTCAGAGGTTTCCAGCGGGTCCCGGTCCCCCACAAAGTCCACTCCGTCCTCCAGCTGCACCAGGGCCAGGTCCTCCAGGCTGGCCTCGAAGATAGGCTCCTCCCCCAGCTCTGGCAGCACCCCGGCAATGTAGTCTCCAAACACCTTGTTGGGGGAGATGATGGTCACGTTCTGGGCCTTGATGGTGTTGCGGTAGCGGTAGAGCAGAAAGGCCACCCGGTGCAGGGCAATGCTGGTTTTTCCAGAGCCCGCCACCCCCTGGATGATGAGCACCTTGGCCTTCTCGTTGCGGATAATCTGGTTCTGCTCCTTCTGGATGGTGGAGATGATGGATTTCATCTTTTCGTCCGAGGTGTGGGCCAGCTCCTGCTGGAGAATGTCGTCCTGGATATTCTGGGAGGAGTCAAAGGCGTATTCCATCTCCCCGTTTACAATCTTGAACTGGCGCTTTAGGGTGATCTCCCCGTCGGTGCGGCCCTGGGGCGCGTCATAGTGGGCCGGCCCCAGCTCGAAGTCGTAAAACATGCTGGCCACGGGAGAGCGCCAATCGATGACATACAGCTGCCGCTGGAACCGGAAGGCGTACAGCCCAATGTAATAGGGAGCGCTTTCCCCCTCCTCCTGAGAGCGAAAGTCGATGCGGGCAAAGTAGGGAGAGGCCTTGGTCTTTTGCAGCCTGTCCCGGTGAGCCACCACCGACACGCCCTGGGCGTCAATCTGGCTGAGCATCTGCTGGCTTTGGAACATATCCCGGGCGTTGTCCTCGCCCCGGCGGTCCGCCAGGTACTGCTGAGCCTCCCGGTACTCCTCGTCCATTTTCTCCACCGTGCGCTGAGCCTCTTCCAGCTCTTGGTTCACCATGTCTAAAATTCTGTCAAGATGGGCAAGCTCCTCTGGGGGAGCGCTTTGCTGGGCCGTCCTTTCCTGGTCCATGAGAGTACCTCCTTTTTTCCCTGTTCTTCTGCTGTCGTATAGAAAGTATAGCAGAAATTCAAAAAAAGACTAGACTTATTTTTCTGGCTGTGGTATGTTATATACTAGATGTATCCAAAACGAGAGACATGTTTCTCTTGACACTTCTGTATAACACAGACAGCACAAGCGGTGAAAGGCCGCTTTTTTTCATCCTCGCCGGGTTAAAGACCGGTAAAAAACAGATTAAGAAAGGGGAAAACGCTGTGGGAAAGCTGGCCGTCCTCTCTAAAAAAGCGGTGCGGGATCTGCTGTGGCAGGTCCTTTCCCTGCTGCCCAAAAACGGCAACAAGGCTGTGTGCCAAAGCTTTTACGGCCGGGGCTATTCCGACAGCCCCAAGGCTGTGGCGGACGAGCTGCTGGCCCGGGGCTGGAGGGTCTACTGGACCGTGAAGGGTCCCCAGGAAGCCGCCACCCTGCCCCCCGGCGTCACGCCCCTGGTGGTGGAAAGCCCCCGGGCCATCTTCCACCTGTGTACCGCCGGGGTGTGGGTGGACAACTGCCGCAAATGGGCCTACACCCAAAAGCGGGGGAACACCTGCTATGTGCAGACCTGGCACGGGTTTCCCCTCAAGCGCATTGAGGGAGACGCGGAGGACGCCCTGCCCGGGGACTACCTGCGAGCCGCCAAAAAGGACTCCCGCATGGGGGACCTGTTTTTGTCCAACAGCCGGTTTTTAACGGACATCTACCGTCGGGGCTTTTGGTATGAGGGGGCGGTGCTGGAGGAGGGCTTTCCCCGCAACGACATGCTCTCCAGGCCCCAGCCGGAGCTGGCGGAAAAGGTTCGCCAGGCGCTGGACCTGCCCCGGGACAGGCGGCTGCTGCTGTACGCCCCCACCTTCCGCAAGGACAAGGGTCTCTCCGCCTATGACATGGACTACGCCCGGTGCGTCAGGGCCTTGGAGCGGCGCTTTGGGGGGCGGTGGCTCATTCTGGCCAAGCTGCACCCCAATATCGCCGAGAAGGCCGCTCAGATGAACCTGGACCCCCAGGTGATTCGCAACGCCTCGGACTATCCCGACATTCAAGAACTGTACATGGCCTGCGACGCCATGATTACCGACTACTCCTCGGTGATGTTTGACTTTCTCATCACCGGGAAGCCCTGCGTTCTCTACGTCAACGACCTGGCGGCCTACAAAAGCGACCGCAACTTCTACTTTGACATTGACAAACTGCCCTTTGCCCGGGCGGAAACCAACGGCCAGCTGGAGGAGATTCTGCTGGGCTTTGACCAGCGGGAGCAGAACCGCCGGGTGGGAGATTTCTGCCGGGAGTTCGGCATTCAGGAAAGCGGCGCCGCCGCCCGCCGGACCGTGGACTATTTGGAACGGCGCCGAAAGAAAGGATGATGGATCGATGAAGCGCGTAATCACCTATGGCACCTTTGACCTGCTGCACTACGGACACATCAACCTGCTCCGCCGGGCGAAGCAGTATGGCGACTATCTGATTGTGGCCCTCTCCACCGACGAATTCAACTGGAATGAAAAGCACAAAAAGTGCTACTTCTCCTATGAAAAGCGCAAGCAGCTGCTGGAGGCCATCCGCTATGTGGACCTGGTCATTCCCGAGGAGAGTTGGGACCAGAAAGCCCGGGACGTGAAGGAATACCATGTGGATACCTTCGTCATGGGGGACGACTGGGAGGGAAAGTTCGACTTTCTCAAGGACCAGTGCCAGGTGGTCTATCTGCCCCGCACCCCGGAAATCTCCACCACGCAAATCAAAAAGGACTTGGAAAAATAAGGTTTTCAATGCGTCAAGCGCCCAGGAGCTGCCTGGGCGCTTTTTTCGCGCCTCTTTTCGCCGCCAGAAAGGCGCCGCCGGGAATAAATCTCCAAAAAAGGGCAAAGACTGCTAGTAAGCTTTTTGGGGAGGTGAGGCTTTGGACAAGCACATTTTACTCCTGGCCACCACCAACGACTTTCTTTTGAAATTCGAGGCGGACAACGTGTCTCTGCTGCAAGCCATGGGCTACACCGTTCACTATGCCGCCAACATGGAGGAGCCGGACTACATCTCCGACAGGGAGCGGATCCGGGCGATGGGCGTGCTGCCCCATCACATTGCCATTGCCCGCTCCCCCTATCTGGTGGAGGGCAATCGCCGGGCCTTAAACCAGGTGCTGGCCCTGATCCGCCGGTGGGGAATCTGCGCCATCCACTGTCATACCCCGGTAGGGGGGCTGGTGGGAAGGCTGGCGGGACGGCTGTCCCCCGCAAAGCCCGTGGTGGTGTACACGGCCCACGGGTTTCACTTTTACCGGGGAGCGCCCCTGTACAACCAGCTGGCCTTTTACCCGGTGGAATGGGCCTTGGCCCGCTATACGGATATTCTGGCCACCATCAACGCCGAGGATTACCGGGCCGCCCGGCGGCTGCCCATCAAACGGGGCGGCAAGGTGTTCCGCCTGCCGGGAGCGGGCCTGAACCGCCGGGTCTTTGCCCCTCTGCCCGGGCAGGAGCGCCAGGCTCTGCGCAGGGAGCTGGGCGTGGGGCCGGAGGACTTTCTCCTGCTCTCCCTGGGGGAGCTGAACCTGAACAAAAACCATCAGGTGGTGCTGGAGGCCCTGTCTCTGCTGGGGCAGCGCCCAGGCGGGCTGAAGGGTATCCGCTACGGCATTTGCGGAGAGGGCTTTGCCCGGCCCCGGCTGGAGGAGGAAATCCGCCGCCGGGGGCTGGGGGAGATTGTCACCCTGTACGGCTACCGCCGGGATATTCCCCGGCTTCTGGGCTGTGCCGACGCCACGGTGTTTCCCTCCCGTCGGGAGGGGCTGGGCATGGCGGGGCTGGAATCCCTGGCCATGGGGGTGCCGGTAATCGCCGCGGACAACCGGGGCACCCGGGAATACATGGTCTTTGGAAAAAACGGTCTGATCTATCCCTGGGACGACCCCGCTGGCTTTGCCAGGGGAATTTCCCTGCTGCGGGGGATGGACCCCCGGCGGCGGGAGCTGCTTTCCCGCCGGTGCGTGGACTCTGTGGCTCCCTTTGACAGAACCCGCGCCCAAGCCGCCATGAAGCAGGTCTATGGGGAGATGGACCGGAAAGTGAGGGAACGCTATGAAGGAACAACCCTTGGTCAGCGTGCTGATGGGATCCTATAATCCCAGGTGGGACAGGCTGCGCCGGGCGGTGGAATCCCTGCAAGAGCAGACGCTGCAAAGCTGGGAGCTGGTTCTGTGGGACGACGGCTCCTCTCCCCGGGGAGCCATGACCTTGGAGCAGGCCGCCGCTCTGGACTGCCGCATCCGCCTGTACCGGGGAGAGGAAAACCGGGGCCTGGGCTATGCCTTGAACCGGTGCGCCCAGCGGTCCAGGGGGGTGTACCTGGCCCGGCTGGACGACGACGACCGCTGCCATCCCCGAAGGCTGGAGCGCCAGGTCTCCCTTCTGCAATCCCACCCCTGCTGGGATTGGGTGGGCAGCGCCGCCCTGCTGGTGGACCGCTGGGGACCTTGGGGCCGGCTGGTTCCCCCCGAGTATCCCCAGGCCGGGGATTTTCTCCTCCACTCCCCCTACATTCACCCTTCGGTGATGTTCCGCCGCCAGGCGCTGGAGGAGACAGGAGGATACAGCCAATCCCCCCGGCACCTGGGCTGTGAGGACTACGAGCTGTTTTTTCGGCTGCACGCCCGGGGGCGGCGGGGCTACAACCTGCAAACGCCCCTGCTGGCCTATTGGGAGGACCGGGACTCCTACCGCCGCCGGAGCGTTTCCCGCCGCCTGCGGGAAGCCGCCCTGCGGGGAGAGGGCTTTGCCGCCCTGGGGATCTCTCCGCCCCTGGCGGCCTGGGGAATTCTGCGGCCCCTGGCGGCCTGCCTGGTACCGGGCCGAGTTCTGCACTGGGTCAAGCGCCGTGGATAGCCTGGAAACCCTCAGCCGCCGGGTTTTGGCCCCCGCCGCGGGAGCCTTTACCCAGTGGGTGCTGAAGCGGGCCTTGGAGGACCGGGTTTCCCGGCTGTACTTTCTGGCCAGGGACGGCTGGTATTTCTACCGGCTGGCAAAGGGCCTCTGCGCCGCTTGGAGCCTGCCCCTGGACTGCCGGTACCTGTACGGCTCCCGGTACGCCTGGCGGATGCCTCTTTATGGGCAGGACCCTGTCAGGGCCGTCTCTCAGCTGTGCGGGAAGGCTCTGGGCCTGACCCCTGGGCGGGTGCTGGAGCAAGCCGGCCTTTCCCCTGGAGAGCGGCGGGAAATTCTCGCCGCTCTGGGAGTGGAGGAAGCAGCGCCGCTGTCCTCCAGCCGGGAACGAAGCGCCCTGAAGAGAAAGCTGCTGGACTGCCCTCTCTTTCTTCAAGGACTGAGGAACCGCTCCCGGATGGCGCTGCCACCCTTCGCCGGATATCTCCGGCAGGAGGGGCTGCTGGACGGAACCTCCTGGGCCTTGGTGGACAGCGGCTGGATGGGATCCACCCAGGAAACGCTGGCCCAGGCCCTGTCCCTGCTGGGGCAGCGGGGAACGCCTCGAGGGTATTATGCCGGCCTGTACCGGGCGCCCGCCGCGGGCCTTTGGGACTGCTGCTTCTTCCGGCCCGGCCGGGACCTGAAACGCCAGGCGGTTTTTGAGCCAAGCCTGTTTGAAGGGGTATTCTCCGCTCCCCAGGGCATGACTCTGGGCTATCGGGAACAGGAGGGCCGGTTTGTCCCTGTTTTGGGAAAGCCCCGGCCAGCTCTTCCCAGCCTTGAGCAAGCCCTTCTCCAGCATGGGGAAGGCCTGGGGAAAAGGCCGCCCTTTGGGGAGCTGGCGGGGGAAATGACCCTTGCCTGGAGCAATCTGGCCCGGCTGATGGTCCGCCCCACTCGGGAGCAGGCCCTGGCGCTGAGCGGGCTGGTCTTTTCCGACGGGCCGCTGGAACAGGAGGGACTGCTGGCCCAGCCCCTCACCAGGAGGGAGCTGAGGGACAGCCTGCTTCTTTCCCGGGTACTGGGGAGAAACCCCCTCCGCTCCAGCCCCTGGATGCCCGGCAGCGCCGCCCTGTCCCCGGTGGACCCAGAGCCGGTGTTCCGGGCCTTGGACCGGCTGCGGCTGGCAAGGGTGCTGGGGCTGGCGGGCCGGGAAATTCTTGCGCATTGGGAGGAATGGACATGGAAAAAGGAGAACGAAGGCGGCAGTACTGGTTTGTCATCCAGCAGCTCACCGCCCGGGAGCTGAAGCGGAAATACGCCCGTTCCGTTTTGGGAATTCTGTGGAGCGTGCTGAACCCCCTGCTGTCCATGGCGGTGCTTTCCCTGATCTTTTCCCAGATGTTCCGCCGTTCCATTGAAAACTATCCCATCTACTATTTGACGGGCTACCTGCTGTGGCAGGCCTTTACCGCCACCACCAACTCCGCCATGACCACCCTGGCGGACAACCGGGCCTTGCTGCTGAAGGTGAAGCTTCCCCTGGAGCTGTTCATCCTCACCAGGGGCTGCACCGCCCTGGTGAATTTGGGCTACTCCCTCATCGCCTATGGCGTGATGCTGGCGGTGTTCCGGATTCCCGTCACCTGGACGGCGGTGTTTTTGGTCCCCATTGTGGGGCTTCTGTTTCTCTTTTCCCTGGGGCTTTCCTATGGGCTGGCCGCGGCCTATGTGTTCTATGGGGACGTGCGCCACCTGTACTCCGTCACCCTGACGCTGTGGATGTACTGCTCCGCCATCTTTTACCCGGCGGACCAGCTCTCCGGCTGGATCCGGCAGGTGGTGGAGGCAAATCCCCTGTACCTGTACATCCGCTGCCTGCGGGGGGCGGTGATGGAGGGCCTGGCCCCCGCCGCCGCGGACACGGTGCTGATGGCCCTCTGGGGCGTGGGAATATACCTGCTGGGCTGGCTGCTGTTCCGCCGGCTGCGGGAACCTTTGCTGCAAAGGCTGTGAGGTGAGGACATGAATCGTGACAATACCGCCATTGCCGCCCACCGGGTGACCATGGAATTCCGCCAGGGAGAACGGACCGCCGGCAGCCTGAAGGAGCTGCTGCTGCGGGGCCAGGGCAGGCGCCGCCGGTTCCGCGCTCTGGAGGACGTGAGCTTTTCCGTGGAGCGGGGCCAGGTGGTGGGACTGGTGGGCGCCAACGGCTCTGGCAAAAGCACCCTGCTGAAGATCATCGCCGGGGCGCTGAAGCCCACCTCCGGATGGGTGGAGGCAGATCGGGACAAGGTGCAGCTGCTGACCCTGGGAACCGGCTTTGACCCGGAACTGACCGGCCGGGAAAACTTGTTTTTAAACGGCGCCCTCATCGGACGGAGCCGGAAATTCCTGCGGGAGCACTATCAGGAGATTGTGGACTTCGCCCAGCTCGGCCCCTTTATGGACGAGCCGGTAAAGACCTTTTCCTCCGGCATGGTGTCCCGGCTGGGGTTTGCCATCGCCACCGCCGGGGACGTGCCGGAGATTCTCATTCTGGACGAAGTGCTCAGCGTGGGGGACATGTTCTTTCGCAAAAAAAGCGAGGCCCGGGTTCGGGAGATGATCCACGGCGGCTCCACCGTGCTGATTGTGTCCCACTCTCCCGGGGTCATCCGGGAAAACTGCACCCAGGCCCTTTGGCTGGACCGGGGAAGGCTGCGGGCCAGCGGCAGCCCCAAGGAGGTCTGCGCCGCCTATGAAAAAAGCCAGTAAAGGAGACGCCATGAAGGAAAAGCTCTATCAGCTGCTTGCCAGCCGCTCCCCGGCGGGGCAGGAGCGGTATCAGGCCCTGCGCCTGTCTGGAACGCCCCGGTGGAGGGCCGCTCCCGCCCTGCTGCGGGGCGTCTTTTCCCGCCGGGAAAGCGCCAGGCTTCTGCCTGCCGGAAGCAGCCTGTCCGCTCTCAGCCTGTGGGAATCGCCCGCCCAGCTGGTCCAGCGCCTGGCCCTCTTTGACGCGGTGTCCTTCGACGTGTTCGACACCCTGCTGCTCCGGGCGGTGGACCGGCCCCAGGACGCCTTCGCCCTGCTGGGGGCCAAGCTGGGCTATCCCCATTTCGCCCGGCTGCGGACAGAGGCGGAAAGCCTGGCCCGGCAGCGCAAACGCCGCCGCCTGGGAACAGGGGAGGTGACGCTGGCGGAAATCTGGCAGGAGCTGGAACAGCTCACCGCCCTGTCTCCCCAGGAGGGCATGGCCGCCGAGCAGGAGGTGGAAAAGGCTCTTTGCCGGGGAAACCCCCTGTTCCTGCCGGTGGTGAAGGAGCTGCGGCGGCTGGGAAAGCCCCTGGTTCTCCTGTCGGACATGTACCTGCCCGCCGCTTTTTTGGAGGAGCTGGTGGAGGCGGCAGGCTTCGGCCGGTTTTCCCTGTGCCTGGTGTCCGGGGAGGCGGGCGTCTCCAAGGGGGAGGGAGGCCTGTTTGACCGGCTGGGGAAATTCTTTCCGCCGGGAACCTCCTTTGTCCATGTGGGGGACAACCCTCACGCCGACGGGTCTATGGCCAAAAGCCGGGGGATTGCTTCCATCCTCTGCCCCAATGTTCACAGGGCCGGGGACCCCTACCGGCCCAAGGACCTGAGCCCCCTTGTGGGCAGCGTGTACCGGGGCATTGTCAACGGCAGGCTTCACGGCGGCCTGAAAGTTCTCTCCCCTCTGTACGAGTACGGCTTTGCCTTCGGCGGGCTGTTCGCCCTGGGCTACTGCCGGTTTATCCGCCAGTGGGCCGACAGAAACCGGGCGGACCGGCTGCTGTTTCTCTCCCGGGACGGGGAGGTTCTGCTTCAGCTGTACCGCCGCCTTTACCCGGAGGACCCCCGGCCGGTGTACGCCTATTGGTCCCGGCTGGCGGCGGCTAAAATCTGCGCGGGGCTGTTTCCGGCGGACTACTTCCGGCGGTTTCTCACCCACCGGGCCGGGCAGGGCCTTTCCCTGGAGCGGATTTTCCACAGCATGGAGCTTTCCCCGCTGCTGCCGGAGCTGTGCGGCGTTCTCGGCACCGCTCCTCAAACGCCCCTGACGCATAAAAACGCCGGAGCGGTCCAACACTATTTGCAAAGCCGCTGGAGCCAGGTGCTGGACCTGTACCGGCCCCAGCGCCAGGCGGCGGGGGAATGCTTCCGCCAGCTGCTGGAGGGCTGCTCTCAGGCGGGGGCGGTGGACATTGGCTGGGAAGGCAGCGGAGCTGTCAGCCTGTCCTTTGCCGCACAAAAACTTTGGGGACTGGACTGCTCCATCACCGGGCTGCTGGCAGGAACCAACTCCGCCCACAGCCCGGAGCGGGACGCCGCCGAGCCCCTGCTCCTGACGGGAAGGCTGGAAAGCTATCTGTTCTCCTCCGGCGAAAACCGGGACCTGTGGAGCTTTCACAACCCCCGCCGGGACCACAACCTGTTTTGGGAGCTGCTCCTGGGAGGAACGGAGGGCAGCCTGCGGGGGTATTACCCTGCCCCGGGAGGAGGCTGGCGGCTGGAGCTGGGGACAAACCCTCACGCCCGGGCGGTGGAGGAAATCCACCAGGGCCTGCTGGACTTTGCCCAGGAGTGGACGGAATTGGAAAAACGGCTGGGGCTTTGCCTTCCCATCTCCGGCAGGGACGCTTACGCCCCCATGCTGGAGATGCTGCGAGAGGAAAACGCCCCCTACCGCCGGGAACTGGAGGCGCTGCTGGATGAACCAGGAATTGGATAAGGTGCTGTACCACGCGGTCAGCTCCTATCAGCTTTTAGAGGTGATGCTTCACCGGCTGCTGTTTCACTCGGAGAGCCAGGCGGTGCTGCTGCTGCCGGACTTCATTGTGGAGAAGTACCCCCAGTGGCCGCTGCTGGAGCGCCGGGGCTTTTTCAACCAGGTCCGGCTGTTCCCTTATCTCCGCATCCCCCACGGGGAGGAATCCCAGACGGCGGCCCTGGCCCTGGCCGCCTATGAACAGCTGGACCTTCCGCCCCTGGAGAGCTTCTCCAAGCGGTATGTGGCGGGGGCACACTTTTACTTTTCCCTGTGCCTGCTGGGAAGAGGCCTGCCCTTCTCCTTTTTCGAGGACGCCGCCGGAACCCTGAGCCACCCTCAGCGGGAGGCGGGGATTCTGGCGGAAAGGTTTCCCCAGCATGCTGCCGTCGCTCAGGGGCGGGGCCTGTTCTCCGGGGAGAACCCCCTGATCCGGGAGGTTTTCTGCTGTGGAGACGCCCAGAGCCAGCCGGTGGAGCTGCCGGTCCCTGTTTGGGATTTTTCCGTGGAGCGGGCGCTGCAGGCTCTTCCCCGGTCCCTCCGCAGGCGAGTGGTGCGCTTCTTTTTGCCCCATTCCCTGCGGACCCGGGCAGACATCATTCTGCTGACTCAGCAATTTTCCAACCTGGGCATGCTGGAAGAGGGCCAGCAGCTGGCACTGTACCGGCAGCTGGGAGAAGGCCCCCTGGCCGGGAAAAGGCTGCTTGTCAAGCGCCACCCCGACGACCCCCTGGAGTACCGGCAGGTCTTTCCCGGGGCGGAGATTCTGTCTCAGCCCTTCCCGGCGGAGCTGCTGCCCTGGGCCTTTCGGGGAAGGCGTCCCAGGCAGGTGTGGGCCTTTGGCTCCGCGGCCCTGGCCAACCTGGGCGAGAGCTTTTCCGTGACCACCGTGGAGCCGACCGCTTGTCCTCCCCTCGTGGAGCAGGCCTGAAATCACCCGCAAAGGAGCGCTTCTATGTCCCGATCTCTGTTCATTGTCAACTCTGTCTATCATCTGCTGACGGCGGTGAACCTGCGGCGCCAGGCCCCCGCCGGGGAGGAAGCCCACCTGCTGCTCACCGACGTGACTCCCGGCCTGCGGGAGAGGATTCCCTCTCTGGTGGAAACAGGGCTGTTCTCCCGGGTGATCCCCGCCGCCACGGGAGAGCTGGCCTCCCGCTTTCCCATGAACCGGGAGGAGACGGCCGTTCAGTGCTTTGCCCAAGGGGAGGCCCTGCTTCGCTGGGCCTTGGGAGAGGAGCTGGCGGCAAGCTATGACCAGGTGTTCTTTCCCAACTTTGACTGGCTGGCCCGGCTGTTGGCCTGCCGGCTGGACTGCCCCTTTTTCTGGATGGAGGACGGCTTTTCCAGCTATGTCATCGATTTTGCCCGGCCGGACCGGGCGGCGGTAAACCGGCTGCCCCAGGGGAGGCTGCTGGGAGAGAAAACCCAGGCGGCTCTTCTTTACGAGCCGTCCCTGGCCATGCGGGGAGACCGGATTCCCAACCGGCCTCTGCCCAAGCTTTCCCCGGAGGACCAGGAGCTCAAGAGGCTGCTCAACCATGTCTTTCATTACCACGCGCCCAGGCACCTGCCTTCCTTCCTGTTTTTAGAGCAGTCCTTCCGGGCGGAGGGCATTCAGGGCAACGACCTGGACCTGATGAGGCTGTGCCAGCAAGCGGTGGGGCCGGGAAGCTTTGGCGTAAAGCCCCATCCCCGCAACGGGGACAGCCTGCCCCAAAGCCTGGGCCTTTCCCGCAGGGTGGACCTGGACGTTCCATGGGAGCTGTTCCTGCTCAACGAGGGGCCGGACCGCTGCGCGGTTGTCACCGTTTGCTCCAACGGCGCTCTCTCCGGCAGGCTGTGCCTGGGGATGGACCCGGACACAGTGCTGCTCTACAAGCTGTACACCGGCAAGGTGCTGTGGAAGGAAAACCGCGTTCTGGCCCGGTATTTGGAGACATACCGCCGGCAGCTGGCGGGAAGGAACACCTATGTGCCAGAGACAATTTACGAGGCCGCAAGCGTCCTCAAGTATTTGGGAGGAAAGTATGGAGGTTAAGGTTTCCGTCATCATCCCGGTATACGGGGTGGAAAATTTCCTGGAGCGGGCGGTGGATTCCGTTCTGAACCAGACCCTGGAGGAAAAGGAGATCATCCTGGTGGACGACGGCAGCCCCGACGCCTGCCCGGAAATCTGCGACCGCTACGCCAGGGAGCATCCCGGCCTGGTGCGGGTGATTCACCAGGAAAACCAAGGCCTGGGCATGGCCCGCAACGCGGGAGTCCGAATTGCCCAGGGAGAATACATCGCCTTTTTGGACTCGGACGACACGGTGGAACCGGACATGTATCAGGCTCTGTACCAAAAAGCCCGGGCTGGGGACTACGACCTGGTCATGTGCGATGTGCGGATTCTCTATGTGGACGAGGGGCGGGAAACGGTGGTGTCCTCCTATTCCCGGGAGGAGGTGGACCTGGCGGACTACATTGCCCACGGCAGCAACATCACTTACAGTGTGAACAAGCTCTTCCGGCGCTCTATCTGGGAGGAAAACCAGTATCAGCCCATGCTCTTTGAGGACATTGCCCTCATCCCCTCCCTGGTGACACGGTACCACAAAATCGGCTATGTACCCCGGCCCTTTTACAACTATTACCGGCGGGGCGGCACCATCTCCACCACCCAGACCGGGAGCATGGTGGATTTGGTCAAGGCCTTCCGCAGCTTTCTGCTTACCAGCGACCCGGCCTACCGGCAGGAGGCGGTGTACGCCGCCGCCCGGCAGCTGCTGTGGAACATGACCCAGTCCCGCCCCCTGTTTCTGCCGGATTTTATCGGCCTGCTTCACGAGTTTGAGGCTGCCTTCCGCCTGAATCCCTATCTCAAGGAGGACCGGCAAACCGCCAAGGTGCTGGAGTATTTGGAGGTTCCCGTCCTTCCCGACCGGCTGATCTGCGCCCACTGCCGCCGGCCTCTGCCCCCCGGGCTGACTCAGGCTGTCCAGGAGCATTTCCCTCTGGCGGAGCTGGTGGAGCCGGGAGAGGACTGGCTCTCCCGGCCGGACCTGCCCCCAAGGGTGAGAGAGGCGGCGGACCAGGACCGCTGGCAGTTTGTGGAGGAATACCTCTCCCTGCTGGCCCTGTGGGAAGGGGGCGGCATTGTCCTCTCCCCAGAGGCCCTGCCCCAGCTGAACCTGAAGCGCCGCCGGATGGAGACCTGCTTCTTCGGCTTTGAATCCGAGGAGGAGCTGACATCCCTGTGCTTTGGAGCGCTGCCCCGGCACTATGCGATCCGGGCGCTGCTGGATTCCTATCAGGAGGACCACATTCACAACCGGGCCTTTCTGCCTCTGGCGGACAGGCTGCGGGACTTTCTCATCACCCAGTTTGGCCTGACCATGAACGGCCGCCGCCAAACCCGGAAGGGGATCACCGTCCACCTGCCCAGCGTGCTGGCTTATGACCTGCACGACGGGGAAAACTGCTGCAAACGGAGCCTGCCCGCTCCTCCCGGCTTTGAGGTGGTCAGCGCCCCGGTGCTGGCGCTGTGGTCCAAAAGGCTTCTGGAAAACTGGAACCTGTACAAGTCCGAGCGCCAGAAAAAGGCCCCCGCCGGGCAGGCGCCGGCTAAGGCGGCGGGAGGCTTTACCCAGGCCCAGCTGGAGGCCGAGGGCCGCCGGGTGGCTCAGCTCTATGAAAGCTCCACCAGCTGGAAGGTGACAAAGCCTCTGCGGGCCTTGGCCCGTCTGTGGAAGGGCAAACCTCCCTCCGGCTGAGCTGTCCACGTCCCATAGGACGTGTTTTGTGAAAAGTTTTTACTGTAACCAGCTTTTTTTGGAAAAGGAGGAATTTTCGTGCGCGCCATTGCCATCATTCCCGCCCGGTACGATTCCACCCGGTTTAAGGGGAAGCCCCTGGCGGACCTGTGCGGCCGCCCCATGCTGTGGTGGGTGTATCATCAGGTGAAAAAAGCCAAGCGTCTTTCGGAGGTGTGGGTGGCCACAGACCACCCCGCTATTCAAGAGGCCTGTCTGGACTATCAAATTCCCTGCAAAATGACCTCTCCCCATTGTCCCACCAGCACCCATCGGGTGTGGGAGGCCGCCCAAGTCCTGGAGGGGGATGTGTTTGTCTGCGTCAACGGGGACGAGCCGCTGATCGACCCGCAGGTGATCGACCAGGTGGTGCCGGCCTCTCTGGAGGGCTTTTTCGCCGCCAACCTGATGGCTCCCATCCACTCCCCCGTGGAGGCTGTGGATGAAACCAACATCAAGGTGGTGTGGGACGGAGAGGGCAACGCCCTGTTTTTCTCCCGCAGCCCCATCCCCCATCCCAAGGCCAGTGTAGAGTACCAATTCTACAAGCACCTGGGGGTGCTGGCCTATTCCAAGGAGGCCCTGGAATTTTTCCACCGCACGCCCCGCGGCCCCCTGGAGGCTGTGGAGGACATCAACGAGCTGCGGTTTATTGAGCATGGAAAGCCGCTGAAAATGATTCCCGTAGAGGCCAGAAGCCTTTCGGTGGACACCCCTAAGGACCTGGACTATGTGCGGGGGGCGCTGCAAAAAAGACTGAACAGGGGGGAGATTTGACATGGCTGTGGAAGTGCTGGACTGCACCCTCCGGGACGGAGGCTATATCAACAACTGGGAGTTTGGCAGGCACGCCATGGCCTCCATTTTGGACAAGCTGGAAGCCGCCGGCATTGAGATCATCGAGTGCGGGTTTCTCACCAACCGCCCCCGGGACGAGGACTGCTCCCTGTTCGCCGGACCGGAGGCCATTCTGCCCCTGCTGCCCCGGCGCAAGCCCCAGTCACAGTTTGTGGCCATGATCGCCATGGGGGAAAAGGAGCTTTCCCCAGACCAGCTGCCGCCCCGCCAGCCGGGAGGAATTTCCGGCATCCGGCTCACCTTCCGGCGGGAGGACGGGGACCGGGCCTTTGCCTGGGCCGGGGCCATTATGGACAAGGGCTATCAGCTGTTTTTGCAGCCGGTGGGCACGGCCTTTTACTCCGATTTGGACCTGCTGCGGCTGGTGGAGCGGGTCAACCGGCTGCGGCCCTTTGCCTTTTATATTGTGGACACCCTGGGCAGCATGTACCCGGCCCAGCTCACCCGCCAGTTTCACCTGATTGACGAAAACCTGGAGCCTTCCGTGCGCCTGGGGTTTCACGGCCACAACAATTTGCAGCTGGCCTTTTCCAACGCCCAAACCCTCTGCTCCATGCAGACAAAGCGGAGCGTGGTGCTGGATTCCTCTGTCTACGGCATGGGCCGGGGCGCCGGCAACCTGCCCACCGAGCTGATCACCCGGTATATCAACCGGAACATCCAGTCCCGGTACAGTCCGGCCATGGTGCTGGACATTTACGAGGAGTATATCGCCCCCCTTCGAAAAGAGTACCAGTGGGGCTACTCCATGGCCTATCACATCGCGGCGGTTCACGCCTGCCATCCCAATTACGCCGCCTATCTCATCAACAAGCAGACCCTGACCGCCCAGGACATGGAAAGCATCCTCCGCTCCATTCCCCAGGAGCGCCGGGTGGAGTTTGACAAGGGCCTGATCCACCAGCTGTACGCCCGGTATCAAAGCCGCCAGATCGACGACAGCCGGGCCGTGGAGGAGCTGACCCAGCTGATTGCCGGACGCCGCCTGCTGGTGCTGGCCCCAGGGGAAAGCCTTCGCACCCGAAAATCCCAGGTGCTGGAGTTCATCCGACGGGAGCAGCCCTTGGTGCTGGCGGTAAACTTCGCCGACCCCGCCTTTCAGGTGGAGGTGTGCTTTGTCAGCAGCCACAAGCGCCTGGACATTGCCGGCGGCAGGCTGCGGGACCTGCCCGGCGTGCGGCGGGTGTTCACCTCCAACCTGGCAGCCTATGAGGAGGAGAACTGTCTCACGGTGGACTACGACCGGTATCTCAACGGGGACCCCATGGTGGCGGACAACGCCGGGCTGATGCTGCTGAAGCTGTTAAAGCGCTGCGGCGCCAAGCAGGTGTGGCTGGGCGGCTTTGACGGTCTGGGCGGAGGCTACTACACCCGGGAGGCCTCCCTTCCCCTGCCCCCGGCGGAGGCCTTGGAGCGCCAGCGCCGCATGGGAGAGCAGCTGGGACGGCTGGGGCTGGAACTTCACTATCTCACCCCCTCGGCGTACCAGCAAAAGGAGGCCCTCCGGTGAAGGGGGGCGCCAAGAAAAGGCTGCTGCTTGCGGCAGGGCTGCTGACACTGCTTTTGGGGGTGGGAGCGGCGGCGGCGCTCTCCGCCTATAACCGGCTGAGCGACGCCCTGAACGAAATGACTCAGCCATCCACTCCCACCCGGGAGCTGGGCGTTTATGTGCTGGCGGAGGACCCGGCGCAGGCTCTGGAGGACGCGGCGGGCTACACCTTTGGGGGCCTGGCGGACGGGGAAGCCTCCCTGACCCTGCTGGGACAGGCCCTGGGCGGGGAGCCGGATTGGGAGGCCTATCCCACCGCCTTTGCCCTGGCCGACGCTCTTCAAAAGGGAGAGCGCCAGGCCGTGCTGCTGGAGGAAGCCTATCAAAAGAGCCTGGCCGACGCCCGGGGCTATGAGTGGACGGAAGGGGGCATGCGAAAGATCGGCTCCCTTCAAGTGGAGGAGCCGGAGGCAGCTCCCGCCCCCGCCCCGCCGGAGGGTACGCCGGAGAGCTTTGTGGTCTATCTCAGCGGCAGCGACACCTTTGGGGACATTTCCACCCTGGCCCGCAGCGACGTGAATATTCTGGCGGCGGTAAACACCCGGGCCAAGCGCCTGTTTCTGCTGGCCACGCCCCGGGACTTCTATGTGTCCTTCTCCCAGACAGGGGGCGCCAAGGACAAGCTGACTCACGCGGGCATCTACGGGGTGGAGGCCTCGGTAAACGCCCTGGAAACCCTGTACGGGGTGGACATCGGTTACTATCTGCGGATGAACTTCACCGGCTTTGTGGAGGTCATTGACGCCCTGGGCGGGGTCAGTGTCTACTCGGACCGGGAGTTTACGGTGGAGAACATCCGCACCTACCAGCAGGGCTACAACCAGCTGACAGGCATTGAGGCCCTGGCCTTTGCCCGGGAGCGGATGAGCTTTCCCGAGGGGGACTACCAGCGGGCCAAAAACCAGATGGAGGTCATCCGGGCTGTGGTGGAGAAGGCCTCCTCCTCCGCCCTGGCAGGGGCCTTTTCCAGCCTGCTGGACGCGGTAGAGGGCAATTTCGAGACAAACCTGCCCCGCGAGCAGATTCTGGCCCTGGCCCCCGCCCTCTCGGGGGATTGGGAGATCACCACCTACACCGCCAGCGGATACAGCGCCTATCGGGAAACCTACTCCATGCCTGGACAGGAGCTGTATGTCATCCTTCCCGACGAGAGCAGCGTGGAGCAGGCCGCCGGACAGCTGCGGGACACGCTGGAGCAGGAATAGCCGCCGGGCCTTGCCGAACAGGACAAACCAGCTTTCCTTCTGTGGAAGTGAGCTAAAAAATCAAAAATTAACAAAGAAAAGTAGTTGACAGTTGCCTTTTCCAAGCCTATACTGTATGGTGGAGTAAGAGGTGGAGTCTGTCATAGGGAGCGATAGCATCCCTATTTATTCCGAGTTTGCGCTGACAGCCAGGCATGAATCCCTGCCGGAGAGGATCGCCCGGCTTGGACAAAAAGCGGCTCCCTCTCATGGGACGCCGCTTTTTTGTGTCCCTGGGCAGATTGGGAAGCAGGCTTCCCCTTTCGCAACCACTATTTTTGAGAAGGGTTTGGTGATTTCCGTGAACGAGAGTCAACTGGGCCTGTTTTACGGCCTGTCGTTCCTGTGCGTCGCCCTGGCCTTCGCTTTTGCCGCCTATCTATATCTGTGGGTGAAAAAGCAGAAGACTGAGAACGCCAAAATTCAAGAGGTGTCCCTGCTGATCAAACAGGGCGCCAACACCTTTATGCGCCGGGAGTACCTGGTGCTGGCCAAGTTTGCCGCCGTAGCCGCCATTGTGATCTTGATCCTGCTGCCCTCCCCCATCTGGACCGGCAGCCCCGTGGACAACATCTCCATGGCCATCGCCTATCTGTGCGGCACGGCCCTGTCCGCCATTGCCGGCAAAATCGGCATTCTGGTGGCAACCCTGTCCAACGGCCGCACCGCCGAGGCCGCCCAGAAGGGCATTAAGCCCGCCTTTTTAATCGGCTTCCGGGGCGGCGCCGTCATGGGCCTGCTGGTGGTGGGCTGCTCCCTGCTGGGCGTGGCCGCCGTGCTGATGATTACCGGCGATTCCAGCATCCTGCTGGGCTTCTCCTTTGGCGCCAGCTCCCTGGCCCTGTTCGCCAAGGCCGGCGGCGGCATCTTTACCAAGACCGCCGACGTCTCCGCCGACCTGACCGGCAAAGTGGAGCTGGGCATCCCCGAGGACGACCCCCGCAACCCCGCCGTCATCGCTGACAACGTGGGTGACAACGTGGGCGACGTGGCCGGCATGGGCGCCGACCTGTTTGACTCCAACGTGGCGGCCATGGCCTCCGCCCTGGTCATTGCTCAGTCCCTGTCCGGCACGGGCTTTAACAACGTGAGCATGGTGTTCTGCTATGCCATTTTGGGACTGTTCGCCTCCATCATTGGCATTGCCGCCGCCCGCGTAGGCAAAAAAGGCCCCACGCACGCCCTGAATTCCTCCACCTATGTGACCACCGCCATTTACCTGGTGCTCACCGCCATTGCCACGGCTCTGTTCCCCGGCTTCTCCTGGCGCATTTGGGGCGCCGCTGCGGTGGGCCTGCTGGTGGGCGTGATTATCGGCATCACCACCGACTACTTCACCGACGACTCCAAGCCCATTGTGAAAAAGGTGGCCCACGCCTCCTCCTCCGGCCCGGCGTTTACGGTGCTCTCCGGCATTTCCTACGGCTTTATCTCCGCCCTGCCCGCCATGGTGGGCATTGCCGTTTCCGCCCTGGTTGCCTATAAGCTCTGCGAGCCTATGGGCGAGGGCTACGCCATCTTCGGCATCTCCATGGCCGCCGTGGGCATGCTGTCCATTGTGGGCATGATTATCTCCAACGACGCCTACGGCCCCATTGTGGACAACGCCCGGGGCCTGGCGGAAATGGGCGGCCTGGGTGAAGAGACCATCCGCACTGCCGACGAGCTGGACAGCGCCGGCAACACGGTGAAGGCCGTGACCAAGGGCTTCTCCATCAGCGCCGCCGGCCTGACGGTCATCTCCCTGCTGGGCGCCTTTATGAGCGAGGCAAACGACGCCCTGGCCGCCGCCGGCCGGGAGCTGATTACCGGCTTTGACATCATGAGTCCCACGGTGTTCTTCGGCGTGCTGGTGGGGGCTGTGGTACCTGCCGTGTTCTCCGCCATGCTGATTTTGGGCGTGGATAAAAACGCCCAGCGCATGGTGGCCGAGATCCACCGGCAGTTCAACTCCATCAAGGGCCTGCGGGAAGGCAAGCCCGGCGTCAAGCCCGAATATGACAAGTGCATTGACATCGCCACCTCCGGCTCTCTGCGGGAGCTGATCCCCGCCGGCCTGATGACCATCATCGCCACCATCATTGTGGGCTTTATCGGCGGCCCCTCCGCCATTGGCGGCTTCCTGCTGGGCAACATTGTCAGCGGCCTGCTGCTGGCCCTGTTTATGTCCAACGCGGGCGGCCTGTGGGACAACTGCAAAAAGTACATCGAGGCCGGCGCCGAGGGCGGCAAGGGCAGCGACTCTCACAAGGCCGCTGTCATTGGCGACACCGTGGGCGATCCCTTCAAGGACACCGCCGGTCCCTCCATCAACACCCAGATCACCGTGGTGAGCCTGGTTTCCTCCCTGCTCTCCTCCGTGTTTGTCATGTTCTCCTTCTTCGGCTAAACAGAAATTGTCCGTTTTTTAAAAAAGAGGCTGCTCCGGCAGTCTCTTTTCTTTTTCTCCGTTTCGCCGGCCGGCCTTGTCCGGGGGAAAAGTTTTCACAGCGCCCAACGCACTCCTTCCGGCCTGTCCGCATATTCTGGCAATGAGAGGGCTCCGTCCTCTCCAACAAAAGCAAGAAAGGATGTCAGCCTATGAATATCTACCGGAAAAGCTGCGACCCCTGCGATCCCTGTGGGAAATATCCACCCTGCTGCCCTGTCCCCGGCCCCCAAGGACCCCAGGGACCTATGGGACCTCAGGGCTGGCCGGGAAAAACCGGTCCTACCGGCGCCACCGGTCCCCAGGGGATTCAAGGGCTCCAGGGACCTCAGGGCCCTCAGGGCGCGCCCGGCGCCACAGGCCCGCAAGGGGTGCAGGGCATTCAGGGGCTTCCCGGCGCGACCGGCCCCGCGGGAGCCACAGGCGCAACCGGGGCAACCGGTCCAACAGGCGCTGCCGGTCCTGCCGGAAGCACCGGGCCGCAAGGCCCCACCGGCCCCACGGGAGCTGCCGGGGCCACGGGACCGCAAGGCCCCACGGGTCCCACGGGAGCTGCCGGGGCCACGGGACCGCAAGGCCCTACCGGCCCCACGGGAGCTGCCGGGGCCACAGGACCGCAAGGCCCCACGGGTCCCACGGGAGCTGCCGGGGCCACAGGACCGCAAGGCCCCACGGGAGCCACAGGCGTTGCCGGCCCTACCGGCGCCACAGGCGCTACGGGAGCCACAGGCCCTACGGGAGCCACAGGAGCAACCGGCGCAACCGGCCCCGCGGCCTCTGACGTGCTGGCCGTGACAGACGGCACCTCCCAGTCCTCCCAGGCAGGCACGCCCCTCAGCTTCGCGGCCACCGCCCTGGCCGCAGGCGGCTCCATGTCCCACACGCCGGGCAGCCCGGACATCACCATCTCCCAGCCCGGCATCTATCAGGCTTCTTTCCACAGCACGGTGTCCACCCAGTCTGGAGAATCCATTCCCGCCACTCTGACGGTGAATCTGGCTCTGAACGGCGCCACCCTGCCGGGAGCCTCCGCCACCCACACCTTCACCACCTCCGCAGAGGCCTCCACTCTGTCCTTTACGGTGCCCTTCCAGGTGACCACCACCCCCTCCACCCTGACGGCGGTGCCTGTGGAAACCGGGTTCCCCTTTGACGAGTCCTCCCTGACGGTGGTGCGGCTGGGCGACGTTCCCGCCTGACCCCTTGAAAAAGCCCCTTTTCTTCCCTTGTTTTCCATTCTCAGCCATCACACCTTGAAACCGGCCTGACGCATCCCGCCCGCCTCTCTTCTGGAGAGCGGAAAGGGGCAAGCGGGCCTGGGGGGGCTGCCGCCCCTTTGGGGCAGCCCCTGTACATTTGGAGGGAACTGTTTGTGATTACCATCAGCCTTTGCATGATTGTAAAAGATGAGGAGGACACCCTGCCCCGGTGCCTGGCTTCTGTCCAGGGGCTGGTGGAGGAGATCATCGTGGCGGACACGGGCAGCTCGGACCGCACGGTGGAGCTGGCCCAGGAAGGGGGAGCCAGGGTCTATTCCTTCCCCTGGACGGAGGACTTTTCCCAGGCCAGAAATTTTTCCTTTTCCAAGGCCACCCAGCAATACTGCCTGTGGCTGGACGCCGACGACGTGATTGACCCGGAATATCGAGAGGGCTTTTTACAGCTGAAGGCCGGGCTGCCTCCCCAAACCGACGTGGTGATGCTTCCCTATCACACCGCCTTTGACAGCCGGGGAACGCCTGTCCTTACCTACTACCGGGAGCGGCTGATCCGCCGCCTTGCCGGCCTGCGGTGGCAGGGAGCCGTCCACGAGGCCATCCCCCCTGTGGGCAACGTGGTCTATTGGGACAAAGCCGCCGTCTCCCACCGGAAAATCCACCCCAGCGACCCGGACCGGAATCTGCGGATTTTCCAGAGCCTGCTGTCCCAGGGCAGGGACCTGTCCCCCCGGGAACAGTTTTACTACGCCCGGGAGCTGGCCGCCCACGGCCGGGAGGAGGAGGCCGCCGCCCTGTGGGAAGACTTTTTGGCTTCGGGGGAGGGCTGGGCGGAAAATCAGCGGCAGGCCTGCCGGGACCTTTCCGCCTGCTATCTCCGCCAGGGAAAGCAGGAGGCCGCCTTCGCCGCCCTGGCAAGGGGCCTTCGCCTTGGTCCGCCCCAGGCGGAGCTTTGCTGCGATTTGGGGGCCTTTTTCTTCCGCCAGGGGGACTATCCCACCGCGGCCTTTTGGTACGAAGCCGCCCTGACCCGGCCGCGGCAGGACCAGTCGGGGGGCTTTGTCTCCCCGGACTGCTACGGGTATCTGCCCTGCATCCAGCTGTGCGTGTGCTATTACCACATGGGAAACCTCGCCCTCTCGAGAGAGTTCAACCGGCGGGCGGGCGCCTATAGGCCCGACGATCCCGCCTATCTGTACAACGAGAGGTTCTTCTGCGGCCAGCAGTAGATCCCTGAAAAATTTTCTCCCGCCCTGTCCAGGCCCTTGTTTTTCCCACACAGATGCGCTACTATATGAAAGTGTGCGATTTTAAGGGAAAGGAAGGTCGGTTTATGATTCAACACATTGTCATGTTTCGCTTTCGGGAAACCGCCCAGGGCAGAACCAAGGCGGAAAACCTGGAAGAAGCCAAGCGCCGCATGCTGGCCCTCAAGGAAGAAATCCCCCAGATTCAGGGGATGGAGGTTCGCTTTGCCGCCCAGGGCTCGGCGCCTGGCAACTACGACTACATTTTGATCTCCCAGTTTCAGAGCATGGAGGATTTGGAGATCTATCAAAAGCATCCGGCCCATGTGGCTTTTGGAAATTTCGTGAAGGAGCTGCGGGAGCCGGACGGCCGGGCCTGCATGGACTATCAGCTATGAAGGGAAACGACCGCATTTCCTCCATGCTTTCCGCGCCGGAGATGCCCCATGTGAGGGCCACTCTGGCCTCTGTGCTGTTTTTGGCCTGGCCCGCCATCATCGAGCAGATCATGCTCACCCTGGTGCAGTATGTGGACACGGCCATGGTGGGGTCCCTTGGCTCCGCGGCCACGGCCGCGGTGGGGCTGACCTCCAGCACCACCTGGCTGTTTAACGGCCTGTTCAACGCGGCCTCAGTGGGCTTTTCCGTGCAGGTGGCCCAGCACCTGGGCGCCGGCCGCCAGGAGGACGCCCAGCGCGTCACCTGGCAGGCGCTGCGCTTTGTAGGGCTGTTCGGCGTGTTGATGGGCGCCATTGGATTTGGGCTGTCCTTTTTCCTCCCGGCCATGCTGGGAGCGGACCCGGCCATTCGGGGGGACGCCTCTCTGTACTTCCGGATCATGGCCTGCGCCATGCCCTTTACCCTGGGGTCCAACATGTTCAGCGCCATCATCCGCTGCTCTGGAGACACCCGCACCCCCATGATCCTCAACCTGATGATTAACGTGTTAAACGTCATTTTGAACACTCTGTTTATCTACTCCCCCCGCACGGTCTCCCTGTTTGGAAGCCAGGTATTTGTGTGGGGCGCCGGCTGGGGTGTGGGAGGCGCCGCCTTTGCCTCGGCTCTGTCCACAGCGTTTGTGGCCTGCATGTTTGTGCTGGTGATCTTCCGAAAGAAATCCCCGGTGCAGATCGGGTTCAAGCAGCGCTATCACTTTGACCGGCACTGTCTGCTGACCGCCTGGCGGCTGGGTCTGCCTGTGGCCCTGGAGCGCGCTACCATGAGCCTGGCCCAGATTGTCATCACCGGGCTGATCACCGGCGTAGGCACCGTGGCGGTGGCGGCCAACCATCTGGCGGTAACGGCGGAATCCATCAGCTATCTGCCCGCCTCCGGTGTGGCCGTGGCCGGCACCACTCTGGTGGGCCAGGCCATCGGCGCGGGAAGGAAGGACCTAGCCCAGCGCTTTGCCAGAATGGTCAGTTGGATGGGCGTGGTGATTATGACCTTTGGCGGGGCCATTCTGTTCTTCTTCGCCCCCCAGCTGATTCAGATCTTCTCCTCCGAGCCGGAGGTGATTGACCTGGGCAGCCGGGTGCTGCGGATTGTGGCCTTTGCCGAGCCGCTCTTCGGCGCGTCCATTGTGGCCTCTGGCTGCCTGCGGGGCGCGGGAGATTCCCGGGGGCCGTTCCTCATTGGCCTATGCACCATGTGGGGCGTGCGAATCACTCTGTCCCTGCTGCTGGTAGGCCAGCTGGGGCTTATCGGCGTGTGGCTGGCTATGGCCGCCGAGCTGTGCGCCCGGGGCGTGATTTTTATGATCCGCCTGTATCGCGGCAAGTGGCTGCACATCGATTTGTTCAAGGGCCGGAACAGCCCGGCAAAAAACTCTTGAAAACGCTTTACAACTGCCACGGCTTGTGCTAAAATATAGAAGCTGTCCGGAAAAGGACAGCTTTCATGGGCCCATAGCTCAGCTGGGAGAGCGTTCGGTTCGCATCCGAGAGGTCGAGGGTTCGAATCCCTTTGGGTCCACCAGGTTTACTTGCCAAAAATGATGCAGGTACGAAAAAAGCCCGGAATTCCGGGCTTTTTTCGCGTTTCTAGGGTCCAAAAAGGCCCGTCACGGCGTGACGTTTTTGAATGATGTGGAAAACCTTCGAAGGGATTCGAACCCACGTAAAACCATCACCTAACAGAATATGTGCCGGGCCAAGGCCGGAATCGAAAGAAAACTTTCGACTCCGGCCTTTTTCTTTTCCCCCACTACAAAATATTTTTTCGCAGGGCGATCTGAAGAAAATCAGGTCGCCCTTTTTCTATTTCCGATGAAAGGAGAAAGCCCATGCCCCTCTTCACTACCAAACCCACAGACCAGTTCTTCGAGCGCTTCATGAAGCACCAGCCAAATTTCAAGCCGGACGCTCCAGAGGCCGACCGCATTCAGACCGAACTGGACGCAGAAAAAGAAAGGAAGGAAACACACGCCATGATTTACCGAGATGAACGCCACCAGCACACATTTGAGAAGGAGGCCGCCATGCGGCCCGAAAGCATCAGCCGGGCACTGCTGGCTGCCCTGTACCTCCTCACAGCGGACAGGAATCTGTGGAACCAGGTGCGGGACCACATCAGCCTGCGCCGGGTGTATGTGGAGGATATGCGGCCCAAAAATCTCACGGGAACCAGCTACGTCTACTTTGCCGCCGCTAAGGACATTTTGAGCGGCACTCGAAATATCCAACTCATGGAAATCGCGGACCCGGCGCTGCTCTCCATGAAGTCCTACATGATTCTCTGCACCGCCTTGGCCATCCGGGCCTTTGGTGTGGAGCGGGCCAGCCGGATTCAATTCAACACAGAATGGGAGTGATCTATATGCTATACCATCGAGAACTTGTAGAACGAATGCAGGAAAAATACCCGCCCGGCACCCGGGTGGAGGTTGTCTCCCTCTGCAACGAGGAAGAACACTTGAAGCCCGGCATGAAAGGCACCGTGGTTGCCGTAGACGACCAACCAGCCCTTCTAGTTGACTGGGACAACGGCGGGAGCCTGTCCCTTCTCATTGGGAAAGACCACTTCCGGGTGGTGCCCCAGCAGGAGGAATCCCCGGGCATGGCAATGCAGTAAAAAAACCGATAAACGAAAGAAGGTGGTGACCTATCCAATCTATCATTCCATGGGTCGGTGGGAAACAGGCCCTGTTCCCCACGATCATCAAACGGTTTCCAACCGGCTACCAGAACATGATGTATGTGGAAGTGTTCGGGGGCGGCGGCTCCGTTCTTCTCAACAAGGAGCGCTCCGTCCGTGAGGTGCTCAACGACGCCAACGGCAACCTCATCAATCTCTATTGCGTTGTTCGGGAGCACCCAGACGAACTGAAAGACCGCCTATTGTATGTTCTCCACAGCCGGGAGGATTTCAAAATCGCTCAGCGGCGGCTGGCACAGTTCTCCTACAAAGATGACATTCTGCGGGCAGCGGATTTTTACCAAGTCGTCCGCCAAAGCTACGCCGGCAACGGGAAGCAGTTCAGCCCTGTGGCCCGGAGTATGTGGGCGGGGTTCCCCGCTATCGACCGGGTCGCAGGCAGGCTCCAGGGCGTCACCTTGGAGAAAGAAGATTTCGGCGTTATCTTTCAAAGGTACGATTCGCCCACAACCGTTTTTTACATCGACCCGCCCTACTTTTTCACCGAGGACTACTACCCCGGCAACATTTTCCTGCGGTCAGATCACCAGCGGCTGGCTGCCATCCTGTTGAACGCTGAGGGCCTGTGGCTGCTGTCCTACAACCTCTGCCCGGAAGTGCTGGAGCTGTACCAGCAGCCCGGCATCTTCATTGAGCAGGTTGACCGGATCAACAACATGGCCCAGCGGTACGAGGGCGGGGCCGTCTACCAAGAAGTGCTTATCTCCAACTACGACACCAGAAAGTCTGCCCAGGCTCAGCTCCACCTCTTCGAGCCTGCGGCGGAGGAAAGGAAAATCCTATGGAACGGACTGTATTGAGAATTCTAGGAAAAAGAGGACGTACTACCATCCCCTGGCCCATCCGGAAAGAGCTGGACTTCGGCGCCGGGGACGTGCTGCTGTTCGAGTCCGACCCGCCCGACCGGGTGATCATCACCCGCATGGAAGTGTACGAACCGGAAGAAGTGGAAGAACCCTACCTCACCGGCGACATCTTCACCGAAGCGTTCCACAGATTGAGCTACGACCAGCAGTACCGGCTGCTGGCTTCCCTGTTGGCAGATTTCCACTTGCAGTGAGAAGGGAGTGCTTATGGCAACCAGAAAAACAAATATCGACATCGAGTACGATGAACCCCAGCAAGAGGCCACGCTGGGCGCAGTGGAGTCAAACGACCCCTACGAATCGCAAGACCCCGCGGGCTGGGTACCGCCCATGACCGTGCGGATCTACCCCATTTCCAAGCCCAGGACCAAGCTGCTGGCCACCGCCAACGTGAACATCGCCAAGAGCTTCGCCGTCCAGGGGTTCCGAATCTATGACTCCAAGAACGGCCTGTTCGTCAAGGAACCCCAGCGCAGCTACGTCAAAAACGGCACGGAGATGACCTCCTCCGTGTTCTTCCCCGTCACCAAGGAGGCTCGGGACGCGCTGTACAGCCAGATCCTCAACTCCTACGAGATGGTGATGGAGCAGCAGGAGCGCCAGCACCCCAACCAGAAGGACGAATTGGAGGAGCTGCTGGAAGACGGCGATTTACCCTTTGCGCAACCTTATGAGGCTCCCCCTCCCCCGATGGACGAGGACGCCCCCGTTATGAGTATGTGAGAAAGGAGACTCTATGACACGCACAAAAAGAATCTTGGCTCTCTTCCTGGCAGTGGTGCTGATGTTCGGTACCCTGCCTTTTTCTGTTTCTGCCGATGAAGTTTCCAGTGAACTTTCTACGGAAAGCACCGTAGAGAGCCAGCCGGAGGAATCCCAGGCAGAGGACCCCGCCCCCAGTGACGGAGAAACCTTAGGAAACTCCCCATCTGAAAACGACAGTATCACCATCTCGGACAGCTCTGGAGATGTGCCTGTAGTTTACGCCATCGACCCTTATGACGAAATCAAAAACAAGGCCGAGGGTGGCAGCAATGACATGACACAGTACGGTGTGACACGGGCTAAAATCGTGTCGCACCTGGAGTCCCACGAACACGATGACTTCTACTTGGGTACGCCATACCAAGGCGGCGACTGGCAATCCCCCAATGGGGACACTTCCTACAACGGCTCTGCCGGTATGAACTGCACAGGTTTCGTGTCCTATGTCTTACGAGCCTGCGGTCTGAACACCGGCACGTTCCTGGAACAGCTAAGTCTCACTGGCAGCACCGTATGGGCTGGTTCTGGCCTGCCCTACGACCTGATGAGTGGCGCCAGTAACTATTTGAACGCCGTGCAAAACGGTGACATTGCCGCCTACACTTTTCGGGACAAGAGCGAATTGCTTGCCAGCGGATTAGCCCAGAAAGGCGACATCCTCCTGATGTGGTGGTCTCTCAGCCCCTTTGATGACGGCGCTGATAACCACATTGGCTTCTTCTGGGGTGATTCTCCCAGTGAGGATAAGATGTGGCACAGCAGCACCCATCCCCAAAGTGGGAACCAGATCTCGGAGATCGTCCCGAAAACCCCTGGTTCTTACTTTATTCTCATTAAAACAGAGAACGAAGAACCCACCTACTCTGTCACCCTGACCAAGACCTCCGCTGACGTATCCATCACCCAGGGCAACAGCGCTTACTCCCTGGCAGGAGCCACCTACAATGTGTACAAAGGCACCAGTGGCACCGGCAGCGTGGTGGCCACATTCACCACGGACGAGGCGGGCCACGCCACTCTATCCACACCCCTGGAGGATGGCACTTACTCCGTCAAGGAAGTGACTCCGCCCAAGGGCTACAAGCTGGATACCAAGGTGTACACATTCACTATCAATGGGGCAGATACGTCACTCAGCGTGGAAGACGAGCCGGGCACCCTGACCCTCAAACTGAAGAAGAAGGACTCCCAGACCGGGAGCACGCCCCAGGGCAATGCCAGCCTTGCAGGGGCCGTGTACCAGGTGAGTTACCAGCTTGGCGGCCAGACCGCGACAGAGGAACTGACCTCGAACGCCTCCGGAAACCTGGGGACTCTAGAGGGCCTGCCCCTGGGAACGGTGACGGTTAAGGAACTCACCGCCCCGGAGGGGTACCGCCTGGACCCCGAGGTGCATACCTACACGGTGGACGGTTCCCAACTGGTGGGTGACACCTACACGTTGGAAGTGGACGACCTGACAGAAGATGTTCAGCGTGGCGGGCTGACCATCCAGAAACTGGACTCCCAGACAGGGACAACACCCCAGGGCGACGCATCCCTAGAAGGTATCCAGTTTGAAATCGTCAACCAGAGCGCCAATCCTGTGGTGGTGAACGGCAACACCGCAGCCCCAGGCCAGGTGGCTATGACCATCACCACCAACGCGGCGGGCGTGGCCACTACCGGGGAAAACACCCTGCCCTACGGCGAATACACCGTCCGGGAGGTTTCCACCAATGTCTCCATGCTCCAGACCTTTACGGAAGAAATCTCTGTCACCATTGACTCTGATGGAGAAATGCTAGAGTATGAGGCCGAAAACGATGTGGTTCGCGGCGGCATCAACCTGGAAAAGCAGGACAGCCAGATGGGGAGCACACCACAAGGCAATTCCTCCTTTGCCGGCATTGACTTTGAAATCATCAACCGTTCCGCCAACCCCGTGGTGGTTGGCGGCCAGACTTACGCCGTGGGCGACGTTGTTATGGCCATCACCACGGACGAAAATGGCCATGCCAGCACTGGAAATGACGTTCTTCCCTACGGCACCTACGAGGTGCGGGAATCCGCCACCAATGAAAGCATGCTGCTTACCTGGACCGGGGAAACGGCCACTGTACGGCAGAACGGCCACTCGGTCTCCGTCACCGCCGTGGATGAGGTAGAGCGGGGTGGCCTCAGCGTGGAGAAGCAGGACACCATCACCGGCTCCACGCCCCAGGGCGACGCAGATTTTGAGGGCATCACGTTCCAGATCATCAACAACAGCCGCAACCCGGTCATGGTGGAGGGCCAGAAGTACCAGCCCGGCGAGGTGGTCAAGACTTTGGTGACCGACTCTGAGGGCAAGGCCAGCACCGCAGACGACCTGCTGCCCTATGGAGAATATATCCTCCATGAAAGCGCCACCAATGAAAGCATGCTGCTCACCGCCCCCGACCAGACCGTAAACGTCACCGATGACGGCGTCATGTACGAGTTCACTATGGCCAATGAGGTTGTCAGGGGCGGCGTCTTGATTGAAAAGCGCGACCTGGAGTCTGGGTTGCTAACACCCTTGGGAGGGGCTTCTCTAGATGGGACGCTCTTTGAAATCACCAACAAAAGCGTGAACGCCGTGTATGTGAACGGCGCCCTCTACCAGCCCGGCGAGGTGTGTGCCACCATTGAGGTGGTGGACGGTATTGCCCAGACGGATGCCCGGGCCCTGCCCTATGGAACCTACCAGATGGTAGAGTCCAAGCCTGGAGAGGGCTACCTCCACACCGATCAAATTGTCCGCTCCTTCCAGATTCGGCAAGATGGGGAGGTCATCGAGTTTCGTGACGGCGACGCTGCCTACAACCAAGTGGTGAGAGGCGACCTCCAATTTATCAAGGTTGGCGAGGGCGGCGAAGCCAACATGGGCCGGTTCGCCAATGTTGCTTTCAAGCTCACCAGCCAGACCACCGGTGAAAGCCACATTCTCATTACTGACGAGAATGGCGAAGTGCGGACGGAATCTAGCTGGAATCCGCATTCGCAGAACACTAACTGTAACGACGAAATCACCGATGAAACTTTGTGGGATGACCACAACGGCACCTGGTTCGGATTGACCACCGAGGGATGGATGGTGGATGTCCAGGACGAGCTGTGCGCCCTGCCCTATGACCAGTATACCTTGGAGGAACTTCCCTGTGAAGGTAACCAGGGCTACGAGCTGGTGAAGGTGCCAAACATTACGATTTCTCGAAACAACACCACTATCTACCTGGGCACCATCGATGACCAATTCGAGGGTGTCCCCGAGATTGGTACCACTGCTACCGTGGAGGGAGAACACGTTGCTGAGCCTGCTGGGGAGGTCACCCTTGTGGACACTGTGACCTATAAAAATCTGAAGGTGGGTCAGACCTACAACCTTTCTGGCATCCTGATGGACAAAGAGACAGGCGAACCGCTGCTGGTAAACGAACAGCAGGTCACTGCCGAGTTGGAGTTCACGCCCACCAATTCGGAGGGGTCGGTGGAGCTGACCTACACCTTCGACGGCTCCGCCCTGGCGGGCAAGTCCGTGGTGGTGTTCGAGGATCTCTACCAGGATGAGCAAATCGTTGCTTCCCACACTGACATCAACGATGAAGGACAGACCGTGGTCTTTGGCAAGCCTGAGATTGGCACAACAGCAACTATTGATGGCGAAAAGACCGCTCAGCCTTCTGAGCCAATTACCATCACCGACACCGTGGAGTATTCCGGCCTGACCGTGGGCCAGGAGTACAAATTGACCGGCGTTCTGATGGACAAAGCAACCGGTAACCCCCTCTTGATTGGCGAGAATCAGGTGATCTCAGAGGCCACCTTCACTCCTTCCGAACCAAACGGCACTGTGGATGTACTGTTCACATTCGACGCCACCGGCCTGGAAGGAAAATCTCTGGTAGTTTTTGAGACACTCTTCCAGGGGGAGACCACCATTGCGGAACACTGCGATTTGGAGGATGAGGGCCAAACCATCACCTTTACCGAGCTACCCCGCATTGGCACCACTGCCACCGTGGACGGTAGCCACATCGCCGACCCCACAGGAGAAATCACCATCGTGGACGTGGTGGAGTACACCGGCCTGACCCCTGGCAAGACCTACACCGTTTCGGGTGTCCTTATGGACAAGGCCACTGGTGACCCCCTCCTGGTGGACGAGGCCGAAGTCACCGCTGAGGTGGAGTTCACTCCCGAAGAACCTAGCGGAACCGTGAAGCTTACCTACACCCTGGACGCCAGCACCCTGGCGGGCACCACCATTGTGGTGTTTGAAACCCTCTATTCCGACGGGGTGGAGATCGCCGCCCACGCGGATATCAACGATGAGGCTCAGACCGTGGAAATCACGGAACCCGAAAAGCCCACCCTGGGCACCACCGCCACCGTGGACGGCAGCCACATCGCTGACCCCACAGGGGAAATCACCATTGTGGATGTGGTTGCCTACTCCGGCCTGACCCCTGGTGAAACGTACACCGTTTCCGGCGTCCTCATGGACAAGGCTACGAATCAGCCACTGCTGGTGGATGGCGCTGAAGTCACCGCCGAGGTGGAGTTCACCCCTGAAGAAAGCGCTGGCACCGTGGAGCTGACCTATACCCTGGACGCCAGCACCCTGGCGGGAACCACCATTGTGGTGTTCGAAACCCTCTATTCCGACGGGGTGGAGATCGCCGCACACGCGGATATCAACGATGAGGCGCAGACCATCACCATCAACCCCAGGGGTGGTCTGTTGATTCAAAAGACATCGGAGGACGGCGTGCTGGCGGGCTTCACATTCTTAGTAGAGGGTGAGGGCTATTCCGAAACCTTCATCACTGACGGCGCGGGCAAAATCTACATCGAGGACCTAGCCCCCGGCGAGTACACCATCACCGAGCAGGAGAGCGACCTCACTGCCCGCTATGAGATTCCCGCGGGTCAGACCGTCACCGTGACGGCTGATGAAGCTGCCACTGTGGAATTCTACAATCAGCTGCTCCGGGGCAAAATCACCGGCCACAAGACCGGGGCGGAGCAGGCTCCCCTGGAGGGCGTGACCTTTGGGTTGTTCTCTTCTGACACAACCGAGTTTACCGCTGAAACCGCCATCGCTACCACGGAGACGGATTCCAACGGGGAGTTTTCCTTTGAAGCCCCCTACGGCAATTACAAGGTCAAGGAGTTGGAAACTGCCCCTGGCTACGTCACAATGAAAGAATCCATCGCTGTGGAACTGGACAAGACCGACGTGGACCTGGAGGACATCGCAAACTCTCAGACGGTGGTGCATTTCTCCAAGGTGGACAAGGATACTGGCGAGGAACTGCCCGGCGCTGTGCTGGAGCTGTACGCCCCGGACGGTTCCCTCCTGGACACCTGGGAAACCACGGAAATCCCCCACGTCATCCCCGGACTGCCTGTGGGCGAGGGGTATATTCTGCGAGAAGTAACCGCTCCGGAGGGATTCGAAGTTGCCGAGGATGTGACCTTCAACGTGGAGGACACCACTGAAATCCAGACCATCACTATGGAGGATGAGAAAACGCCCGACCAGCCGGAGGAGCCAGAAGAACCTGAAACCCCCGATAAGCCAGACGAACCTACACCCTCTGTTCCGCAGACCGGCGGCAGCCGGGCCGTAATTTGGGTGTCCGGACTGCTGATCCTTGCCCTGCTGGGATTGTGTATCACCATTCCCCTGCTGCGACACATCAATAAACAATAAATTGTGGAGGGCCGCGGGAACGCGGCCTTCTCTTTTAACAGGAAAGGACGCTATCCCATGAATTTCTTTGAAAAGGAGCTGCGGAATCTCTTCGGCAGCAGCCCCATGCTCCGGGACGCCCACTATTGCGGGCGGACCTGCTTGGCCAAACTGGACGAGGATTTGCGGATAAAGCTGCAATTTACCACCACGGGCTATGCGGATCACTATGACGCCATCAAATTGGCAGTCATCAACCGGACCGATGGTGTGGTGGACCAGCAGCTTTTTCGATTTTCCGACATCATTGGGCAACAGGCGGTAAAGGGCAGGGACCCTATCAATCCCCACATTTGGGACTATAACGGCAGGCTGGAATGGTACCGCCCCATCTCGCAGGAGCAGCGCTCTCAAATCGCCAACTCGATCCTGGATTACGTGGGAATGTACCAAGAGAAAACCGAAGAAAACGACTTTACTATGAAACTGTGAAGGAGGTATCCCTTTGAATAGAAAAAGAAAAATTCTCGCGGGCGCGCTCACCGCCGCCCTGCTGCTTACCCTGAGTATCCCTGCCTTTGCCACCTCCGGGGACGTGGCGGGCGCCGTGGAGCAGACCTGGACCAGCGCCCAAGGCCAAATTAAGACGGTCGTAAATAACGTAGTTTTTCCAGTTTTGGACGTGATTCTAGCCGTGCTTTTCTTCGTTAAAGTGGGCTCAAGCTACTTTGAATATCGGAAGCATGCCCAGTTCGAGTTCGCCGGCCCAGCTATTTTATTCGCTTGTTTATTGTTCACTTTGACCGCTCCCCTGTACATTTGGGGTGTTGTTGGAATGTGAGGAAGGCAGGATGAACAATAATTCCGAAGCAAACGAATGGTACCGCTTTGCCAAGATGTACGCCAACGCCGCCAGTTTCCTCATGGAAAAGCGCGGGCCGCCCTATGAGGCGGTGTGCTACTTGAGCGGCCTTTCCGCCGAGTGCGCCATGAAGGGGTTTTTACTAGAGCGAAACCCAGGCATCCCCCTCCCGGACACCCACAACCTCCGGGAGCTGTGCCAAGCCTGCGCCTGGTTTGAGGATGAGTTTTCCTCCTTGCTGGACGATTGCCAGGCCCTGGGGCAGTTTGCCACGCCCTCCGGTTTTCCCTCCTTTGAACGGGCCACCCAGGAGGACGCAGAGCAGGCACTGGACACTCTCCAGGGAATCCTGGAATTAGGCCAATCTCAGAAACAGAACCAGGGGCCTACCATGACTATGTAAAAAAAACTAAAAAAGGAAAGGGGTGACTCCCTATGTTCAGCTGGCTGGAGGGCTTAGTCAGCAGCATCGCCTCCTCCATCGGCGGGGTGTTCGAGGGCATCGGCGACACCATCGTCAACGCCATTTGGGACAACCTCATGAAGTGGCTCTTCAACAGCCTGTACGACGCCATTGCCGATGTGTTCACCCAGATGGGCGGCATGGGTGCGGAGATCTTCGACCTCTCCTGGATTGAGTCCGCCGTTCATCTCTTCTTTTTGTTCGGCTGGGTGTTGTTCGGGGTGGGCGTCATTGTGGCGGCCTTTGATCTTGCGGTGGAATACCAGAATGGCCGGGCAACAATTAAAAGCACCATGCTCAATATCCTTAAGGGCTTCTTCGCCGCCAACCTGGTGACGGTTGTTCCAGTAAACCTTTACACCTTCTGCATCAGCCTGCAAAACGTCTTTTTGAAAGACCTTGCCGCCGATTTCGTAGGCGCCCAGAGCTTCAACCTGGGCGAGGTGGCCCTCAAGGTGCTGGCAGCCAAATTCGGCCCGCCCACCGTGGGAGCCGCCTTTGGGCTGCTCAACCTGTTCACCCTTATTGCCCTGGCCTACTGCGTGCTGAAAGTGTTCTTCGCCAATATCAAGAGGGGCGGGATTTTGCTCATCCAGATGGCGGTGGGCAGTCTGTACTTGTTCAGCGTCCCCCGGGGCTACACAGACGGCTTTTCCCAGTGGTGCAAGCAGATCTTCGCCCTGTGTCTGACCGCTTTTCTTCAGACCGCCCTGTTGTTTCTAGGGCTGCTCACCTTCCAGGACAACCTGCTCTTGGGCCTTGGCATCATGCTGGCGGCTGGGGAGGTGCCGAGGATCGCCCAACAGTTCGGGCTGGACAGCTCGGTGAAGGTAAACATGATGAGCGTTGTCCACGCCACGTCTACCGCCGTCAACATGACGAAGAATATCGCAAAATCTCTTTGAGAGGTGTTTGACTATGAAACTCTACATTTACCCCCAAAATTTGAAAGCCACCGCCAACCTGTGGCTGTGGAGCCTGCGGGACTTCGCCCTCATCTGCGTAGGGCTGCTTATTTCCCTGGTGGCCCTGACCCAGATGGGCATTTTGCTGCCCTTGTCGCTCACGGCGGCCTTTGCTTTCCTCTCCATCCGCATGGAGGATTTGACCGTGCTGGACTACATCCGGTTCGCCGCCAAGTTCACCATCTCCACCCAGCAAGAGTACCGCTGGGCGGAGCATTGAAAGGAGAAAGTCTTGAAAAAGCAGAAAAAGAAAAAGCGCGGGAAAAAGTCGGTGCAAAACCTATTGGGACTCCAGGGCTTCACCACTTATGGCCTCAAGACCACCGGCGGTGAACTGGTCTATTTTGCCATCCAGCCCACCAACATTTCCGTGCTGTCCCACGTCAACATTGAAATCAAGATCCGGCACCTGCTCATGGTGCTCACAGCCCTGCCCCACCTGGAGGTGGCCTGCCTGGACTCCGCCCAGCGCTTTGACGACAACCAGCAATTCATGGAGAGCCGCATCCGTCAGGAGGATAACCCCAAGGTGCGCTATGCCTTAGCGCAAGACCGGGAGTTCCTGGACTCCATCCAGCTGGAGATGTCCACCGCCAGGCAGTTTGTGCTGGCCCTGCGCTTTAAGAATGAAAAAGACAGCCAAATATTCTCCAGAATCAACGACGCGCGAAAAGCCTTGCATGACGAGGGCTTCGAAGCGCGGCGCATGGGCCCATCGGAGGTCAAACGGATGCTGGCCCTGTACTTTGAAGCCTCTATGACCGGCGACCAGATCCCTGAAGTGGAGGGCTCGGAAAACTTCGACCTCAGCAAATTGAGAGGTGCTACCTTATGAAGAAAACTGTGTTAGTTTTAATCACTTTCGCCCTGGTCATTGCCGTGGCAGGCAGCGGCTTCTGGCTGGTGCATTACTTCATCGACAGCCGGGAGCAACGCCAGACGTATGAAACTCTAGCGGAGGAATTTGTGCTGGAGAGCACGCCAACGCCCGAATCCAATACGCCGGCCGAAAATAGTTCGCCCACTGAAAATTCCAGTGAGCCGGCTGAAACCGTATCCTTGACCACCGCCCCGCCTCGCCATGACTTGGCAGCCCTGGCAACGGAAAACCCCGACTGTGTGGGGTGGCTTACCATCCCGGACACGGGGATCGACTACCCCGTCATGCACACGCCGGATACCCCGGAGCACTACCTGCGCCGGGATTTCTACGGCAACTCCGCCAGCGGCGGGACGCCCTTCCTGGATGGCAGAAATGAAGCCCAAGTGGAGGGACAGAATTTGATTCTGTATGGCCACAACATGATGGACGGCAGTATGTTTAAGCCGCTCATTAGCTACCTGGAGCCTAACTTCCGGGGGACGCATAAGGACATCTTCCTGGAGATTGATGGCAGGCAATACCACTATGAAGTGCTGGCCGTGGTGGAAACTTCCGTAAAATCCACTCTATATACGTTTACGGATTTAAGCGACCCTGCCGAGGAATCCGACTTCCGAGCGGCGCTGCTGAAGGAGACAGAGTTGGAGGTTGTCCACCAGGCCTCTGGCTACTTGACCCTCTCCACTTGCAACAATGGAGGCGGGAGCAGCCGGGTGCTGGTCATCGCGGCCCTTGCCGGGGAGGTGTCCCAGTGAGCAGAAAGAAAAAGAAAGAAGAAAAACGAGAGCAGCTGGCTATCAAGGACTTCTTCGACCGCATCCTGCCCGGCGTCCTCAAGTTCTATTCCGACCACTACATCTGCGGGGATTCTTACCGCTGTGTGTGGGCCATCAAGGAGTACCCGCCCTCAACCGAGGAACAGGCAATTCTCAGACAGCTGGCAGACCGCACCCATGTCACCCTACGGATCTACAACCGGCTGGTGGACCATGCGGAACAGCACCGGATCATCCAAAACGCCAACCGGCGCAACCGGCTTCGCTTCGGCGGGGATGACATCCAAGAGATGGTGGACGCGGAGCATAATTTGAAAGATGTGAAGCAGCTGTTGACTAATCTGCGGACCAACGGTGAGACTCTCCTGCACACTGCTGTGTTCATCGAACTAAAAGCCGCGGACATGGAAAAACTGCGGGAGCTGCAATCCGACGTCATGATGGAGCTGACCCGTTGCAAGATCAGCGTGGACAGGCTGACCCTCCGTCAGCTGGATGGGTTCCTCTCGGTACTGCCCTTTGGGTACAATCACTTTGGCAGCCAGTACGAGCGGGTGCTGCCCGCCAGCTCGGTGGCCAATCTCTATCCTTTCAACTATTCCGGCAAGACCGACCCCCACGGGTTCTACCTGGGGAGGGATAAGTTCGGCACCAACATTCTCACGGACTTCGATAGGAGATCGGATGACAAAACCAACGCCAACGTGCTGATTCTGGGCAACTCCGGCCAGGGCAAGTCCCACCTTTTGAAGGGAATTTTGGCGAATCTCCGGGAGTCCGGAAAATCTCTCATCGTCCTGGACCCCGAGGCCGAGTACCAGGAGCTTTGCGAAAACTTAGGCGGATGCTACCTGGACTACCTCTCCGGGGAGTACGTTATCAATCCGTTGCAACCCCAGAATTGGGACGAAGACCCGGTCAACGAGGACGATGAGCGCACCCCCGAGCAGCGTGACGCTGCACCCATATCGCGTTTTCCAATAAGCGAATTAGGGAAGCTCGCTTCCGCGCCGCAGTCTCCCGTTGTACCCGTCCCCGGTCCCTTTCAGAAAACCACCATGCTCTCCCGGCACATCTCCTACCTAAAGGACTTCTTCCGCTCCTACAAGGATTTCACCACGGCCCAGCTGGACACCATCGAGCTGATGCTCCAGAAGCTGTACCGCCGCTTTGACATGGACGACTACACGGACTTCTCCCAGGTGGCTCCAGACAAGTTCCCCACCATGTCGGATTTCTATGACCTGCTGGAAGAAGAATACGATTTGTACGATGCGAAGAAGAAAAACCTCTTTTCCGAGGAAACAATTCAAGAAGTTTGCCTGGGGCTCCACTCCATGTGCAAGGGCGCGGAAAGCAAGTATTTCAACGGACATACCAATATTAAGGACGACAAATTCCTGGTGTTTGGGGTCAAGGGCATCATGGAGCTGAACCGCAGCCTGCGGGACGCGCTGCTCTTCTCCATTCTCTCCTACATGACCAATGCCCTGTTGGGCGCTGGCAACTATGTGGGAGCACTGGATGAGCTGTACCTGTTCCTCACCAATCTGACGGCCATAGAATATATAAGAAATCTCATGAAGCGTGACCGCAAGAAAGACTCTCTGCTGGTACTGGCCAGCCAGAATATCGAGGACTTCTTGCAGCCTGGTGTTCGGGAGCTGACCAAGCCCCTGTTCTCCATCCCTACCCACCAATTCCTGTTCAACCCCGGCCAGCTGGAGCCGAAAGCCTTTTGCGACACCCTCCAGCTGGAACCAGCGGAATTTGAGCTCATCCGCTACCCGGAACGGGGCACTTGTCTGTATAGATGTGGCAATGAGCGGTATCTACTGCAAGTCCACTTCCCCGAATTCAAAGAAGCTATGTTTGGCAGTGCCGGAGGCAGATAACATTCATTATTACAGGAGGTACCATGTTCACATATTATCAAGTCTATATCCTCCACCTGTTAGATGGAACAAAAATCGAACTTGCGGAGGAATACGATATTCCAGAAGAAAAAGGGTTTATCGGGTTGTATTCAAAAGCTCCCCTTGACGAAATTATCCAAGTCGGGGATCGTCTCACCGGGTTTTCCTTTATCCCAAAAAGAAATATTGTGTATGTATCCACGGCTGGTGTTGTAAAGAGGGAGGAATGACCTATCTCCGCAACCATAGGCGCAGCCCTGAAAAAGATCGCCGTAGCCCTCCTCACCGACCGGCGCAACTGGGAGAAGCTCGCCGTGGCGCTGTTCGCGGTGCTTCTCCTTTTTCTGCTGCCTATCCTCTCTGTGGAAGCTATCTTCCAGGCGGACATGGACTGGGACAGCCCGGAACTGGTGTCTGCTGTGCTGGAGGAATTGGATGTGGGCAGCCTGGGCTTCTTGGAGAGCTCCAACAGCGTGCTGACACAGCTCCAGGAAGCCCTCAAAGCAGCGGGCTTCGGATTCGACGAATTTCGCAAGGCCCAGGCGCTATACTGGTTGGCGCTGTCGCCTTTTTCGGAAGAACCGGATTTCCTCGAAAAGCTGGTGGGCTGTTTTGCCCCGGACCAATCGGATGAGCAGCTCATCGGTAAAGTAAACGCCGCTTTCGGGACGGACATCGACCCGGAGGAATTCGAGAAGATCCTGGCCACCACTGCCAGCGACATGGTGGCCATCGCCCAATCCCAGATCGGGCAGACCGGCGGCCAGCCCTATTGGTCTTGGTACGGCTTCAGCTCCCGGGTGGAATGGTGCGCCATTTTTGTATCTTGGTGCGCCAACCAGTGCGGCTACATTGACGCGGGGATCGTCCCCAAATTCGCCGGCTGCGGCGTGGGCGTGCAATGGTTCCAAAACCGGGGACAGTGGCTCCCTGGCAGCGCCACCCCCGAGCCGGGAATGATTATCTTCTTTCAGTGGTACGGAAGCGACTCTTCTATTGCCGACCATGTGGGCATTGTGGAGCGGGTAGAAAACGGCCGGATCTACACCATAGAGGGCAACGCCAACGACCAGGTGCGCCGGAACAGTTATCCCGTGGGCTACGGGGAGATCAAAGGGTACGGTGTGCCGGTTACTGACTAGAGAGGATGATGACTATAAAACTGCGGGACTATTTGCGGCTCCACCCCAACCAGGGCGTGGAGCTTCTCACGGAATTTGGCTATTACACACTGACAAAACAGGAAATCAAAACCCAGCTTCGCAAGCACGGGGCCGTGCGTTCAGTGACGGGCAGACCCCTGGTGTTCGACACTCTGCTGGAACAGGAGGTGCTGGATGAGCAGCCCGGCGACCCGCCCCTGCTGCGGACGGGCAGAAAAGAAAGAAGGGATGAACCATGCTAACCTTTCAAAAATACGTTCACTTTATGAGGACGCAGTTCCCACCTGGGAGCCGCGTCCTTTTATTATCCAACGACCAACCCAATCTCGTACCGGACGGCACCATGGGAACACTGACAGAAATCGATTCGGCGGGCCGGTTCCTGGTGAACTGGGACAACGGCAAACGCACGGCACTCAACCTGGAGGATGATCACTTCCGTATTTTCCAATCCGACCCAATGGAGCTGAAGCTGCACTTTCCCCTCCGCGGGGAACTTTACACCCGCAATGAGTGGGGCGACCTGGCGGACGATCCTGTGGAACTGACAGGCGGTGACCTCACCCCCTACCTGGGAGACATCCGGGAGGCCCTCCAGGAGAACCAGCTCCCAGAGGAGCAGGAGCGTGGACTGATGCACTGGTACAGAGAATCCGACGCTCTGACCTGGAAAGTGAAGTCCGCCTTCTTCGATGTGGAACTTCACGATGGACAGCTTTGGGGCGTGGCGGACTGTGAAATTTTAGAACCCCTGGAGGGGGACGACCTTGACCGGCTCACCACCTACCTGACGGGACAAGCCGCAGACGGGTGGGGCGAGGGCTTCGAGCAGCGGGAGATCCCCGTGGGCAGGGGCCTGCTCTATGTCCACCTGTGGGACGGGCAGGATTGGGAGATGACTACCACGGAGCCGGAGCAGAGAGAGAAAGGAGAGATGAGGTTTGGACAAAGTCTTTAAAGTGGAGATAACCAACGGTGAGCCGAACGGATACCTTTCTGCCACCTTTCTGGACCTACCGGCCAGCGAAAATGAGTACATCCAGGCCCAAATCCAGGCCAAGGTCGCAAACTCTGAAAAAATGGAAACTGAGGTACTCCAGGTCTACCAAGGACCGGTTACCACTGACATGGTGGACGGCACTCCCTTTTCCGAACTCAACACCCTGGCTGCTGTCCTCTCCCAGCTGGACGACACCCAGGCTTTCGCCCTGGAGGGGATGCTGAAGATCCGTCAAGAGGCAACAGGCGTCCAGGAGATTCCCGTTTCGGATATCCTCCACATGGCGGACAACACCGGCCGGTGCATGGTGGCCGCCCACATTTGGGACCACCTGGCCCTGGGACATCTTCTCTATGAAACAGAACTCATGCCCGAGAGCGCCGCCCGGCTGCTGGACGTGACCAAGGCAGGTTCCGAGTACCAGAACGAGCTTCTCACCGTCTGCGCCCGCCAGTGGCAGCGGGAGATAAAGGGTGTGTTCGTGTCCCAGGGGTATGTGGAGCCAGACCCGGAGTTTCTTCCCTTTCTGCTGGGGCAGGAACAAGAGCAGGAGGAGTCGCCGCAAATGGGGATGTCCCCATGACCGGAAAAGAAAACCCACTGGAAGAACTGGAAAAAGCCTACGCCCAGTGGGAGAGCCTGTATAAGCAGGGCGGCAGCGACCCTTTCTACCCGGACGGCGTCAATCTCAACCTGGTGCGGAACCACATCCTTTACTTCAAACGGCAAATCGAGGAAACCCAGCCCCTGTACAAGAATAGTGAAGCGTACCAGCGGGAGCTGCCTCCCCAGGTAGAGGACGGCTACATGGCCCGGGCGAAGGAAATCCGCGACAACGCCAAAACCACTCTCACCGCATACAAGACCGATCCCTACTACCAGTACCTACTTCACCACTGGGAAGAACTGGATGACGTCGGCCTCAAGAAAACCTCCATCCGTCCTGTACTGAACTACGCACAGGCCCTGGAAACAGCTATCCGGGAGGATGACCTGGTCACCATGCGCCGCCATGAACGGGCAGAGCGTTACCTGGATTCCTTCCGCGCCTGCGCCGAGAAAGTGCGGGACGTGCTGGAGAACCAGGAGCTGAACCTGTTCGCCCTGGCCGCTCAGGACGATTTTCCTTTTCCGGAGGAAGATGAACCCACCCATGGGATGACTATGTAGGGTGGTGATAGCACGGACCTGCGCCAGCTGCGTTTTGGCATCGAGGTGGAGATGACCGGCATCACCAGGGAGAAGGCGTCCCAGGTGGCGGCGTCCTATCTGGGTGGGGAGAGCCTGTATCTGGGCACCTACTACAAGACCTACGCCGCCACGGATTCTCAGGGCAGGATGTGGAAGTTTACCTACGACGGCAGCATCCAGGCAGAAAAGAAAGAAAACGGAGAGCGGGTGCCTGCGGACAAGCCCTACAAAACCGAGATGGTCAGCCCCATCTGCACTTATGAGGACATCCCCACCATCCAGGAGCTGGTGCGTCATCTCCGGCACAAGGGGGCCTTCTCCAACAACAGCTGCGGCATTCACATCCACGTGGATGCTTCTTCCTTTGACGCCCGGACCCTGCGGAACCTTGTCAACATCTTCTACAGCAAAGAGGACCTGCTGTTCGCCGCCCTCAAGGTGGACCCCGCCCGGTGGGCCTACTGCAGCCCTACAGACGAGCGGTTCATTCAAGAGCTCAACCGCAAGCGTCCCCAGACCATGAAAGCCTTCCAGAAGATCTGGTACGGCGGCGAGGACGGAAGCAATACCCATTACCATCCGTCCCGTTATTCCGCCCTCAACCTCCACAGCGTGTTCTCTCACGGCACCGTGGAGTTTCGCCTTTTCAACTCCACCGTGGAGCACGCCGGGAAGATCAAGGCAGACATCCAGTTGTGCCTCGCCATCTGCGCCCAGGCCTTAAATCAGCGGGCCGCCAGCCACACCAAGACCCAGACCACCAACCCGGCCTATACCTTTCGCACCTGGCTGCTGCGCCTGGGGATGATTGGGGGCGAGTTCGCCACGGCGAGGAAGCACCTCCTGGAAAACCTGGAGGGCAACCTGGCCTGGCGTGACCCGGCCCAGGCAGAGCGTCAAAGAGAGAGAATGCGCCAAGCCGCCCTGGAGCGCCTGCCCCAGCCTGATAGTTATCCACACGATGAACATGACCAATTCGAGGATCAACCGAGCGATGAGCCAGAGAATGTTCAAGAGAATGACCAGGACAACAGCCAAGGTTTTACCATGCAAATGTAACACGAAACGGAGGAATGAATTTGAAAACAAAACTCTACTTAGCCTATGGCAGCAACTTGAACCTGGGCCAGATGGCCCACCGCTGCCCGGACTCCCAGGTGGCTGGCAAAGCAGAACTGCCTGGCTACCGCCTGCTGTTCCGGGGCGGGCAGCACAACGCCCACGCCACCATCGAGCGGAGTGAGGGCCACACTGTCCCCGCCCTGTTGTGGAAGGTGAGTGTTCGGGACGAAGCACTGTTGGATCGGTACGAGGGGTACCCGTACTACTACGACAAGGTGCAAATTCCGGTGGAGCTGGACGGCAAAACCGTCTCCGCCATGGCCTACGTCATGCAGCCGGGATTTGACCTCAACAAGCCGTCCCCCTCCTACCTGCACACCATCCGGGAGGGGTACCAGGCCGCCGGCTTTGACCAGGCCGTTCTGGACCAGGCCCTGGAGGATACCCGACAGGAGATGGCGGAGGGACAGCAGTGGGGACAGCAGCTCCGATAACCCTATGGAAAGAGAGGATGACAATGGAAAGACGAGCTATCTTGGATACTGTAAAACAAAAAATAGACGCGGACTACCGCTCCCGCCTTGGCCAGTGGGAAGAAGAGTTTTATCAGGATGACGTTGGCTTTTTGGAGCACCTCCACGATGTGTGCGTGGCGCAGATCGTCCACGACAACCTGATGAAGTGCGGAGACCGGTATGACGCCGGTTACCTTGCCGCCCTGGCGGAGGAAAAGGACCCCCTCGATATGCTGGCCAAAGCCTATGAGGATGGCGGGTTCTTTGCCATCGCCCCCTACGCACAGCAGGCCCTGGATGCCCTAAAGAAAAGCCCGGACGGGGGATCTTCTCCCATGGGAAAAGACGAGATTGATGAAAAGCTCTCCCTCCTGGACAGCCGTCTGGCTATGGAGCGGGCCTGGTTGAAACGGGAATGGTCCTCCTTCGATTTTGATTTGGCGATGAGCCGGGCGGTGGAATACGATACGCTGTGGGAGCTCTACCACACCTATCAGCATGAGCAAGGCCTCTACTCCCCAGAAGATCTGGCGCTGCTTGCTTCCTCCCACGGGCCTATCCGGGACACCATGGACTGGGTGGTGATATCGAGGGATCTCCTCAAGGAAAGCCTGGACGAGCTCCAGCAGGTGTTCCCCCAGCTGTATCCAGCCATCCAGATCGGGGAAACGGCCTCTTTTCGGGTAAAGCCGGAGCTGAAAGAGGCCTACCAGGAGTTTCGGACAAAGGTATGCGGCGATTTCTATTCCGCCGGCATCCTCCGCTACGCCGAGCGGTGGGCGGCCATGATGGAGGACAAAATCGAAGCAGGGGCTACCGTGGCAGAAGCAGCGGAAGCTACCCATCACCTGGCAGATACGGAGTATATTTCCGGCTTCATGTATGGCCAGGCTGTGAACCTCTTGTCTGGTTATTGGGAGCATGGGGACGAGCTGCGGCAGTGGCAAGAACAGCAGAATACCCCCCATCTAACCATGGGGATGTGACCGGGAACTGCTTGCTATTTCCTCCCGGCCATGGTATATTTTTAGAAAGGAACCGAGGTGACGCCCATGGATTTTGACCGTCTTCTTCAGAAAAGAGAACAACTTGCCAGAGTGTGGGATACCATCCCCCAGGTGGCCAGGGAGAAACTGGAGCGCAGCTTTGACATTGAGTACGCCCACAACTCCACCGCTATCGAGGGGAACACCTTAACCCTCATCCAGACCAAGGCCATCCTGGAGGACGGCCTGTCGGTGGGCGGCAAGACCCTGCGGGAAATCTACGAGGTGGCAAACCACAACAAAGCGTTCTCCTATGTAAAGCAGTGTGTGGCGGAGGGCCGCCCTCTGGACGAGCCTACCGTCAAGGACATTCATGCCCTGCTCATGGAAAATATTCTCACCGGCGGCGTGTACCGCAACGTGGAGGTGCGCATCACGGGCGCGGGCTTTAAGCCGCCAGCCCCCAGCCAAATGTATGTCCAGGTCAAAAACTTCTTTGCTGACTTACCCTACAAGACGGACTTGAACCCCATAGAGTTAGCTGCCTGGACCCACGCTGAGTTCGTCCGTATCCACCCCTTTGAGGATGGCAACGGCAGGACCTCCCGGATGATCATGAACTACCAGCTGCTGCTCTCCGGATTCCAGGCGGTGGACATCAAGAAAGAGAACCGCCTCTCCTACTACGAAAACCTGGAGGCTTACGCTGTGCAGGGCGACCTGCAGCCTTTCGCCGAGATGATCGCCGGCCTGGAGGAACAGCGCTTGGACGAGTGGCTTGCCCTGGCCCAGGAGCAGGCCCACTCTCCGCAAATGACCCTGTAACCGAGAAAGCCCTTGCCCACTCCTGCGGCGAGGGCTTTCCTATTTTTGGAAAGGAGCCGCCCATGGACAAGAACATCACCCTGGAGTTTCCAGCGAAGAAGCTGGAGGCCCTTGCGCATTTTTTGAAAAAGAAAGACACCAGTGTAGAAGCCGAGATGGGATACGCCCTGGCCCGGCTGTACGAAAAGACCGTGCCGCCCACCGTCCGGGAATTCCTGGAGGACTCCTCGGAGAACGGCACATAAGGGCAAAAAAATTACAAAGGAGGGACCCATTATGAGCGCAGAAAATCGAAGGCTCACCCCCGAAGAAGAAGCCGCAGAGCTGGCGAAGCCTGGCAGCCACCCGGAGTGGGAAATAGACTTGCCCGCTGACCTTCAGAAAGCCATCGATGACTATTTGGAGGGGATTCGAGCCCAAGTAACTTGCCTAGATTGCTTGGCAGATGAACTGTATGGCTCTATCAACGCCAACCAATGGGGGTGGGACATCTCCAAGGAGCAGGCGGATTATCTGCGGCAGAAATACCTCTTCGGGCCGGAGGATGAAGAAGAATCGGAAGAATTCCAGCATACGCAATCATAACCCCCAAAGCCGCTGTCCGGTTTTGTCGGACAGCGGCTTTTTTGCGCCCAGCAGCAGCCCAGACTGGGAAGCCCCCTGTTGGCCACCGTTTGGCCCTGTGTGCCGGGTTCGCCCCCAGGGCGGGGAAAGGACCCGACCCAGGTCCCCAAGGCCCGAATTTGGGCCCGTGTCAGGCCAGTTGAAAACGGCCAAAGATGGGCAGCAGAAGGGGTGTGAAAGAAAAGCAGGTGAAAGGGTAGGCGCCGAAAACCGGCGCCTGCCCAGGGCCACAGCGCCCGGCAGAGCCGGTCGCAAAGCGAGTTTCCCAAGGTGCCGGTTTGGGTAAATTTGCGGTGCCGGTTTTGGGGCTTTGGTGCCTGGTTACGGTGCTGTGATTTCGATATTCCCTAGAAATCGGCCGAATTCATACGGTGCTTTCACAGGCACCAACCAGAAAAGGAGACAAATTCCATGGATATTCCAGTAGAAGAAAAGCAAGAAGTCAAACGGCGGTTCCAACTGTGGATCAAACCATCCACATTGGATCTCACGGAGCAGTTTTTCCACCAGGATAACTGCTCAAGCAAAAGTGAATTCATCGAGAAGGCCATTCGTTTCTACATCGGCTACGTCACCAGCAACCACGCCCAGGATTACTTCTCCCAGGTCATCCCCGCCACCGTGAAAGGCATTGTAGACGAGAGCGCCAACCGCATGGGGCGGCTTCTGTTCAAAATCGCGGTGGAGATGGCGGTGGTTGAAAATATTCTTGCCGCTGTCTGCGATGTGGATGAGCTAGAGGTGACGCGCCTGCGGGGGCAGTGCGTGAAGGAAATCAAGTCCAGCAACGGGCTGCTGTCTTTTGAGGAAGCCCTGCGTTGGCAAAGAGATGGCTGACGTTATCTCTTTGCATTCCGCATTTGTGAAATAATTGACTGGAGGTGAAAAAAGAGTATGGCCCAGCTTGGCACGAAGTTCGGTTACCTAAAAAGTGGAAAATCCCGCGGCGGCTACGCCAAATACATCGCCACACGGGGGGAGGCGTGGAGAAGCTGGACGAGTCTCTGCGAGAGGGACCGGTCACCCAATCCCAGCAGGAATTCATCAACAAGCTGCTGGAGGATTTCCCGGATTCCAAAGACCTGTTGGAGTATGAGGACTACCAAAAATCACCTACCC
>CAJMOH010000011.1 GCA_905215055.1 uncultured bacterium
GCTGTCCGGCTTGGGGGAGGGTGTGTCCGCAGGGTCAGGCTCCGGCGTGGGAGTGGCTTCCGGTTCGGGAGAGGATTCCTCCGGCGGCAGAGTGGGCTGGGGAGAGGGTGTGTCCGCGGGGTCAGGTTCCGGCGTGGGGGTGGCTTCCGGTTCGGGAGAGGACTCCTCCGGCGGCAGAGTGGGCTTGGGAGAGGGCGTGTCCGCAGGGTCAGGCTCCGGCGTGGGAGTGACTTCCGGTTCGGGAGAGGACTCCTCCGGCGGCAGAGTGGGCTGGGGAGAGGGTGTGTCCGCGGGGTCAGGCTCCGGTGTGGGAGTGGCCGGCGCCTCGTAGAAGGAAAGGGGCGTGAACCAGTAAGCGCCGTCCTCTTGGGTGATGGCGCCGCTGCCGCACACAGCCAGCAGTTCTCCCCGCAGCGAGAGGGCTCCCACCTCTGTCCCGGCCAGGGTGGCGCAGGCCAGCGTTTGTGAGGAGCTGGCGTACACCAGATTTCCCTTCTGGTCCAGGCTGCACAGCAGGGGGTCGGACACAGGGACGGGGAGCGCTCCCGCCAGCGTGAGAGAGTCAGCGCCCGTCTGGTACTGATAGATCTTGCCGGAAACGGTGACAAAGCAGTTTTCCCCCAGCAGGCTCAAGGGTGCTTCCGCTGCGGCTTGTTTGGACCAGGTATCTGCCGCCGGTGTTTCCGAAGGTCCCCAGAAATAAAGGGAATTGGTGGCGGCAAAGAAGGTTCCGCCCGGGGTGATCTCCAAAAAGGTGGGGAAAAGCCACTCTTGGCGTGCCAGCGGCTGGATGTCCTGGTTGGAGGTGGCTGTGTAAAGGAAGTTTCCGTCATGGGAGTAGTAAAAACGGCCCTGGCCATTGCAGTCGAACAGCAGAAAGCTGTCCGCCGCAGCGGGCAAGGGCCGGGAGGATACTGTTGTCAGAGAGGGAAGGGAGAGCTGGGTGAGCAGAGCCTCCCCGTTGGAGTTCTCCGCCACGAATAGGCTGCCGTCCCGCAGGCCCGCCCAGAACAGAGACAGGCTTACAGAGCCCTTGGGTTCGCCGGTGGCTTTGTCCAGGACAACCACAGCCCCGGCGCCGGTGGAGCCGCCGGAGTAGGCGAACAGGCAGTCGCCGCCCCATTCCTCCAGAAGAAGAACCTTCCCGCCGGCTGGGATAAGGGCAATCTGCCGGGAGGCGGCTGCGGCAGGGCTGAAAAAGGCAACAAGAAACACCAGCGCCAGCAGCGCGCTCAGGCTGAGGAGGAATTTTCGCCCCGTTAACGCCCTTTCTTTCATCGCCGCGCCCTCCTTTGCTGTCTGGAAAATGGACCGCTGTTATTCATGCTCCCGCAGGTATTCCCGGGCAAGGCCGGTGTCGCCGGTGAGAGAGGCCAGCACCAGCTTGTACACGCCCTCCGGGTCCCTGTAAAACCGCTCCCGGACCATCTTGGCCTGGGCCTTGTCCGGCACATAGAGGGAAATGGCCATCAGGTCCATCTCCCCGTCGGAGATATGGCAGGTAATTTGATACCCCCGCTTGGTTTTTGTCAGGTCCACCCGGTTTTCCCGCTGAGCCTTGGCTTGGGCCAGCAGGGTGAAGGCGGCCTCCAGGGCCTTGTCCCGCACAGACAGGGGCAGGGTGGCGTCCAGGGAATCGGCGATTTCCCGGCCCGCCGGCGTAACGGTGCAGCGGCCCTCCTGGTCCTGGGCGATGTTTCCCTGGGTCAGCAGGGAGGCCAGGGCGTCCTCCACCTCAAAGTAGTTGGCAAGGCCCTTTTCCTGGATGATCCTGGTCAGATCCTGCCGGGACAGAGGCGCGTTTACGCTGGCCAAAATGTAGCACAGCAGAATGCGGATGTCGTTTTTGTGCCAAAGGCCGCCGGGTTCCACCCCAGCGGAAAAAGCGTCCTGCTTCATAGGCGGATGTCCTTTCTTCCTAAAGAACTACTATCAGTATACTGATTTTTGGGGAAAATAGCAAGAGGGCCGGGCCGGCCTGACAAAATAAAGTTTGGTCCGGCGCCGTTACAGCTGGCCCGTGACTGTACCCATCAGCTTGCGGTTTTTCACAATCACCACCAGCCGGAAGGCCAGAATGCTGCCCTCTGTCACAGAAGTGAGCACGCACAGGCTGATTAGGCCGATGCCCCAGGTGAACCAGCAAAGAGCCGCCCCAGCCAGATAGACAAAGGTGCCGAACACCACGGAGATGTTGGCGTATTTCGCCAGGCCCATGGCTCCCATGGTGGGATAGCCCAGCACATAGTTGGGAAAGCAGAACACCGCCACGGGGATCAGCAGCCGCAGGGGCAGCACCACCTGAGAGCCTTCCTCTCCCAGCCAGAACACCAGCAGGGGTTCGGCGAAAACAAACACAATGGCGCACCCCGCCAGAATGATGGGATAGACGATAAGCATGGCCTTTTTAATCAGGCCGAAGTTGCGGTGCTTCATCATGTGGGGATACAGGCTGTCCGCGATGGGGGACATGCCGCTGCGGGCCGCGCCGATCACCTTGTCCGCGTTGGTGTACAGGCCCGTGGCGGTGGAGCCTGCCAGAGCGCCCAGCAAAATGCCGTTTAGGTTAGAGTTGATGGACCCGGCCACCTTGGAGAGAAAGAATTGGGAGGAATCCTTCAGCTCGGTCCAAACCTCCCGCCAGGTGACCGGGCAGAACCGCACCTTTACCCGGGTGAACAGGTGCCAATAGACAAACACAATGGCCCCAATGTTGCCGATGGCCGTGAACAGGGGGACCATGTAATAGTCCTCCGGCTGGCGCACAAATAGGAAGATCATCATGGTTGCAAAGAACTTGATGGCCACCGCCCGGATGGTGATGGTGGTCATCTGCTCCAGACCCCGGTACATAAAGTCCGGCAGCAGGGCATAGGTGCAAACGGAGATCAAATAAAAGGCGTACACCAGCACCTGGCTCATGTCCGGCAGGGAGGGGGCGATGAACGCGAAGAGAATGAAGAAGGACAGCGCCATAAACAGCGCCTTGGAGAGAATCACGCAGGTGAGTACCTTGTTCAGCACGTTTTTGTCCTCCCGAAACCGGGAAACCTTGGCGGTGGCCGAGTAGATAAAGCCAAAGTCAATGAGAATCTGGAAAAAGTTGGTGGCGTATTGGGCGGCTCCCAGCACGCCGATCCGGTCAATGCCCAGCACCCGCATCTGATACCCCTGGGTCAGCAGCCCCAGGGCCATGTTGGAGAATTGCAGAATGTAGAGCATCACCGTGTTTTCCAGCAGGCTCCCCCGGCGGCGGCCGGCCCATTTCTGTTTCAGGTTCATAAGGCGCTCCTTTCAGCCCAGGCGGTTTTTCAGCCGGAACAGCAGAGCCGCCAGTCCGTACAGCCGTTTGTCCAGCAGGGTCAGCAGCAGCCGGTGGGCGCGGCTCATCCGGGAGAGATAGGGACACTGGCGCCAGTCTGGAAACCACCGCGCCAGGTAGTCCCGAAATTCTCCCAGCAGCGGATTGCGCCGGTCAATTTGCAGCACCCGCACCGAAGCCGCCAGATAGACGTGGTGGACTGTCAGATAGCACAGCTCCCAGCGGTAGCGCTCCAGCAGGCCTTGGTCCCGAAAATAGGCCAGCAGATTGTCAAAGGCCAGCAGGATTTCCCGATTGCGGCCGGCGTTTTGGTTTTTGGTGATAGAGCCTGTCCGGCTCAGATAGTTGTAGCCCACATAGTCCAAAAACACCAGGCGCCGGGCGGCAGCCAGCAGCTTGGGAGTGACGTAGACATCCTCGTACCACACCCGGGGCGGGAACCGCAGGCCGGTCTCTTCCAGCAGGGAGCGCCGGTACAGCCGGCACCAAGCCGAGGGCGAGGCCAGCAGGGCCTGGGGCTGCTCCTCCAGGGAAAAGCCCCGCTCCTTGGGGACGTCCTCGGTAAAGACCCGCAGCACGTTTCCCTCCTCGTCCACCGAGCGGTAAGCGAACATCACCAGGTCTGCCTCTTCCCGCAGGCCGGCCTCCAAGGTCTTTTCCAGGGCTTCCGGCTCAATCCAGTCGTCGCTGTCCACCAGCAGGATCCAGTCCCCCTGGGCGGCCTGGATGCCGGTATTCCGGGCGCCGCCCAGCCCCTGGTTCTCCTGGTGGATCACCTGGATCCTTCCGTCCCGCTCTTTTAATGTGTCGCACAGCTTTCCGCTGCCGTCGGTGGAGCCGTCGTCCACCAGCAGCAGCTCAAAATCCGGCTCGGTTTGAGCCAGAATGGAATTCACGCATGTCTCCAAATAGTTTTCCACGTTGTAAACCGGTACAACCACCGTTGCCTTTGGCATAGGAACACCCTGCTTTCCCCAAGAATCGCTTTTCTTAACTGGATATTATACACGCTCCCCGGCGCTTTTGCAAATTGAAGAGAAATTGCAAAGCGTACTTGACATTTTTTGCAAAGTAGACTATACTATGATTGCAAAGCAAACTTAGCAGACGGGAGGAGGAAGAACTATCAAAACACGCATTCCAGAGCTGCGGAAAGAGCGAAAGCTCTCCCAGGAGGAGCTGGCCCGGGCGGTGGGCGCTACCCGGCAGACCATCACCTCCATCGAGGTGGGCAGGTACACGGCCAGCCTGCCCCTGGCCTACAAGATCGCCCATTATTTTGGCCTGACCATTGAAGAGGTATTCGACTTTTCAGAACTGGAAGGAGAGGTGCGGCATGGAGGAGTATAAACGGAGATTGAAGCGGCAGAACGTTTTCCTGTGGGTGGGCATTGCGCTGCTGGCGGCGTTGGATGTGGTGGTGGGCGTCTTTTGGGACGACCTGGGCTTTTTGGACACCCGCCTGATGTCCCAGCGGGCCAGATACATGCAGAGCCTGCTGCTGTTTGGGTTTCTCATCTATTTCATCATCCGGCTGGTGATGAACAAAAAAATGCTGAAAAACCCCTTCCAGCTGGAGGAGGAGGCACGCTGGCAGAGGGACGAGCGGCGCGTCCACATTGGGGAGAAGGCGGCAAAGCTCTCGGCGGACCTGGCCCTGGCGGGGTTGGTTGTTGCCGTGTTCGTCACCAGCCTTTACAATATGGACGTCTTCAACGCCCTGTATTACACGCTGGCGGCGTTTGTTCTGCTGCGGTTTGGCTGCTGGCTCTATATGGGCCGAAAATATTAAAACACGTTGCGGTGTAGAAAGGTGCTGGAGAAATGAAACGAACAATCAAATCGATGGAAACGAAATATTTGCAGTCCTCTCTGGACATGGTGGAGGAGGTGTTCACCCAGTTTCAGGATGCCCGGGAGGGCCGGATGGTGCGGGCCTTGGTAGAGGAGATTCGGGCAAAGGAGTTCTATGTCCCTCAGCTGGAGCTGCTGATGGTGGACGAACAGGACAGCGTGATAGGCTACGCCATGTTTTCCCGGTTCCATCTGGAGGGCCGCTATCAGCGGGAGCTGCTGCTGCTCACGCCGGTGGCGGTTAAGACAGAGCTGCAGCGCCGGCACATCTCCAAGGACCTGCTGGAGTACGGCTTTGAAAAGGCCAGGGAGATGGGCTTTTTGGCGGCGCTGGTGGAGGGCGATCCCAAAAACTACAATCCCCGGGGCTTTCGTACCAGCGCTGACTTTGGAATTGTGGCAGGCCCCAGGGTTCACCTGCCCCATGTGAGCTGCCTGATGGTCAAGGAACTGGTCCCGGGCGCTCTGGAGCATATCAGCGGGGTGGTGGATTTCTCCTGCTACGCCGCTCTTCGGGAGGAGTGAGAAAGAACCTTTGGGGCGGACAGAGGCTGTGAAATTTCAACAGGTTGACCCGCTCTTGTAGATGTGGTAAAATACTTGTCATAGCCAGCTGGGGAGAAAAGCGGTCCTTGGCCTTTCCCAGCGGGGCTGTGACCGGCCGTTTTATTTCAAAAAAGAAAGAGTGGATTCTCACATGGTAAAAATCGTGACCGACAGCTCTTGCGACATCAGCCCTCAGCGCTGCGCGGAGCTGGGCGTGGAAATGCTGCCCATCACCGTCAATTTTGGGGACACAAGCTATCGCGCCAATCTGGACATTTCCAATAAAGAGTTCTACGAGAAGCTGGCTGCTGCTCAGGAGCTGCCCCACACCGCCCAGATCACCCCGGCCCAGTTTCAGGAGATCTTCGAGCCCTACAAGGAAAGCGGCGACGAGGTGGTGTGCCTGTTCATCTCCTCCAAGATGAGCGGTACCCTCCAGTCGGCCCGGGTTGCCAAGAATATTCTGGGGGCGGAGAACATCCTCCTGCCGGACACGTTAAACGTCACCTTCGCTCTGGGGCTTTTGGTGGAGGAGGCGGTGAAGATGCGGGACGCTGGCATGACCGGCGCCGAGATCGTTTCCAAGGTGGAGGAGCTGATTCCCCGCATCCGATTGTTCGCCATGATCGAGGACCTGAAGTATCTGAAGATGGGCGGGCGGCTCTCCGCCACCAGCGCGCTGGTGGCCAGCATTCTGGGCATCTGCCCCATCATCACCCTAAAGGACGGACTGGTGGAGGTGGTGGGCAAGGCCCGGGGCAAGAAGGCCGCCTTTGCCGCTATCCGCAAGCTTGTGGAGAAAGAGCCGGTGTCCGGCGATTACTGCGTCACCGTTGGCCATGCCAACGTGCCGGACAACTGCAAGGCCTTTCAGGAATATATGGAGGACCTGCTGAAAAAGCGGGAGGTCCATGTTCAGGACATTGGCAGTATTGTGGGGACCCACACAGGCCCCGGAGCCGTGGGCCTGGCCTATATCAAGAAATGAGCGGTGAGGGGCTGTTGCGGAGAGCGGCAGCCCCTGCCTTTTTACCGGGAAAGGGGGATGGCCGGAATGGATCGGAAAACAGGCCCCAGGCTTTTGCGGGCGGGACTGGCGGCGGGAGCGCTGGCGGCAGGGGCGGCGGCGCTTTTGATCCTGCGGCCCCCCTGCCTGATTTTGGAAAGCACCGGCCTTTACTGCGGCGCCTGCGGCGTCACCCGCATGGTGGAGGAGCTGCTGCGGGGCCGGTGGGAGGCTGCCTTTTGGCAGAACCCGTACATGTTTTTTGTGCTGCCCCTGGCGGCGCTGTGGCTGGGGGGAGAGGCTCTGTGCTATGTCCGGGGAAGGCCCCCTCTGTGGCGGCGCCGGTGGATGCTGGGGGTTTTGCTGGCGGCGGTGGCGGCGGGCGCGGTATTTACCGTGCTGCGGAACCTGCCCGGCTTTGAGATGCTGCGGCCCCAATCATAAAAGGGAGGCGAAGGGCCATGTGGGAAAAAATCGGCTGGCTGGGGGAGAAGCTCTGCTTTGGCTTTGGAGCGCTGGTTTCCCTGGTGGTGGTGATTCAGGGAGCGGTTACGGCCTGCAAGGGCGGAGGCTGGGCCTTGCTGACGCTGCTGGGCCTTTTGGGGATGGGCGGCCTGGCGGTGCTGGGGCTGGCGCGGCTGCGGCCGGTCAGGGCCTTTTCCCTGGCGGTGTTCGTTCTGCGCTTTGCCATCGCTCTGGCGGTGATTCTGGCCTTTGGGGCCGTGCCGGTGCAGGATTTTCAAACCATGTACGATGCCGCCTGCCAAATGGCCCAGGGCGGCGGTGACTACCTGCGGACGGACTACTTTTACAACTGGGCCTATCAGACGGGCTTTACAGCCTATGAAAGCCTGGTGATCCGCCTGTTTGGGGAGGGGCTTTTCCCTCTTCAGCTGTGCAACGCCCTGTGGATGGCAGGCACTGGCTGTCTGGTGTACGCCATTGCCCGGCGGCTTCTCTCCCCGTCCGCCGCCATGACCGTTTCTCTGCTGTACGCCCTGTACCCCGCGCCCTACTTTCTGGCCGCGGTGCTGACCAACCAGCACATCGCCGCGTTTTTCTATTATCTGGGCTTCTGGATGCTGGTGCGGCGGGACAGGCTTTCCCCCCTGTGGGCGGTGGGGGCCGGGCTTTGCCTGGCGGTGGGCAATGTGATGCGCCCTCTGGGCGCGGTGGTTGTGCTGGCCCTGCTGTGCTGGACCCTGGTGCGGATGCTCCGCTTTCGGGGGCATGGGGTGCTGCGGCTGGGGGCGCCGTTTCTGGCGGCGGGCGTGGCCTATTTCATCTCCACGGAGCTGTTTGACTGGTTGGTGCGCGCCACGGGGCTGAACCCGGAGGGCCTTGCCAACAACCTGCCCCTATGGAAGTTTGTGCTGGGCTTTAACCTGGAGTCCGGCGGGGCCTGGAACCAGGCGGACTACAACGCCTATTACCTGCTGCCCAGAGGCCAGGCGTCCCAGGCCATGGAGGCGGTAGTGGGCCAGCGGCTTTCCTCCCTGGGGCTGGGGGGCTTTCTCCAGCTGTTCTGGAAAAAGAGCCAGACCATGTGGGGGTCCCTGGAGTACCTGTACTGGGGCTTCGGCCACCTGAACGGAGAGGCTCAGGTGCTGGGCGGGCTGACCCTGGCCCAGTGCTTAAACGCCCTGAACTATTGGGACAAGGGGGTGTTCCTGCTGGCCTTTGCCCTGGGGGGAACAGCTCTGGCCTCTTGGCTTGTCAAGGGCTGCGGCGAGGGCCTGCGCCTGCCGGTGATGCTGGCCTTTCTGGTCTGTGGCTATTACGGGGTGCATTTGCTCATTGAGGTGCAGGCCCGGTACCGGTATTTCCTGATGCCGGCGGTGTTTTTGCTGGCCGGGGTTGGACTGGAGCAGCTGTGGAGCTGGCGGCGGAGCCGGGGAAAGAGGCTGGCGAAAACAGCGGAAAGCTCTTGACTTCAAGTCCCCTTTAACCTGTATAATAAAGAAAAACCCAATCCATCCAAGGGAGGAATTGTAACAATGGCAGAGAAGTATTTGGGAGAAAGCATTAAAAACCTGGGCTTTGGCCTGATGCGCCTGCCCATGCTGGGCGACGAGATCGATATGGAGCAGACAAAGCGCATGGTGGACACCTTTATGCAGAAGGGCTTTACCTACTTTGACACCGCCTATGTGTACATCGGCGGCAAGAGCGAGGTGGCCTTGAAGGAGGCCGTGGTGGATCGCTATCCCCGGGACAGCTTCCAGTGCGCCACCAAGCTGCCCCTGTGGGACCTGAAGGACCCCAGCGAAATGGAGAAGGTGTTCCAGGAGTCTCTGGACCGGGCCGGCCTGGAGTATTACGACTTTTACCTGCTCCACGCCATGAGCGCCGAGCGGGAGCAGAAGGCTGACGAGCTGGGTGCCTGGGACTTTATGAAGAAGGTAAAGGACCAGGGCCGGGCCAAGCACATCGGCTTCTCCTTCCACGACACCGCCGACGCCTTGGAGCATATTCTGCAGAACCATCCAGAGATGGAGTTTGTCCAGCTGCAGATCAACTATGTGGACTGGGAGAGCGAAAGCGTCCAGTCCCGCAAGTGCTATGAGGTTGCCCGGAAATACGGCAAGTCCGTCATCATCATGGAGCCTGTGCGGGGCGGTTCTCTGGCGGTGATGCCTCCCCAGGTGCAGCAGGTGTTCAAGGCCGCCGAGCCGGAGATGTCCGTGGCGTCCTGGGCCATTCGCTACTGCGCCTCTCTGGATGGACTGATTACCGTGCTGTCCGGCATGTCCACCGAGGAGCAGCTGAACGACAACGTGTCCTACATGGAGAACTTCAAGCCTCTGGACGAGAAGGAGCAGGCCACGGTTCAGCAGGTGGTGGACATCTTGAACAGCCTGCCCACCATCCCCTGCACCGCCTGCAAGTACTGCGTGGACGGATGTCCCCAGAAGATCAACATCCCCGGGGTTTTCAAGGCCATGAACGACCTGACCCTGTACAACAACAAGGTCAACGCCCAGCGGGATTACAACAACGCCACCAAGGAGGGCGGCAAGGCTGGGGACTGCATCCAGTGCGGCAGCTGCCAGGCCCACTGTCCCCAGAAGATTGAGATTATCGAGACGCTGAAGAAGGCCGCGGAGACCTTCGCCTAAAAAAACTTCCGCCGGGAGAGGTTGGCTTTCCCGGCCGGAGCAAATGCTGTCAGGCGCGCCGCAAGGTTGACTTGCGGCGCGCTTTTTTGCCCCAGGGAGAAAATTGCCCCAGAAAAAGCCGGGTTTTTCAAAAAAGAACGGACAGTCAGACGGATTTTTACGCAATCTTTGCTTTTTTCAAATCACTGTGCTATAATACCCCTAACTATGAACGCAAACGGGTGATGGTGTCAATCACTCGTATCTCTTCCACATAAGGACGGTATTGCCATGCACACCATAAAAAAGCTGCGGCGGACCATTGTTTTCATCTTGAAAATGGCGCTGTTTGCCTCTTTGTTCGGCATTTTTTTCGGGATCTTTGGCATCAATAACCCCTGGCTGTTCAATCTCTCCAGAACCACCGGCGTCACCATGGTGACCTTTGTGGTGCTGGGCATCGCCTTGATGCAGGTGTACGGAGGCTATGCCGTGGGTACTCAGAAAAGCAGGCCCATTGTCCACTCCATGGCCTTGGCCACCATCATCACGGATCTGATTACCCATTTGCAGCTGTCCATTATGAACACCAGCGAAAAAAACAACGCCCACTTTGTCTACGAAACCCCCGAGCGGCTGCTGCTGGTAATGGTGTTGCAGCTGATCGTCATTGTGTTCTTTGCCTACTTTGGCAACTATATTTACTTTTCCCTGGAGCCGCCGGAGAAGTGCTGCGTCATTTCCTCCTCCCGGCAGAGCCTGGGGAATATCATTCCCAAGATCTACAAATTCCGCAAGCAGTACGAGGTGGACGAGATCATCCGCTTTGACGACCCCAAGGTGCTGGACGTCATTGCCCGCAACGACACGGTGTTTCTCTACGACGTGCCCATCAAGGAGCGGATCCACCTGATTGAGTACTGCTATCAAAAGCAGAAGAACATCTACTACAACTTTGAGATGATCGACGTGGTCAGCCAGGGGGCCAAGTACATGACCCTGGACGACAAGTCCCTGGTGATGTATGTGGCCAAGGACCTGACCCTGGAGCAGCGCATTGCCAAGCGGCTGATGGACCTGTTTATCTCCCTGGTGGGCCTGGTGATCGCCAGCCCCATTATGCTGGCCTGCGCCATCGCCATCAAGGCCGAGGACGGGGGCCATGTGTTCTACAAGCAGAAGCGCCTGACCAAGTACGGCCGGGTGTTTGAGGTGTACAAGTTCCGCACCATGAAGGAGGAAAACTCCATCCACAAGTCCGTCACGGAAAACGACGACCGGATCACCCGGGTGGGCAGGGTGCTGCGGAAGTTTCGCATTGACGAGTTGCCCCAGCTTTTGAACATTTTAAAGGGCGACATGACCGTGGTAGGTCCACGGCCCGAAATGCTGGAAAACGTGGAAAAGTACACGGAGGAGCTGCCGGAGTTTGCCTATCGCCTGCGGATGAAGGCCGGGCTGACGGGCCTGGCCCAGATTTCCGGCAAGTACAACACCTCTCCCAAGGACAAGCTGGTGATGGACCTGATGTATATCGAGAATTACAGCATCTGGATGGACATCAAGTTGATTTTCCAAACCATCACTGTGTTTTTAAAGGCGTCGGAAAGCACCGAGGCCTTTGGAACCGGGGAACTGTACGACTTTGACGAGGACCGGGAGCGGAACCGCCGGGCCAAGCCCCAGCGGGAGGAGCCGGGGGAAAAGGGGGAGAAGCATGGCGGTTAAAGAGTATCTGCGGCGGGTGTTTCCCGGAACGGCGGAGGAATTCTGCCAAAAGGCGGGGGAGGCCCTGGCCGCTGGCCGGCGGCTGTTTGTGGTCACCGCCAACCCAGAGATTTTGATGCACGCCGGGGACAGCCCGGAGATCCGCGCCCTGCTGCTGGACGAGGAAACGGCGGTAGTGCCTGACGGCATCAGCGTGGTCAAGGCCATGCGGCTGCTGGGCCTGCCCGCCAAGGAACGCATCACGGGAGTGGATCTGGCGGAGCAGCTCTTGAAGCTGGCGGGGCAGCAGGGGAAAAGCGTCTACCTGCTGGGCGCCAAGGAGGAGGTGGTCTCCGCCCTGGCCCAAAAGCTGAAAGCCCAGTACCCTCAGATGGAGATCCACTATAAAAACGGCTATGGAAAGGACAAGGACGCCGACTTCCGGGAGATTGAGGCCCTCCAGCCGGATCTGGTGCTGGTGGCCCTGGGTGTTCCCGCCCAGGAGAAGCTGATCGCCCGGCACCTGGAGAGGTTTTCCAAGGGCGTGTTTATCGGCGTGGGCGGGTCCTTCGACGTGCTGTCCGGCAGTAAGCGCCGGGCGCCGGCGGTTTTTGTCAAGACCAACACCGAGTGGCTGTACCGCATTCTCCGGGAGCCGTCCCGCCTGGGCAGGTTTTACCGGAACAACATAAAGTTTTTGGGACAGATCCGCAGGGAGGCCAAGAGGTAAGCCCGGCGCTTTGGCTCCGGTCTCCAGGCCTGGGCCTTGCGTGGAAAGGGCTTGTCAGAAATTTGTAAGATCTTTGTAGACAAGAACTTGAGAAATTGAGAATATAGTTACGGGAAGGACGGGATACCGTGGAGAAAATCAAAGTCATGTCCGTGTTCGGCACCCGGCCGGAGACCATCAAAATGGCCCCTCTGGTCAAGGAGCTGGGCCGGCGGGAGGAGTTTGAAAGCCTGGTGTGCGTCACCGCCCAGCACCGCCAAATGCTGGACCAGGTGCTGGAGGCCTTCGGCATCACCCCCGATTACGACCTGGACATTATGAAGCCGGGGCAGACCCTGTCGGACATTACCGCCCGGGTGCTGCAAGGGCTGGAAAAGGTGATCCAAGAGGTGAGGCCGGACATGGTTCTGGTTCACGGGGACACCACCACCACCTTTGCCGGGGCCTTGGCGGCCTATTACGGCCAGACGGCGGTAGGCCATGTGGAGGCCGGCCTGCGCACCTATGACAAGTATTCCCCCTTTCCAGAGGAGATGAACCGGCAGTTTGTGGGCTGCGTGGCGGACCTGCACTTTGCCCCCACCCAGGGCGCCAGGGACAACCTGCTCCGGGAGGGCAAGCGGCCGGAGACCATTGTGGTCACCGGCAACACCGCCATCGACGCCCTGAAAACCACCGTGCGGGAGGACTACTCCGACGAGATTTTGGAGTGGGCCAAGGGTTCCCGGCTGGTTGTGCTCACCGCCCACCGGCGGGAGAACCTGGGAGCGCCCATGCACCGGATGTTCCGGGCCATCCGCCGGGTGGTGGAGGAATTCCCCGACGTGAAGGTGGTGTATCCTGTCCATCTGAACCCACTGGTCCAAAAGGCCGCGGAGGAAGAGCTGGGCGGCTGTGATCGGGTGAAGCTCATCGACCCTCTGGAGGTCATCGAGTTTCACAACCTGCTGGCCCGGTCCACCCTCATCCTCACCGACAGCGGCGGCATTCAGGAGGAGGCCCCCTCTCTGGGCAAGCCGGTGATTGTCCTGCGGGACACCACCGAGCGCCCCGAGGGCATTGCCGCCGGCACCCTGAAGCTGGCCGGCACCGACGAGGAGACCATTTACTCTCTGGTGAAGGAGCTGCTCACCGATGAGGCAGAGTATGCCCGGATGAGCCAGGCCAGCAATCCCTATGGGGACGGGCTGGCCAGCCGGCGCATTGCCGACGCCATTATCGCCTGGAAACGGGGCCGGGCGTGAAACGGGCTGTGTAAGGAGCTGTGGGGAAATTTCGCGTAAAGGAAGCGAACTTTTCTAGCTATGGGAAAGACAGAGAAGAAAACGGGGCCGTCCTCCGGGGAGGGCCTGACGGGAAATCATTGTAAGGTCCGGCTGCGCTTTGGCCGGTGGAATAAGCTTGCCGCCGGAGGAATCCTGGCGTTGGCGGCTGCTTTTTTTGGCTGGGAGGTGTACCTCTTTGCCGCTGCCGAGGAGCAGGAGCTGACTGCTGCCGCCTTCGCGGGCTATGGGGTGGGCTTTTGGCTGCTCTCCCTGGCGGCGGCTGCCGCCTGCTTCCTGGAGGTCAAGCTTCCGCCGCGGGCTGGAAGGCTTATCAGCTGGGCCGTTCTGCTTTTGCTGCCGCTGGGGTCCTTTATCGCGGTAGACTTTATCAACTCCACCAGGATTTTGAACTTTTCCTTTCAAACGGGCTTGGCCAATTATCTGTGCTACCTGATGGTTTTCGCGGTAATATACGCCCTTTCCCGCCGGGTGTGGGTGACGGCCCTGGCCGGCGGGCTGATTTTCCTGGTGTTTGGCATTGCCAATTACTTTGTGGTGCAGTTTCGGGGCCAGCCCATTCTGCCCTGGGACATTCAGGGCTTCAGCACGGCGCTGACGGTTTCCGGAGGCTATACCTACGAGCCGACGCCTTTGATGACGGTGATGGCCATGGGCTATCTGCTCACTGTGATCCTGTGCGTGAAGTTGGATCCCCGCCAGGAGCCGGAAAAGTGGGTGCGCCTGGCGGAGCGGGGCGTGTCTGGGTGTTTGGCGGCGTTTTTGTTTGTGCTGCTGTTTCCGGTAAACGTCATGTCCACCCTGGGCATTTCCGTGTGGGCCTGGAACCAGAAAACCAGCTCGGAAATCACCGGCATCACCGCGGGATTTTTTGCCAATATCCAGTTTTTAATGGTGGATAAGCCAGAGGGCTATTCCGCCGCTGAGGCGGAGGAGGTCTCGGAGGAGGCCGGCCAGCTGGAGGAGCCGGAGCCTGTGGGAGATCCCCAGACCCTGCCCACTGTTATCGCTATTATGAATGAGTCCTTTACGGACATGGCCGCCACAGGGGATGGCAGCATCACTCTGTCCCAGGACAATCTGCCCTTCCTCCACTCTCTGCAGGAAAGCGGGGACGTGGTATGGGGGACGGCCTATTCCTCTGTGTATGGAGGCAACACCTGCAACAGCGAGTACGAGTTTTTGACCGGGAATACCACGGCGTTTCTGCCCACGGGCAGCAAGCCTTATCAGCAGTATGTGGACCACCAGCAGACCTCTCTGGTGTCTCTGCTGAAGGATACATACGGCTATCACTGCACAGCTATCCATCCCGGCCAGGCCAGCGCCTGGGAGCGGGACGAGGCTTACGAGTATCTGGGCTTTGACGAATTTATCGACGTGACAAAATTCGACGTACACCGCCGGCTGGAGCATGGCCTGACCAGCGATCTCTCCAGCTATAACCAGGTGATCTATGAGTACGAGCACCGGGATAAGGACACCCCTCTGTTTCTCTTCAACGTGACCATTCAGAATCACGGCGGCTATGAGGACGAGGATTACGAGACCACCGTTCAAATTGAGGAGGCCCCGGGGGAGTATCCCCAAACAGAGCAGTACCTGAGCCTGACCAAGAAAAGCGACGAGGCCCTGGAATATTTGATCGATTATTTTTCTGAGCAGGAGGAGCCGGTGGTGATTCTGTTCTTTGGGGATCACTGGCCCAACCTGGAGTCGGAGTTTCTCTCTCTGCTGCTGGGAGAGGATTCCAACGATCTGTCCTTTGAGAACATCATGCGGGAGTATGAGGTCCCCTTCCTGATCTGGGCCAACTATGACCTGGACGGGGAAGAGATTGAGGCAGTCAGCCTGAATTACCTTTCCGGCCTGCTGCTGCGGGCGGCTGGCTTGGAAGGCACCGATTACACCAACTATCTGGAAAACCTGCGCCAAACCCTGCCGGTAATCACCGCTATGGGCGTGATGGACAGCCAGAGAAATTGGTACAAAAACGGGGATTCCACCCCCTATGACGATTTGCTCAACGAGTACAACATTCTGGAATACAACAATGCCTTTGGCGGGGATGGCAAGTGTATGGAGACCTTTACCCTGCGGATTCCGTTTTTTTAGAAGGGAGAGACAGCCGGTGAGAAGAACAGCGGTGCGGCGTGTAAACGAGTGGGACGGCCCATCCATGCTGAAGGTGTATACCCCCTATACCGGAACTCCGGCAGCTCCGGAGCAGGAGCCGCCCGGGCTGCAAGACTATGTTCAGCGCATTGACCGCTACACCTATGGAATCGGCTGGCTGCTGTGCGAAATTGACCATCAGACCGTGGGGTTCTGCCATCTCAGCGAGGACCCCTCCAACCCGGAGAATTTGTTTTCCGTGGAGTTTCAGCTCTACGTCAAGGAGGGCCTGTACCGGCGGCGGATCGGCACGGCTCTGTGGAGCCTGATGCGGGATATGATGGAAATGGGCAACCGGCGCAGGGTGTTGTGCCGGGTCCATCCGGAAAACCGGGAGGCGCTGGAATTTTTCCGGGCGGAGGGCTTTGTTCCCCTGGAGGAAGAGCCGCCCGAGGAGCCGGAAAAGATCTGGCTGGTGTATCAGCTGCGCCCCTGGGAGCCTGACGCCTCCAAGCCCACCAAGCCCTATCTGGTGGAGGCGGCGGACTATGAGGCCGCCCGGGAAAAAGCGGCGGACCTGGTGGATCTGACAGGTATTTGACAGAGAGACCGGCGGTTGGATTGCCGCCGGTTTTTTGCGTCCGAAAGAAAAAGGAATCTTTGAAAAAACTTTAACGAAATCATGAACAAGGCATTGTCAAAAGGGCTGGTTCGTGGTATCATAAACATGATTTTGATAAAATGCGGAAGAATGGTGTTTTTTCAAAATCCGACCGTTGTTAAACGCATGTTTATCCATAACGCTATGGCGAAGGGAGGTACAACAGTATGCCACAAGTCAACGATGCCCAGGTTGTCATCATGGGGCTTGTCACGGTGTTCATCGCCTTGATCTGCCTGATTATCATCATTGTGCTGCTGGGCAAAATTATGGTGGCTGTTACGGGCAAGCAGAACGCTTCAGCCACGCAGGCTCCTGCTCCAGCGCCGGCGCCCGCCGCGCCTGCCGCAGCCCCGGCTCAGGCTCCGCAGCCTGGCAGCCAGCAGCTGGTGGCCGCAATCGCGGCAGCCATTGCTGAGGACATGGGCGAGGATGTGGACCACATCAAGATCTTGTCCATTCGCAGGGTGTAACAGCCCAAAGACACTTTTTTAGAAACCCACATCATTTTAACAGAGAGGGAATCCAATTATGAGAAAGTATAATGTCAATGTCAATGGTACTGCTTACGAAGTTACCGTAGAAGAAGTTAAGGGCGGCGCTGCCCCCGCTCCCGTGGCGGCTCCCGCGCCCGCTGCCGCTCCCGCCCCGGCTCCGGCCCCGGCTCCTGCTCCTGCTCCCGCCGCTGGCGCCGGCGAGCAGATCACCGCTCCCATGCCCGGCACCATTCTGGACGTGAAGGTGACTGCCGGCCAGGCTGTCAAGTCCGGCGACGTGCTGATGATTCTGGAAGCCATGAAGATGGAAAACGAGATTATGGCTCCCCACGACGGCACCATTACCTCTGTGGCCACCACCAAGGGCTCCTCTGTGGAGAGCGGCACTCTGCTTTGCACCATTGCTTAACACTTTTGCTCCTTCCCCACAAACCACATTTTAAAAGGAGTGAAAGAATCCCATGGACGGAATTATCAACTTTTTGCAGCAAACGGGCTTTTATATTGTCCAGCAGAATCCTCTCAGCCTGATTATGCTGGTGGTTTCCTGCGTGCTGCTGTACCTTGCGATTGTCAAACAATTTGAGCCTTTGCTGTTGCTGCCCATCGCCTTTGGCATGCTGCTTACAAACCTGCCGGGCGCGGGCATGTTCCACGAGGTGCTCTTTGCCAATGGTCATGTGCAGTGGGAGCTGTTTGGCGGCGCCACGGTGACCCAGGAGATCATTGACGAAATCGCCGCGGGCGGCGCGACGGAGAATATCATCAACGAGCTTACCAGCCTGTTGGGAACCTCCATCTCCGTGGGCCTGCTGGACGTGCTGTACCTGGGCGTCAAGCTGGGCGTGTACCCTTGCTTGATCTTCGTGGGCGTGGGCGCCATGACCGACTTTGGTCCCCTGATCGCCAACCCCAAGAGCCTGCTGCTGGGCGCTGCCGCCCAGCTGGGCATCTTTATCACCTATGTGGGCGCCCGGGCCTTGGAATTCACTGGAGCGGAGGCCTCTTCCATCGGCATCATCGGCGGCGCGGACGGCCCCACGGCCATCTACACCACCAGCCATTTGGCTCCCCACCTCCTTGGACCCATCGCCGTGGCGGCTTACTCCTACATGGCGCTGGTGCCGGTGATTCAGCCTCCCATTATGAAGCTGCTGACCACCGACAAGGAGCGGAAGATCAAGATGAAGCAGCTGCGTCCCGTCTCCAAGACTGAGAAGATCCTGTTCCCCATCATTGTCACCATCTTCGTGTCCTTCCTGGTGCCCTCCGCGGCTTCTCTGGTGGGCTGCCTGATGCTGGGCAACCTGATGCGGGAGTGCGGCGTGGTAGAGCGCCTGAGCAAGACTGTCCAGAACGAGCTGATGAACATTGTCACCATCTTCCTGGGCGTGTCCGTGGGCGCCACCGCCACCGCAGCCACCTTCCTGAGCTGGCAGACCCTGGGCATTCTGGTGCTGGGCATTGTGGCCTTTGGCTTTGGTACTGCCGGCGGCGTGCTGCTGGCCAAGGTGATGAACATCTTCTCCAAGGAGAAGGTCAACCCCCTCATCGGCTCCGCCGGCGTGTCCGCTGTGCCGATGGCTGCCCGGGTATCCCAGGTGGTGGCCCAGAAGTACGATCCTTCCAACTTCCTGCTGATGCACGCCATGGGCCCCAATGTGTCCGGCGTGATCGGTTCCGCTGTGGCGGCTGGCGTGCTGCTGGCCCTGTTTGGCGGCTAATGGAGATTACATTATCACAGGGAAAGGAAATGGCTTAAAAAATGGCAAAAAATCCCCTTAAAATTATGGATACCATCCTGCGCGACGCACACCAGTCCCAGGCTGCTACCCGCATGAAGATCGAGGACATGATCCCGATCCTGCCTGTGCTGGACAGCATTGGCTACTGGTCCCTAGAGTGCTGGGGCGGCGCCACCTTCGACGTGTGCATGCGCTTTTTGAACGAAGACCCCTGGGAGCGCCTGCGCACTCTGAAGAAGGGTCTGCCCAACACCAAGCTGCAAATGCTGCTCCGGGGCCAGAACATTCTGGGCTACCGCCACTATGCCGACGACGTGGTGGAGGCCTTCTGCAAGAAGTCCATTGAAAACGGCATCGACGTGGTGCGTATCTTCGACGCGCTGAACGATCCCCGGAACATGGAAGCCGCCATGAAGTTTGTCAAGGAGTACGGCGGCATGGTGGAGGCTGCTATCAGCTACACCAAAAGCCCCGTTCACAGCGAGGACTACTTTGTAAAGCTGGCCATGAAGCTGGAGAAAATGGGCGCCGACACCATCTGCATCAAGGACATGGCAAACCTGCTGCTGCCCTATGACGCCTACTCCCTGGTGAAGAAGCTGAAGGAAAATGTCAGCGTACCCATTCACCTGCACACCCACAACACCACCGGTACCGGTGACATGACCAACCTGATGGCTGCTCAGGCCGGCGTGGACATTGTGGACTGCGCTCTGTCTCCCCTGGCAAACGGCACCTCTCAGCCCGCCACCGAATCCATGGTGGCCACCCTGCAGGGAACCAGCCGTGACACCGGCCTGGATATGGCCAAGCTGGTGGAGGCCGCCGCTCACTTCCGGGGCGTGGCTGAAAAGCTGGACATCAACCCCAAGGTGCTGAAGGTGGACGTGAACACCCTGCTGTATCAGGTTCCCGGCGGCATGCTGTCCAACCTGATCTCTCAGCTGAAGCAGGCCAACGCCGAGGACAAGTATTACGCTGTGCTGGAGGAGATCCCCAACGTGCGGAAGGACTTCGGTTATCCGCCCCTGGTTACCCCCACCAGCCAGATTGTCGGCTCTCAGGCCGTGCTGAACGTGCTGGCCGGCGAGCGCTACAAGATGATTACCAAGGAGTCCAAGGGCCTGCTTCGCGGCGAGTACGGCCAGCTGCCCGGCGAGGTCAACGAAGAGGTCCGCAGGAAGGCCATTGGCAGCGACGAGGTCATTACCTGCCGTCCCGCCGACCTGCTGGAGCCTGAAATGGACAAGCTCCGCGCCGAGTGCAAGGAAAAGGGCCTGGGCCATTGCGAGGAGGACGTGCTCAGCTACGCCCTGTTCCCCCAGGTTGCCGAAAAGTTCCTCAACTGGCGTGACAATCCCCACAAGGAAGAGGAGGCCCCGGCTCCTGCCGCCGCCCCCGCTGCCGCTCCCAAGGCTGCCCCGGCCAGCAACGGCCCCCGCACCTTGATTGTGGAGGACATGACCAACGGCGTGTTCTAATATCCAACGTCTTTTCGAGAGAGTCCCGCAAGGGGCTCTCTTTTTTTTGCGGGGGAAAGGGATTTTGTAAGAAAGTCGAAGGGGAATGGCTCTTGTATTTACCGGGCGGATGGAGTACACTAAAGGTAAAGAATGTGAGAGAAAAGGAGGTCCTTCTCAATGTTAAAGAGCATTCGCAACAGTTTGATTCTTTCCTCCCTGCTGTACATTGTACTGGGCGTGGTGCTGCTGGTGATGCCGGAGCTGTCTTTGGGATTTGCATGCCTGCTGATTGGCGGGGCGGTGGTGATCTACGGTGTGGTGCGGCTGGCGGCCTATCTCCGGGGCGGCCCGGCCGCGGATAAGCTGGACCTGGTGCTGGGGGTACTGCTGATTCTCTTGGGCCTGTTTTTGCTCATCTGGATCCGGTTTCTGCTTGCCTTTGTGCCGGTGGTGCTGGGCATCTATATTCTGATAGACAGCTTTGGTTCCCTAAAGCGTTCCCTGGACATGAAGGCCCTGGGCTTTGGCCGGTGGTGGGTTTCCTTCCTGGTGGCCGCGGCTCTGGCCATCTGCGGCCTGGTGATGGTCTTAAATCCCTTCGGCACCATAGAGGGCCTGGTGATGTTCATCGGTCTGGGGTTCCTGATCGACGGGGTCACCACCCTGGTGAATACCATCCTGCTGGAAAGATTGAGACGGTGACGGCAGCAAAAAAGCCCTTCCCAAAACGGGAAGAGCTTTTTCTTTTTACAGCCCGGCCTGCCCTGCCAGGTCCTTTAGGTAGGTGATGGAGGTTTGGATTTGTGAAATCCCTCCCGGCATGGAGCCTTCCAGAGACAGCCTCCCCTGGTAGCTCCCGGCCTTCAGCGCCTGGAAAAAGGGGAGATAGTCCTCCCCGTCGCCGGGCAGGGGGATCAGCCGGCTGTTTTTGGCGCTGGCAATGTGACAGTGGCGCAAATGCTCCTGACAGGCCGCTATTTCAGACAGGGGCTCCTGCTCCCGGTCAAAGTGGTACAGGTCGATCAGCAGCTGGAAGCGGGGGTGATGGACCGCCTTTACCAGCTCCAAGCACTCCCCGCTGGTGGTGAGAATGTTGCACTCGGTCCGGTTCAGCGGCTCCACGCAGCAGGTGATGCCCCAGGCCTCCATGGCCGGGGCAACGTGATGCTTTCCCAGCTCCACCAACTGAGAAAAGGCCTCCTCCTGGGGGAAGCCCTCCGGCACACGGCGGGCGCCGCCGCTGCCGAAAACCACCGTGTCTACCCCAAGAGCGGCGGCTTTGGGCAGGTTTTCCTCCAAATACCGGTCCACGGCGGCGAAGTCCGCCTGTGGCCCAGTGAGCCGCAGCTCTCCCGGGAAGAGCAGGTTCATCACCTCCAGGGAGACGCCGGCCTCCCTCAAGACCAGGCCCCGCTCCCGAACCTGATCGATGGTTTTGTCCCCCAGAGAGGAGAACCCTGTTTCCACATAATCCGCGCCTGTGGTGGAAAACTGGAGAATCCCCTCGTCCCACAGGGAGAAACAGCAGCCGATTTTCATGACAAAGCACCTTCCCAAAAAAGTTTTTCTCAAAGTGTCACGTTTTGCGGCTCTGGCCCGTCTTATAAGGGATTACCGCTTATAGACCAGCAGCCGGTCCTTGTCCTCCTGGCTGACCCGGCGGGATTCCCGCACCTTCTGGATGGCTTTGTTCTGCACCCAGGGGTCCAGCAGGCCTTGAGACAGCAGAGCTTCCGTGGGCTGGGGAACCTTCACATACCACACGGACAGTGCCCAGGCCACCGCCATTTTCGCGTAATAGCCGGGGTGGGACACCTGCCTCAGCAGGGAAAGTCCCTCCTCCGCATGGTCCTGGTCCACAAAGTGGGAGAGCTGCATCACGGCGGCAGCCCGGGCGAAATATTCCTGGGTGCTGGGGTAGAGGGGCTTGAGGAATTCCCACATCTCCTGCCGGTCCTGGGGAGAGCGGGGCTTCAGAGAACCACAGAAGGTGTCGCACACGGCCCAGTTGTCAATGCGGGGAAGAAAGTCCTCCGCCAGAGGCCGCTTTTCCGCCCAGGGCAGCGGGAGCGCGCCAATCACCAGGCCCCGGAGCAGAGTTTCCTCATAGGAGCCGGGGGAGGTGGCCCGCAGATAGTCCAGGGCGCCGCCCTTGAGGATGGTTTTCGCCAGGCCCCGCAGCTGGGGCAGACGGACGCCATAGGACATTTTCACCCCGGGGATCAGGCCTTCGTGAAAGGTCCGATAGCCAGGGTCCGCCAGCCGCTCCAGCTCCTCCTGCACCCAGCCGTAGCCGCTCATGACTGCTCCTCCACCAGCTGCCGGATCAGGGCCAGCAGGTTGGGGATGGACTGGGACTTGTCAAAGTGCTGGCAGTTTTCCCGCATTTCCTGGAGCTTTTCCTTTTCCCGCAGCAGGGCGGAAATCTCTCCGGCAAAGTCCCCGTCCTTTTTCAGCCGCACGCCCATGTCGTGAACCTTGAGGAAGTTGGCGTTGTCCTCCTCCTGGCCGGGGATGGCGTCAAACACGGCCATGGGCAGGTTGCAGGCCAGCGCCTCGGACACGGTGAGGCCGCCGGGCTTTGTCACCAGCAGGTCGCTGGCGTGCATGTACTTTTCCACCTCGTCGGTGAAGTAGATCAGCCGGGTGGGAATCCGCTCCCCCGCCGCCAGCTCCCGCTCGAAGGCTTCGTAGAGCCGCTGGTTCCGGCCGGTGATGACGATAATCTGCATTTTCACGTCGGTGGAGGCCAGCTCCCGGTAGAGCTTGATGATATTGGCCACCCCAAAGCTGCCCGCCATGAACAGCACCGTGGGCAGCCCCGGGTCCAGGCGCAGGTCCCGCAGCAGCATGTCCCGGTCCTCCCGATGGAAGAACACCCCGTGTACGGGGATGCCAAAGGGATAGATTTTGCTCTCCTCCACCCCAAAGCTCTGCAGCTCCGGCACCATGTCCTCGCTGGCCACCACATAGGCATCCACCTGAGGGGCAATCCAGGCCCGATGTACGCCATAGTCGGTGAGGATACAGATGAGGGGGGCGGCAAGCATGCCGTCCTCCTTCAGATCGGAAACCATCTCCGTGGCAAAGGGATGGGTGGTGAGAATCACGTCCGGGTTGTACCGGGAAATGGCCTGAAACAGCAGATTGCTGAACAGCCCGCTGAGCTTGGGCACCAGGTCGGAGAACAGGTTTTGGCGGTTGGTTTGCCTATACAGCCGGCCGAACATGGCAGGCACGCGCTTGGCCATAAAGCGGTAGGCGTCGCAAACGGGCTTGTCCAAAAAACGGCCCACAGCCTTTAAAGCGTCCACCGTGACCACATCGTAGCTGGTGTTGTCGCGAATGTACTTTTCCACCGCGGCGGCAGCCCGCAGGTGGCCGCCTCCCGTGGCGGCGGTTAACAGCATAATTTTCATGGAATCCCCTCGTCCTCTTGAAAGTGAATTCCGGCCTGAGCAGGCGGAATTTTCCTGCCGCTATTGTAGCACGTCCCGAGGCAAAAAGCCAGTTTTTTCGTGAAATCCCGGGGGATTGCCGCTTTACTTTTCCGCCGGGGACAGGTATAATGAAAAGGATTCCACAGAGCGGAAGGGGACTTTTCCCAAAGATATAGATTCAGCGTTGATACAGGAAAGGATGGGTGCCATGCTCCGAAAGTCGTTTTTGCTTAGGTTGACTGCGGTTTTTGCCGCCGCGCTGCTGGCGGGAGGCCTTTGCGCCTGTTCCAATCAAGAGGAGGAATCTTCCTCCCTGCCCTCCCAGGTGGAGGACCTCAGCGTCTTTCCAGAGGGAGCCTCCATCGGCGGCAAAAACATTGCCGGGAAAACGGTGGAGGAGGCCCTGGAGACTGCCAAGTCCGCCATTCAAGAGGCAGTGGACAATTTGGAGATCACCGTCCGGTTTCGGGACGACACCATCCTGCTTTCGGGGGAGGATTTTGTCACCCAGGACGTGCTGGATTTGACCCTGCCCCAGCTTTTGGAAAAGCGCTTGGAAACGGACACGCCTTTAAACTATGTCACGGACCTGTCGGAAACGGGAGAGCAAAAGCTGCTTTCCGCCGCCAAGGACTGTGTGACTCAGGCCCAGAACGCCACGGTTTCTGGCCGGGCGGAGGACGGCAGCTTCACCTTTACCGACGAGCAGGTGGGCAGCCAGGTGGACCTGGACAAAACCCTGGAAAGCGTGCGCCAGCTGCTCTCTGAAAAGCGGGGCGGAGACATTCAGGCCGCCTTTGTGGAGACCCAGCCCACGGTAACCAAGGCCTATTTGCAGGAGCATTTCGGGAAGATGTCCGGTTACAGCACCGTGTCCACCAACACGGCCAACGGCAACAGCAACATGGCGCTGGCTCTTTCCAAGGTGAACGGCGCCATTTTGGAGCCGGGGGAGGAGTTCTCCTACAACACCACCCTGGGAGACAGCACCGACCCCAACAATGGCTGGCTCCCTGCCGGGGGCATTTCCGGCGGGGTGATTGTCCAGATGTATGGCGGCGGCATCTGCCAAGGGTCCTCCACGCTGTACATCGCCTCTCTGTACGCGGGCATGGAAATTGTGGAGCGTTGGTGCCACGCCATGCCCTCCTCCTACTGTCCCATCGGCTTGGACGCCACGGTGGACTATGGCAACCTGGATTTCCGGTTCCGCAATCCCCTGGATACGCCGGTTTACATTGCCGCCTGGATGTCCGGCACCACCCTGTATGTGGAGTTTTACGGCTGCTTCCCGGAGGAGTGGGACAGCGTGGCTGTCTCCTCCGAGCAGACAAGCTCCTGGGGACCGCTGGATTCTGTCAGCTTCCGCACGGACGACAGCCTGGCCTCCGGCCAGTATGTGCGCCGGTCCTCGGGCAATACCGGCTATACGGCCAGGGCCTACCGCAGCTACTATAAAGGGGAGACCCAAGTGAAAAGCGAGGAGCTGTCCTCCTCGGAATATCCGGCCACGGGCAAGGTGTACGCCGTAGGACCCGGCACGGACACGGACAAGGTGGACACCACCAGGGAGTCCGGCTATACCTCCGAGTCCGATCCCACGCCCACCCCCGCGCCCACGGCTCAGCCCACGGCAAAGCCGGCCACTCCCGCTCCGGCTACGCCGGCCCCCTCTACCCCCACGCCGGAGCCTGCCACACCCACACCGGCTCCCGCCACTCCTACGCCTGAGCCGGCCACTCCCACACCAGAGCCGGCCGCGCCCACTCCCACCCCGGAGCCTGCCAGCTCTCAGGTTTGACAGCAAGCCCTTGATCCCCAGCGTTTGGCTTCAGGCGCTGGGGATTTGACAGTTATCCCACGCGAAAGGATGATTTCTGTGAAGGACGGATTTTACCGCATTGCCGCCGCCACTCCGCCGGTGTCTGTGGCCAACCCAGAGGAAAACGCCCGGCGGATGCGAGAGATGATTGAGGAGGCCGCCGCCCAGGGCTGTGGGGCGGTGTGCTTTCCAGAGCTTTCCCTGACAGGCTATACCTGCGGGGACCTGTTTCGGGACCGGACGCTGCTGGCCGGGGCGGAGCAGGCCCTTGCCCGGCTGATGAAGGCCGCCGCCGGGCTGGATATCCTCTGCGCGGTGGGCGTGCCTGTTCCCTGGAACGGGGCGCTGTACAATTGCGCCGCGGTGTTCCACCGGGGAAAGCTTTTGGGCCTGCCTGCCAAAAGCTGTCTCCCCAACTATTCGGAATTTTACGAGGCCCGGCACTTTACCCAGGCTCCGGCGGCGGTGGAGGTCTCCTTTGCCGGGCAGAAGGCCTGGTTGGGCAGGGGGCTGCTGTTCCGCTGCGAGAACGTGCCGGACCTGGCGGTGGGCGTGGAGATCTGCGAGGATCTGTGGAGTCCCCTGCCCCCCAGCACCCAGCTGTGCCTCTCTGGGGCCACGGTGGTGCTGAACCCCTCCTGCTCTGACGAGACCATTGGCAAGGCGGAGTACCGCCGGGAGCTGGTGCGCCAGCACTCCGGGCGGCTGCTGTGCGCCTATGCCTACGCGGACAGCGGTCTGGGGGAGTCCACCACGGACATGGTGTTCGCAGGCCATGATATGATTGCCGAAAACGGCTCCCTGCTGGGGGAGAGTCAGCTGTTCACCACAGGGCTGGTTACCGTCGACGTGGATTTGGAACGGCTCTCCCAAGAGCGCCGCCGGATGAACACCTGGCAGCCCCGGCAGAGCGGATGTGTTCCCATTCCCTTTGCCTATGACCAGGCTACCCTGGACGCCTTCCAGCCCCGGCGGGAATTTCCCTCCGCTCCCTTCGTCCCTCAGGACGCGGCGGGGCTTTCTGACCGGTGCCAGCTGATCCTGACCATGCAGAGCGTGGGCCTTTCCAGCCGGCTTGCCGCCATCCGCGGAAAAACGGCGGTGGTGGGGCTTTCCGGTGGGCTGGATTCCACCCTGGCCCTGCTGGTGACCGTTCGGGCTTTTGACCGGCTGGGCCTGGACCGCAGGGGGATTCACGCCCTGTCCATGCCCTGCTTCGGCACCACCAGCCGCACCAAGTCCAACGCCCAGCGCATAGCCGAGGAGCTGGGGGTCTCTTTCCGGGAGGTGTCCATTGAGAAGGCGGTGCGCCAGCACTTCGCGGACATCGGCCAGGAGGAGGACTGTTTGGACGTGACCTATGAAAACGCTCAGGCCCGGGAGCGCACCCAGGTGCTTATGGACACCGCCAACCGGCTGGGAGGCATTGTCATCGGCACGGGGGATTTGTCCGAGCTGGCCCTGGGCTGGGCCACCTATAACGGGGACCACATGTCGATGTACGGGGTGAACGCTTCCATTCCCAAAACGCTGGTGCGCCACCTGGTACGCTATGTGGCAGACCACAGCGAGGACCGGTTGCGGGCGGCCCTCCTGGATGTGCTGGACACCCCGGTGTCCCCGGAGCTGCTGCCTCCCAAGGACGGGGAAATCGCCCAAAAGACAGAAGAGCTGGTGGGGCCTTACCAGCTCCACGACTTTTTCCTGTACTATATGCTGCGGTTTGGCTTTGGGCCTGGAAAAATTTACCGCATGGCCTGCCGGTCCTTCGCGGGTGAGTACGACGGCGCCCAGGTAAAGCGCTGGCTGATCGCCTTTTACCGGCGGTTCTTCACCCAGCAGTTCAAGCGCAGCTGCCTGCCCGATGGCCCCAAGGTGGGATCTGTCACCCTGTCCCCCCGAGGAGATTGGCGCATGCCCTCCGACGCCAGCTGGCAGCTGTGGGAAGGGGAATTGGCCCAGCTGTAAGGGCCGCTTCAGCAGGGATGTATATACTCAAAAAAATCGAGGTGCTTTCTTAATGAATACGAAACATGTTCTTGTCACCATACCCGTGGAGGAATCTCATGTAAAGCAGCTGCAGGACGCCGCGCCTCAGTGGGAGTTCCGCTTTCGGGGAGGGGACAATTTGATCTATGCTCCCCGTGAAAGGGCCGTACAGTGTCCGCCGCTTTCCCAGGAGGACGTGGACTGGGCCAACGTGCTGCTGGGCAACGTTCCCCCGGCCATGCTGTCCGGTTCCCCCGCCCTGGAGTGGGTGCAGACCGGCAGCGCCGGTGTGGAGGATTACATCAAGCCTGGGGTGCTGGCCCCTGACGCGCTGCTCACCAACGCTACCGGGGCCTATGGTCTGGCCATTGCCGAGCATATGCTGGGCATGCTGCTGATGCTGCTGAAAAAGCTGGAGCTTTACCGGGACGCCCAGCGCACCGGGGCCTGGCAGTCCCAGGGAGCGGTAAAGGCCGTTTACGGCTCTACCGTGCTGGTGCTGGGCATGGGTGACATTGGCGGCGAGTTCGGCCGGCGGTGCAAGGCTCTGGGCGCCAAGGTGATCGGTGTGCGCCGCAGCCCCCGGCCCTGCCCGGACTATGCCGACGAGGTTCATTTGCTGGCGGACCTGGATCAGCTGCTGCCCCAGGCAGATGTGGTTGCCGTTACCCTGCCGGGTACAGAGGCCACCCGGGGCTTGATGGACCGGGAGCGCCTTGCCAAAATGAAGGAGGGCGCGGTGCTTTTGAATGTGGGACGGGGATTCATTGTGGATACCGAGGCTCTCTGCGACGCCCTGGAAAGCGGCCGCCTTGCCGGGGCGGGCCTGGACGTTACCGATCCGGAACCCCTGCCCGCCGGCCACCGGCTGTGGAACATTCCCACCGCGGTGGTGACGCCCCATGTCTCCGGCCATTATCACCTGCGGGAGACTCATCAGCGGATTGTGAACATTTTCGCTGAAAACCTGAGGCGTTTCCAGGCGGGAGAACCTTTGCGGAACCAGGTGGACTTTGCCACCGGCTACCGCAGGCTGCCCTGAAAAGGGGACGTTCCCATGGAGCAAGCAGAGCATTATCTTGACAACAGCGCCACCACGCAGGTGCTTCGTCCCGTGGCGGAAAAGGCCCTGGAGCTGATGGTGGGGCAGTACGGGAATCCCTCCTCTCTCCACACCCTGGGCTTTCGGGCCAGGCAGCTGGTGGAGGAGGCCCGGGGTCTGGTGGCAAAGCGCTTGGGCGCCCAGCCGGAGGAAATTTTCTTTACCAGCGGCGGCACCGAGGCCAACAATTTGGCTGTGCTTGGCGCGGCCCAGGCCCGCAGGCGGCTGGGGAACAAAATTGTCACCACGGCGGCGGAGCACGACTCCGTCCTGAATCCCTGCCGGGAGCTGGAGCGCCGGGGCTTTGAGGTGGTGTACCTAAAGCCGGACAGCTCCGGCAACCTGCCGGCCGGGGCCTTGGCCCAGGCCATCGATTCGGACACTATTCTGGTCAGCTGTATGCTGGTGAACAACGAGACCGGCGCCATCTTCCCCGTGGAGGAGGCCGCCCGGGCCATCCGCCGGAGCAAGGCCCCCGCCCTGCTTCATGTGGACGCGGTGCAGGGCTTTGGCAAGCTGGACTTCACCCCGCGGAGGCTGGGCGCGGACCTGCTGACTCTTTCCGGCCACAAGCTTCATGCCCCCAAGGGCGTGGGAGCCTTGTACCGCAAGCGGGACGTGCGGATTTTGCCCCAGGTGTTCGGCGGGGGCCAGGAGCGGGGCCTGCGCTCCGGCACGGAGAGCGCCCCTTTGATCTGCGCCTTGGGAGAGGCGGTGCGCCTGCTGCCTCCCGCTGGGGAGACGCTGGCCCATGTCCAGGAGCTGAACACCCGGCTGCGGCAGGCCCTTGCCGCCATGCCGGAGGTGGTGATTCACTCGCCGGAGGACGGCCTGCCCTATGTGCTGAACTTTTCCGCGGGACAGGTGCGGGGCGAGACCATGCTTCACTTTCTGGCCCAGCGGGAGGTGTATGTCAGCTCCGGGTCGGCCTGCGGGAAGGCCAAGCCCAGCCATGTGCTGGAGGCCATGGGCCTGCCCAGGGAGCAGGTGCAAAGCGCCCTGCGGGTCAGCTTTTCCCGGTTTTCCACCCAGGCGGACGTGGACGCCCTGGCGGAAGGCCTGAAGCTGGGGCTGAAGGCTCTGGCCCAGAGCCGGTGATTTTCCAAAAAATACGAGCAAGCCGCGCCGCGGCCTGTGATAGAGGAGTGTACTATGCCACAGGAAGTCATTTTGTTAAAGCTGGGCGAGATCGCCCTGAAGGGGCTGAACCGCCGGACCTTTGAGGACGTGCTGCTCAAGAATATCCGCCGCAGGCTCCAGTCCGCGGGGGAGTTTTCCGTGTCCTCCCGCCAGTCTACCATCTATGTAGTACCGGAAAACGACGGGGCCGACATGGATTTGGCGGAGGACCGGGTTTCCAAGGTCTTTGGCGTGGTGGGCTACGCCAGGGCGGGGGTGTGCGAGAAGGCCCTTCCCGCCATTTGCCAGCGGGCCGCCTCCTATTTGGCGGAGGATCTGGACCGGGTCTCCTCCTTCAAGGTGGAGTGCAAGCGCAGCGACAAGCAGTTCCCCTACAAGTCCCCGGAGATCTCCGCCGAGGTGGGCCACGCCTTGTTGGAGGCCTTTCCCCACCTGCGGGTGGACGTCCATCATCCGGATCTGACTGTGCGGGTGGAGGTGCGGGATCGCTTTGCCTTTGTCCATGCCGACACCAAGCCCGGCGCGGGGGGGATCCCCGTGGGGACGGGAGGAAGGGCCGCGGTGCTGATCAGCGGCGGCCTGGACAGCCCGGTGGCCGCCTGGATGATGGCCAAGCGAGGGGTGGAACTGACCGCCATCCACTTTGCCAGCCCTCCTTACACCAGCGAGCTGGCTCACGACAAGGTTCGCCGCCTGCTCCAACGGGTGGCCCAATATGCCGGGCGCGTCCGCTTTGTAACGGTGAATCTGACCCGCTTGCAGGAGGAGATCCGGGACAAATGCCCCCAGGAGCTGTCCACGGTGATTCTGCGCCGGTTTATGCTGCGGGGGGCGGAGCGCCTGGCCCGGCAGGAGGACTGCGCGGCCCTGATTACAGGGGAGAGCCTGGGACAAGTGGCCAGCCAGACCATCCAGGCCATCGCCTGTACGGACGCTGTGGCCCATATGCCGGTGTTCCGGCCCCTGATCGGCATGGACAAGTCGGAGATTGTAAAGATCGCCTACCAGATCGACACCTATGACATCTCCATTGAGCCCTACGAGGATTGCTGCACCATCTTTACGCCCAAGCATCCCCGGACAAAGCCCATCCTGCACTTTGTGGAGGACGGGGAAAAGGCCATCGATGGGGAGGCGCTGCTGGCAGAGGCTCTGGAGCATGTGGAAATGGAATGGGTGTATCCCGACTGAGAGCGGCTTTTGCTGCCGCCGGACGTCGCGAAGGGAAGTCTGATTTGCGGGAAGAGGCTGCTCGGGCGGCTTCTTCCTGTCACTGTAAGGAGGAATCTTTGATGAACGCTGAAATTATTTCCGTGGGGACCGAGCTGCTTTTGGGCCAGGTGGTCAACACTGACACGGCCATTGTGGCTCAGGAGCTGTCGGCGCTGGGCATTAACCTGCTGTACTCCGCTGTGGTGGGGGACAACGTGGAGCGGCTCAGGCACGCGGTGGACACCGCTATCTCCCGCAGCGAGCTGCTCATCATGACCGGCGGCCTTGGTCCCACCACCGATGATCTGACCAAAGAGACTACCGCGGCCTGCGCGGGGAAGAAGCTGGTGCTTCACCAGCCCAGCCTGGAGCGCATTCAAAATTACTTCAACGAGAAGCATGTCAGCGAGAACCAGGAAAAGCAGGCCTGGCTGCCAGAGGGCTGCACGGTGTTTCAAAATGACAACGGCACGGCTCCCGGCTGCGCCTTCCAGGCCCAGAGCGGCTGCACGGTGATCATGCTGCCCGGTCCCCCCAGCGAGCTGGAGCCCATGCTGAAAAACTATGTGGTACCCTTTTTGAAGAGGGGGCAGGAGCATGTGATTGTGTCCCACAACGTTCATATCTACGGCAGGGGAGAGGCCCCTGTGGCCCAGCTGCTGGACGACCTGATGAACGGGGAAAATCCCACCCTGGCACCCTACGCCAAGGAGGGAGAGTGCTACATGCGGGTGACGGCCAAGGCCCCCACAGTGGAGGAGGCCGATGAGATGTGCCGGCCCTTGATTGAGGAAATCCGCCGCCGGGTGGGGGATTTTGTTTACAGCGTGGACGTAGAGTCCCTGGAGGAGCTGGTGGTTGGGGAGCTTGCCGCCCAGGGAAAGACCCTGGCCACCGCCGAAAGCTGTACCGGCGGGCTGCTGTCCAAGCGGATCACCGACGTGGCGGGAGCCTCTGCCGTATTCCACATGGGCGTGGTGACCTATGCCAACCAAGCCAAGGAGGACCTGCTGGGCGTATCTCACGAGACCCTGGAGCGCTGGGGCGCCGTCAGCTCCCAAACCGCCCGGGAAATGGCCCAGGGCATTGTGCGCCGTTCCCAGGCGGACCTGGGCATTGGCATCACGGGCATTGCCGGGCCGGACGGCGGCACGGCGGAAAAGCCTGTGGGCCTGATCTACATCGCCCTGTCCGACGGGGAACGCACCTGGGTAACAAAGCGCCATCCCATTGGCCGGACAAAAAGCAGGGCCTGGCACCGGCACTGTGCCGCCAGCCAAGCCCTGGACATGGTGCGCAGATACCTGGAGGGCCTGCCGGTAGAGGCGGATTATTGACCCGGCTGTCCGGAAAGGGGGAGCCCCAGCCAAAGCGGCAGCCTTTTGCCAGCCGCGGAAAGGAGGCGGTTTTATGGCGCCTGTTGTGGGACGGTTCGCTCCCACCCCCAGCGGGTATCTTCATCTGGGGAACCTGTTTTGCTCGTTAATCGCCTGGCTGTCGGCCAAATCCCAGGGCGGGGAGATTCTCTTCCGCAGCGAGGACCTGGACCCGGACCGCTCCCGAAGCGCCTATGCCCTGCAAGCCCAGCGGGACCTGGAAGCCCTGGGCCTGTTTTGGGATCGGGAGGAGAACTGCCAAAGCCGGCGGTTTGACTTTTACAAAAGCCAGCTGAGGCGGCTGGAGGACCGGGGGCTGGTATACCCCTGCTTTTGCAGCCGGGCGCAGCTGCACGCGGCCAGCGCGCCTCACGCCTCCGACGGGGAGCCGCTGTACGCCGGCACCTGCCGGAGCCTGACCCCTGCCCAGATCGCGGAAAAGAGCCGCACCCGTTCCCCGGCCCTGCGGCTGCGGGTGCCGGAGGAGACCATCGCCTTTGAGGACCTGCACTACGGCCCTCAAAGCCAATACCTGCCCGTGGACTGCGGGGACTTTATTCTCCGCCGCAGCGACGGGGTGTATGCCTATCAGCTGGCGGTGGTGGCCGACGACGGGGACATGGGCGTGACCCAGGTGGTGCGGGGCCGGGACCTGCTCTCCTCCACGCCCCGGCAGATTTTGCTCTACCGGCTGCTGGGCTATCCGGAGCCGGAGTTTGGACACACGCCCTTGCTGGTGTCCAGTGACGGCAGGCGGCTTTCCAAGCGGGACGGGGATACAAGCCTGGCCGGGATTTTGGGCAGAGGCTATTCCCCCCGGGACGTGGTGGGGGCGCTGGCCTGCTTGGCGGGCCTTTTGCCGGAGCCGGCTCCCGCCGCGCCAGAGGAGCTGCTTCCCCTGTTTGCCTGGGAAAAGCTTCCAAGGGAGGATATTCCTCTGCCGCCGGGACTGTTTGGCAAGGGCTGAGAATCCACATTGAGCGCGAAAAAGGACACCCGAGGGTTTGACTCTCGGATGTCCTTTTCTTCTTGGAACGGGAAAGCGCTTTGGGCGGTTAGGCCTCCTTGGGAACGCTCTGGTTGAATTTGTCCAGGGCCAGGGCCGCGATGACGCCCACAACCAGGCAGATCACGTTGGCCACGGCGCCGCCCACGCTGGCGGTAAAGCTCTCAAAGGGGATAATGACCAGGGTAGCCGCGATGACAATGCCGATGATGGCGTGGAAGGCGCAGCTGTAAAAACGGGTAAACAGCGCGTCAATGGCCTTGGCCAAGCAGAGGATAGTCACCACCGCGCCAATGCCCGCGGGGACCAGCACACCAAGGTCCAAGCTGCCAATGCCGTCCACCAAGGGGGTGTACAGGCCCAAGGGCATCAGCAGGGTGGAGAAGCTCATGCCGGGGGCGATAATGCTCAGAGCCATGCAGAATCCGCAGAACAGATACCAACCAAAGCTGGGCAGAATTGTCACGGAGAGCAGATTCAGGCCCAGCAGCAGGGCCAGCACCACGCAGAACGCCGCGCCCATGGAGATCCAGCTGCCCTGGCTGCGGCCCTGCTCCCCGGCCTCCCGGAACAGGGAGGGCAGCATGCCGCCGATCAGCCCTACAAACAGACACACGCTCTGGTCGGGATAGCGGTCCAGGAAGAAGGCCAGAATTTTTGCCACTCCCAGAAAACCCAGGGCAGCGCCCGCGATCACGGGCAACAGCCTGGGTACATGGGTTTTGAATTTCTTAATCGGGCTGGAGAGCAGCTCCATCACCGGCTTGTAAATGCCAAACACCACGCACAGCACTCCGCCGGAAATTCCCGGCAGCACAGCGCCCACGCCGATGAGCATTCCTTGCAGCACCCGCAGCACCAGCCGCAGGACCCCCGTATTCTTTTCTTTCATGGAGAAACCACCTTTTCGGTTGGGATAACGGCGGCCAAACCCTCTGGAAAAGCCGGGACGCCGCTCGCGTAACAGTACAAAGGGTATTATAAGCCAGAAGCCCGGTCTGTTCAACCCAAAAAAGGGACTGGGCCGGATTCGTTAGAAAAACGTAAGAAAAGGCCGGCGCTGGCTTCAGGACGCGGGGAAGGGGATTTGGCCACTGGCCGTTTCCCACAGCTCCTCCGCTGTGCGCACCAAAAACTCCGCGCCGTTTTCCCGCAGCTCTTCCTCGTCCCGGAATCCCCACAGCACCCCGCAGGGATGCATACCGGCGTTGGTTCCCGTCTGCATGTCCACGCCGCTGTCCCCGCAGTAGAGCACCCGGCCCGGCTCCACCCCGAAATCCGCCGCCATTCGCAGCACCGCCGCTGGGTCTGGCTTGGTGGGGTATTCCGGCCGCTGGCCGTGGGCCTGGTCCACCAGCTCCCCGAACATGGCCCGCACAATCTCTCCCGCCACGTTGTCCGGCTTGTTGGACAGCACGCCCACCTGGAAGCCCGCCTGCTTCAGCCGCCGCAGCAGCTCCACCATGCCGGGATATGGCTCCACCAGGGCCATGGGGTCCTCTTCGTAACAGCGGTCGTAAAAGGCCCGGAACTGCCGCAGCCGCTCTGGGGAGAACTCCGCCCCCACGGTTTTCAGCATCCGCCGCATCAGCAGGTCCGCCCCGTTGCCCACCAGCTGCTTGTAGTGCTCCACCGGGATGGGGGGCAGGCCAAACTCCTCCAGGGTGGTGTTGCCAAAGTGGGCGATGGAGGTAAGGGTGTTGGCCAGGGTGCCGTCTAAATCGAAAATACAGGCGTCAAAGCGCCGGGATTGCTGGGACATGGCTGTGTCCTCCTTTTTGTAAAACTCGTTTTCTATTATAGAGAGGCTTGGGGGGAAAATCAAGGTCCCGTCTTGCGCCTGGGGGAACAGCGTGCTATAATCGTGACAAATGTGAAAAATGGGAGGCTTGCACCGTGGATTACGCGCAAAAAGCTTTGGAGATGCACCGGCAGTGGAAGGGAAAGATCCGTATTTCCACTCCCTGTGCGCTGGAGAATCGAGACGACCTGTCCGTGGCCTACACGCCGGGAGTGGCCGCCCCCTGTCTGGAAATCCAGAAGGACGTGGACAAGTCCTACGAGTACACCCGGCGGGGAAACCTGGTGGCGGTGGTCACCGACGGCACCGCCGTGCTGGGGCTGGGGGACATTGGTCCCGAGGCCGGCATGCCGGTGATGGAGGGCAAGTGCGCCCTGTTTTCCGCCTTCGCGGGCATTGACGCCTTCCCCATCTGCGTGGGTTCCAAGGACGTGGACGAGATCGTCCGCACGGTGGAGCTGATCGCCGGCTCCTTTGGGGGCATCAATCTGGAGGACATTGCCGCGCCCCGCTGCTTTGAGGTGGAGGCCAAGCTGAAGGAGCGCCTGGACATTCCCGTATTCCACGACGATCAGCACGGCACGGCGGTGATTACCGTGTCCGCCATGCTCAACGCCCTGAAGGTGGTGGGCAAGGGGATTGAGGAGGTTTCCGCCGTGGTGAACGGGGCGGGAGCCGCGGGAACCGCCTGCACCAAGCTGCTGATGGCCCTGGGCCTGAAAAACGTAGTGGTCTGCGACAAGAACGGGGCCTTAGTCCCCGGCCTGGAGGGGATGACCCCGGCCCAGGCCCGGCTGGCGGAGGAGACCAATCCCCAGAAAAAGTCCGGCTCCTTGGCAGAGGTGATCCGCGGGGCGGACGTGTTTCTGGGCTTTTCCGCGCCGGGGGTGCTCACCGGTGAGATGGTGAAAACCATGGCCAAGGACCCGGTGATCTTCGCCTGCGCCAACCCCACCCCGGAGATCTTTCCCGAGGAGGCCAAAGCCGCCGGCGCCCGGGTGGTGGGTACCGGCCGTTCCGACTATCCCAACCAGATCAACAACGTGCTGGCCTTCCCGGGGATTTTCCGGGGCGCCCTGGACGTGCGGGCCAAGGAGATCAACGACGAGATGAAGGTGGCCGCCGCCAAAGCCTTGGCAGCGTTGATCCCCGATGGGGAGCTGAGCGAGGAGAACATCATCCCCTCCGCCTTTGACAAGCGGGTGGTTCCCGCCGTGGCTGCCGCCGTGGCCCAGGCGGCCCGGGATACCGGCGTGGCCCGGGCCTGAGAGAAGGCTTCCTCTCGAGACGAAAAAAATCGGCCCGTTTTGAAAAAAACACTGGCGGATTCTGTCAGAATCGTGTATAATAGTTTCGGAACCGGTGGGCAGAGCTGCCGTCGGCTCCAGCAAGAGAGAAGATGACATTCTTATGGAAAAGCATGATACGGTAAAGTCACTGATCCTTCGGATTGTGATGACAGCTATGTTCGCGGCACTGGTGTTTGTTTCCAGCATGATCAGCGTGCCTATCCCTGTGGCCATTGGGGATGTGACCCGCATCCATCTGGGCAATATCTTCTGCCTTTTGTCCGGCTTTACGCTGGGTCCCGTGTGCGGCGGTCTGGCTGCCGGCATCGGCTCCGCCCTGTACGACTTGACCAATCCGGCGTACATCGCTTCGGCGCCCTTTACCTTCGCGTTCAAGTTCCTGCTGGCCGCTGTGTGCGGCTGGGTGGCTTGGGCCAGGGGCAGCCGGGGGGAGAATCACGGCCAGAACATTTTGGCCGCGACGGCTGGCAGCGTCACCTATATGGTGTTGTACCTGGGCAAAAGCTTTGTGGAGGGCCTGCTGCTGGGAAGCGCCTTGATGCCGGTGCTTCTGTCTGTGGGAACCAAGGCCGTTACTTCCGGTATCAACGGAGTGATCGCGGTGGTGGTCTCTGTGCCGCTGTACGCGGCCATTCGCCTGGCCCTGAAAAGGAGCCGGCTGCTGGGATAACCGGCTTCGCGGCAGGCTGTGTATCATGAAGGGAAGCGTTCTTCCAAGGTTTTTTGAAAAATCATGGAAGAATCTATAAGCCGTCACATCCTTTTCACATAGCGGGGGGATAATACAATCACAGCAAGGGGATAAGAAAGAAAGGCCCCTTGTGGTGGCCGCAAGCCTCGCGCTTGGAAAGGAGCAATGGTTTATGTATAACCCTTATGAGAACAACAATACCAACAATACCAATAACACCAACGAACCGTTGGACCAAAATACAGAAATGAACGGCAGCGCGGAAAACACCCAGAGCACAGCGCCTGAGAAAGCAGAGGAGGCTTCCTCTGAGTACCATTACACAGGTGGTCAGGTGAGGGACCGCGCTTCCAGCGAAACCCAGACAACAGCCCCCTATGGCGGACAAAGCTCTTATCCCACCCAGACGGGCTGGCCGTATGGAAATCAACCCCAGGCGCCCAGCACCTATACCTGGAACGGCGCCCAACAGGGGCAGGTCCCCTATTACACACCGGTTCAGCCCAAGCAGAAAAAGCACCGGGACGGCAAAAAAGCTAAGCGGTTCGCGCTGCGGGCAGTGGCAGCGGTGCTGTGCTGCGCGGTGGTTTCCCTGGCCTCTGTGGGAATTTTCGCAGCCATGATCCAAACGGGCTTTATCAACATTGAAAGCACCGGCTCCAGTGAAACGGCAGCCTTTACTTTGTACCGGCAGGCGGACGGCGACGGAGATTCCTCTGACAATGTTGTCACAACGGACAGCATCACCCGCCAGGAGGCCGCCCAGAAGGTCATTCCCTCTGTGGTGTGCATCCAGAACTATCAGATCAGCACGCAAGGCTTTTTCTTCAGCAATGGCAACAGTGAAAACGACACGGGCTCCCTGGCTGGAGAAGGCAGCGGCATTGTGATTTCCGAGGATGGCTATATCGTCACTAACCAGCATGTGATTGACGGCGCCACACGGCTTGGCGTTACCATGTCGGACGGCACCACCTATGAAGCCACTCTGGTGGGCGAGGATACCCAGACTGATCTGGCTGTTATCAAGATTGACGCCACGGGCCTGACTCCCGCTGAGTTTGCCGATTCCGGCGACCTGCAGGTGGGCGATGAGGTAATGGCCGTAGGCAACCCCGGCGGCATGCAGCTCAGCTCCAGCGTGACCTTCGGTTACGTCTCCGCGCTGAACCGTCCTGTTACCAACAGCGACACCGGCTACACCATCAACTGCATCCAGACGGACGCTGCCATCAACCCCGGCAACTCCGGCGGCGCTTTGGTGGACATGAACGGCCGTGTGGTGGGCATCAACTCTTCCAAGATTTCCGCCACCGAGTATGAGGGCCTTGGATTCGCCATTCCCTCCGACACGGTGCAGCCCATCGTCACCGACCTGATCGACCACGGCTATGTGCAGGATCGTCCTATGCTGGGCATCACCGGCGGCTTTATGAACGCCATGTACGCTGCCTGGTACAACATGCCTTCTGGCTTTGTGGTCCAGGAGGTCACCAGTGAGAACGCGGTTCGCTCCGGCTTGCAGGCCAACGACGTGATCACCGCCATTGACGATACCCAGGTGGTTTCCGCCAACACGATTGCCGCGTATATCGCCGATAAGAAGCCTGGCGACACAGTGACCTTGACTGTCTACCGCAGCAGCACCGGCGAGAGCATCCAGATTGACCTGGTGCTTTCCGAGAACACCGGCCTGAGCAGTGACAGCGGCACCAGCGCCAACTAAATGTGAGTACAAGTTTCTTTTTCATAAATCTCCTTTTTCAAGCAAGAAGGGCGGGACGTAAGTCCCGCCCTTCTTGCGTCTTGGGAGAGGAAAAGGCCCACAGGACTTTTCCATCTGCCGCAGCCGAAAAACCTGCGAAAAATTGGGAATTTCCCTTCTTTTTGCGGCGCAAATTTGGGACATTGCACAATTTTTTGAAAAATTATTTGTCAGTGAAGAAGGAATTTAGTTGCATCTACAATTTTTTTGACAAGCTCTTGACAGAGGAAAGTGGAAAGCGTATGCTGTGCATGAGAAGAAAATTCGGAGGCCGCTCCGGATTTTCGTTGTTTTGAAACGCTTTTGCTTGTTGTGTATGGATAAAAGAGGGTGACGGCTTTTGGACGGAATGCGCGAGAAATTGATGGAGGAATTGAACAACCCCACCGCGTTTACCATCCCCGTTTTTGGGGGGATTCCCGTGGGCCAGTCGGTGGTAATCACCTGGGTGGTTATGGCTGTGCTGGTGCTTCTTTCCATTTTGTGTACGCGGCATTTGAAAAAGGTGCCTGGAAAAGCCCAGCTGGTGGCCGAGCTGTATGTGGGCTTTATGAACAAGTTCGCGAAAAAGTATATGGGAGAGCACTGGAAAAGCTTCGCGCCCTATTTTGGCACTATTGGCCTGTATCTGGGCTTGGCCAACATGATTGGCCTGTTCGGGATTACGCCGCCCACCAAGGACCTGAACGTTACCGCGGGTTTGGCCCTGATGAGCTGCGGGCTGATCTACGGCTCCAGCTTTCGCTATAAGGGGCTGAAGGGCGGCCTCCACAAGTTTTTGGAGCCGACCCCCCTGCTGCTGCCCATCAATCTGATGGAGGTGGTCATCCGGCCCCTGTCCCTTTGCATGCGGCTGTTTGGCAACGTGCTGGGCGCCTTTATCATTATGGAGCTGATTAAGCTTGCCATCCCAGTGGGACTGCCCCTGGCCGCCAGCATGTACTTTGATGTGTTCGACGGCATCATTCAAACGGTGGTGTTTGTGTTCCTCACCGCCATGTTCACTCAGGAAACAATGGAGTGACCTGTTTGGGAAGCTGCGGGCCTTTTGCCCGTTCTTCAATACATCCTGCAAAAACTTGAGAGAATCAAAGGAGTAGATCGTTATGATGATTGCACTTGGAGCCGCTATCGCAGTATTGACCGGCATTGGCGCCGGCTTGGGTATCAGCTTCGCCACCGCTAAGGCTGTGGACGCCATCGCCCGTCAGCCCGAGGCCGCCGACAAGATTCAGAGCAGCCTGCTGATTGGCTGCGCCTTGGCCGAGGCCACCGCTGTTTACGGCCTGGTTATCGGCATCCTGATCGTCATGTTCTTGGGCTGAGAACAGGCGGCAGGCTGATTCTAAGCAAAGCACAAAGGAAAGGGGCGTACAGGCTTGTTAAACCTGGATTGGAACATTGTTTGGACCATTGTAAACCTTCTTATTTTGTTCCTGCTGTTAAAGCATTTTCTCTTTAAGCCCATCACCCAGATGATGGAGAGCCGCGCGGCGGAAATTGAAAACAATTTAAAAGACGCCGAGGAGCAGAAGCAGAAGGCCCAGGAGCTTAACGCCCAGTATGAGGAGCAGCTCCAGGGCGCCCATGCCCAGGCTGCTCAGATTGTTTCTGACGCCAAGGCTCAGGGCCAGCGGGAGTACAGCAGCATTTTGAAAACCGCCCAGGAGGACGCCGCCAGAGAGAAGGAGCGTTCCCGGGCCGACTTGGAGCGGGAGCGGGAAGAAATGCTCCGGGGCGTGCAGGAAAACGTCACCGAGCTGGTGCTGCTCACCGCCTCCAAGCTGTCCCAAAAAGAGCTGGACCAGGAGTCGGACCGCAAGCTGGTAGACGCCTTTCTGTCGGAAACAGGTGACAAGCTATGAGGACCCTGGAGACGCGATATGCCCAGGCTCTGCTGGAGCTGACCGGGGATGAGGAGGGCCTGCGGGCGGGAGGCTCCCTGCTGACAGGGGACCCGGCTCTGTGGAAGGCCCTGAACAACCCCTGTGTCCCCGGAAAGGAAAAGGACCGGGTGCTGTGCCGTCTGCTGGAGGGAAAAGTGAGCCGGGAGCTGTTCTCCTTTTTCCGGCTGCTGTGCCGGCGGGAAAGGCTTTCCCTGCTGCCGGCTGTCCAGAGGCGGTATCACCAGCTGAAGCTGGAAAGGGAGGGAGGCGCTTTGGCGGTGTACCGCTGCGCCCGCCAGCCCGATCCGGCGGATCTGGCCCGCCTGGGAGACGCGCTGAAAAAACGCCACGGCCTGTCAAGGATCGAGTTTCAGGTGATGCTGGACCCTCAGCTGCTGGGGGGCTTTGTCCTGCAGCTGAAGGGCGTCACCTATGATAAGAGCGTGCGGGGCATGCTGCGTGACCTGCGGCGCTCGTTGAAAGAGAGGGAATAAGCTTTGAACGGCAAACCGGAAGAAATTGTATCCATACTGAAGGAAGAGATTTCCCATTATGAGGAAAAAACTCAGGTCAGTGAAACCGGCTCCGTCGTTCAGGTCGGAGACGGCATTGCCACCGTGTATGGCCTGGAAAACGTCATGTACGGCGAGCTTTTGGAATTTGAAAACGGCGTGCGCGCCCTTGCCATGAATCTGGAGACAGGCAGCGTGGGCTGCGCCTTGCTTGGCCCGGAGGAGGGCATTGAGGAGGGGGACCTGGTGCGGCGCACCGGCCGCCGGGCCGACGTGCCTGCCGGCGAGGAGATGCTGGGCCGGGTGATCGACGCTCTGGGAAATCCCATTGACGGCAAGGGTCCCATCCACACGGAAACCACCATGCCCATCGAGCGGGAGGCCTCCGGCGTGGTCACCCGCCAGCCTGTTACGGTGCCTTTGCAGACAGGCATTTTGGCGGTGGACGCTATGGTGCCCATTGGCCGGGGCCAGCGGGAGCTGATTATCGGCGACCGGCAGACCGGCAAGACCTCCATCGCTGTGGACGCCATCCTGAACCAGAAGGGCCAGGGTGTGATCTGCATCTATGTGGCCATCGGCCAGAAAAATTCCACCGTGGCCAAGATCTACAACAGTCTGGAGAAGGGCGGGGCCATGGAGTACAGCATCATCCTCAACGCCTCCGCCAGCGAGCCTGCCCCGGTGCAGTACATTGCCCCTTACTCCGGGGTGGCCATCGCGGAATATTTCATGGCCCAGGGCAAGGACGTGCTGATTGTCTATGATGATCTGTCCAAGCACGCGGTGGCCTACCGGACCCTGTCCCTGCTGCTGCGCCGCTCCCCCGGCCGTGAAGCCTATCCCGGCGACGTGTTCTATCTCCATTCCCGCCTGCTGGAGCGTGCCTGCCGGATGGCTCCTGAGTATGGCGGCGGCTCCATCACCGCCCTGCCCATCATTGAGACCCAGGCGGGAGACGTGTCTGCCTACATTCCCACCAACGTGATTTCCATCACCGACGGCCAGCTGTATTTGGAGTCCAACCTGTTCCTGTCCGGCGTTCGGCCCGCCGTGAACGTGGGCCTGTCCGTGTCCCGTGTGGGCGGCGCCGCCCAAACCAAGGCGGTGAAAAAAATCGCCGGTTCCCTGCGAATTGACCTGGCCCAGTTCCGAGAGCTGGAGGTGTTCACCCAGTTCAGCTCCGATCTGGACCCCGCCACCAAGGAGGCCCTGGAGCACGGCAACCGGCTGGTGGAAATCCTCAAGCAGCCTCTCTACCATCCCATGAGCGTGGCCCGGCAGGTGGTGATTCTTTTCGCCGCCACCCAAAAGCTGCTGGCCGACGTGCCGGTAGAGCGCACCCGGGAGTTTGCCTGGGGTCTGGCGGACTACATGGAGGAAAACCGGCCTGAAGTGATAGAAGCTGTCAACAGCACTGGGGAGCTGTCCCCCGAAGGGGAGCAGGCTGTCCGGGACTGCTGTGAGGCTTATAAGAAGCAGGTGAGCGCCACATGGCAAGTATAACCGAGATCCGCAACCGGATGCGAAGCATCCAGCAGACGCTGAAGATCACCAACGCCATGTATTTGATCTCCTCCGCCAAGGTGAAAAAGGCCAGAAAGCAGCTCTCTGAGGTGGAGCCCTATTTTGACCGGCTGGCCAAGACCATTCTGGACATCTTCCGCCACTCTCCGGACCTGCAGCACCGGTATATCGAGGGCCACCACAAGCCCAAGGAAAACCGGAAAACAGGGTTTGTGGTGATTACGGGAGACAAGGGCTTGGCGGGCGCCTACAATCACAACGTCCTCAAGCTGGCGGAGACTTATCTTTCCCACAAAAACGACGCCACCCTGTTTTTGATTGGCCAGATGGGGCGGCACTATTTTGAGAAAAAGAATATCCCCATAGACGGGGAGTTTATGTATACAGCTCAGGACCCTACCATCAGCCGGGCCAAAGAAATCAGCAACACGCTGCTGGACCTGTATGAGCAGGGCGCCCTGGACGAGATTTATCTGGTGTTTACCCGGTCCTACTCCGCCATGCACATGGAGCCGGAGATTATCAAGCTGCTGCCCTTGGACCGGGCCATGCTCAGCGCCCGGCGGGGAATGACCCAGGCGGACCAGTACCGGGACATTGTCCGTTACGAGCCTTCGCCGGAGGCGGTGCTGGACGTGCTGGTGCCTGGCGTGATTAAGGGCTATTTGTTCGCGGCGCTGGTAGAGTCCTTCTGCAGCGAGCAGAACGCCCGCATGACCGCCATGGATTCCGCCTCAGACAGCGCCAGGGAGATGCTGAAATCCCTGTCCCTGGAGTTTAACCGCGCCCGCCAAGGGGCCATTACTCAGGAGATTACAGAGATTGCCGGCGGCGCGGAGGCCCTGAGCCAGCAGTAAGCTGAGAAAAGGACAGCGGTGGGGAGCTTTCCCCAAGACAAGAGAAAAGGGGGTCCCTTTCATGGAACAAAATCAAGGGAAGGTGCTGCAGGTCCTGGGACCTGTGGTGGACGTGCAGTTTGAAAACGGCAGGCTTCCCAAAATCTACGATGCCCTGACCGTGGAAAACGGCGGGGAAACCCAGGTGCTGGAGGTCCTCAAGCATTTGGGGGACGGGGCTGTGCGGTGCATTACCCTGGCCACCAGCGAGGGCTTGACCCGGGGCATGACCGTGACTGCCACCGGCGGACCGATCAGCGTGCCGGTGGGAGAGGGAACCCTGGGCCGGATGTTCAACGTGCTGGGCAATCCCATTGACGACAAGGGCCCGGCCCAGTGCCAGGAAAAGTGGCCCATTCACCGGGACGCCCCCGGCTTTGCGGAGCAGAGCGCCAGCGTGGAGATATTGGAGACGGGCATCAAGGTCATTGACCTGCTGGCCCCCTACGCCAAGGGCGGCAAGATCGGTCTGTTCGGCGGTGCCGGTGTGGGCAAAACCGTGCTGATTCAAGAGCTGATCCGCAACATCGCCACCGAGCACGGCGGCTACTCCATTTTCACCGGCGTGGGCGAGCGCACCCGGGAGGGCAACGACCTGTGGCGGGAGATGACCGAGTCTGGGGTTATCAGCAAGACCGCCCTGGTATTCGGCCAGATGAACGAGCCGCCTGGGGCCAGAATGCGGGTGGCCCTGACCGGCCTGACCATGGCCGAGTATTTCCGCGATCACGAGCATCAGAACGTGCTGCTGTTCATTGACAATATTTTCCGGTATGTGCAGGCCGGCTCGGAGGTTTCTGCCCTGATGGGCCGTCTGCCCTCCGCCGTGGGCTATCAGCCCACCCTGGCCAACGAGATGGGCGCTTTGCAGGAACGTATTACCTCCACCAAAAACGGGTCCATCACCTCGGTGCAGGCGGTGTACGTTCCCGCCGACGACCTGACCGACCCGGCCCCCGCCACCACCTTTGCCCATCTGGATGCCACCACGGTGCTGTCCCGGAAGATTGTGGAGCAGGGCATCTATCCCGCCGTGGACCCCCTGGAATCCACGTCCCGCTCTCTGGAGCCGGATGTGGTGGGCCAGCGCCACTATCAGGTGGCCCTAAAGACCCAGGAGGTACTCCAGCGCTATCGGGAGCTGCAGGACATCATTGCCATTCTGGGCATGGAGGAGCTGTCCGACGACGACAAGCTCACCGTCAGCCGGGCCAGAAAGATCCAGCGGTTCTTCTCTCAGCCCTTCTTTGTTGCAGAGGCCTTTACCGGCAAGGAGGGCCGTTATGTCCCTGTGGAGGAGACGGTGAAGGGCTTTGAGGCCATTTTGGGCGGCGAGCTGGACGAGGTCTCTGAGGTGTGCTTCCACAACATGGGTACCATCGACGAGGTCTGGAAACGGAGCAAGGAGCAGGCGTAAGGAGGGGTTCCATGGCATTGACATTCTATTTGGAAATGGTCTCGCCCCAGGATATTTTCTACTCTGGAAACTGCCGGCAGATTATTCTGCCCGGCGTGGACGGCTCCTATGGCGTGCTGCCCAACCACGAGCCGATGGTCACGGCCATTATGGCGGGCATTGTCCGCTTTCAGGATGAGGAAGGCCGGTGGCATATGGCGGTGGCCAGCGACGGCTGCGTGGAGGTTATGCCCGAGCGGGTGATTGTCTTGGCGGCTACCATCGAGCGGCCGGAGGACATCGACCGGAACCGCGCCTTGGCAGCCAAGCGCCGGGCAGAGGAGCGGCTGCGCCAAAAGCAGAGCCAGCACGAGTATTACCAAACCCAGGCGGCCTTGGCCCGGGCCTTGGCCCGCTTGAAGGCCAAGCCAGGCAAATAAAGATGGAAGGAGGACGGACACCGTCCTCTTTTTTGCAGCAAAAAGGGACTGCCCCAGGGCAGCCCCCTTTTTTTGTTTTAGAGACATACAGGACCCGGAAGGGGCCTACTTCAGCAGCTCTTGCAGGCCCATGATGTCATCCACCGGCAGGGAGAACAGAACTCCCCGGCAGTCGGTCTTTAAGCCGGCCTCCCGGTTGATGGCCTGCATCACCGGCAGCTTTTGCTCGGTGGGCAGCAGGATCGCCACAATCTCCTTTTCCGGCTGCAGGGTAAAGCCCAGCATATTCTGCACGTCCTCATAGCCTACCCGCCGGGCGTTGATCACAGTGCCGCCTCTGGCGCCAGCGGTGCGGGCTGCCTCCATCACCTGGTCGGAGCAGCCCCGGTTTACAATGGTCAGCACCAGCTGATAGGGATGGCTTTTGGGGGTGGTTTTCGCTTCTTCCATAGCGGAGTCCTCCTTTTCATATTCCGGCTTGATAAGCACAGGGGGGATTTGGGCGCTGATACCCGTAAGAGGCACCGTGAAGAGAATTCCCTTGCCAGGGGTATCCAAATCTAAAACCCGGCGGGCCTCTGGCAGAAGCCGGGAAATGCGGCTGACAGGGGCCAGCGTCCACACCAGCTCCTTGGCGGTTTCATCCAGGCCGAAATAGTTGAGGATCTTCGAGCTGGCTGTACCCGCGCCCAGGCAGGCAAAGTCAAAGTGGAGATGGTGGCGCCGGTACAGGTCTACGGCCTTGCCGCCCTTGCCACGGTCCACAATGGTGATAATCAGTTTAAAGTGTTCCACGCTGCTCCTCCTTATACGTCGTCAAACTCAATGATGTCCTCAGAGGACATGGTGGAGGCTTCGGCCTCGGTGACTTCCACGGTTTTCCGCAGGCGCCGCTGATAGAAGGCGCCCAAGCACTGAATGGTGACCAGGGGCGTCATGGCCACCATGGCCACAATGCCAAAGGCGTCGGTAAGCACGTTTCCTCCCAGGGCGCTGCAGGCGCCCATCGCGAAGGGCAGCAGGAAGGTGGCTGTCATGGGGCCGCTGGCCACGCCGCCGGAGTCAAAGGCGATGGCGGTGAAAATTTTGGGGACCTTAAAGGAGAGAAACAGGGCGATGGCATAGCCGGGGATTAAAAACCACAGAATGGAGATCCCGGTGACAACCCGGGTCATGGCAAGGCCCACGGAAACCGCAACGCCGATAGAGAGTCCCAGGTTCATGGCGCGCTGGGGAATGGCGCCGCCGGTGACCTCCTCCACCTGCTTGTTCAGCACATGGACCGCCGGCTCCGCCGCCACGATGAAGTAGCCCACCACCATGCCAATGGGAATCAGCACCCAGTTGTACTCCAGGGCGCCAATGGTGCTGCCCAGGTAAGAGCCTGCCGGCATAAAGCCCACATTTACCCCGGTGAGGAACAGCACCAGGCCCACATAGGTATAGGCCACGCCCACCACCAGGCGGATGAGGGCGTCTTTTTTCAGGTGGAGGGAGAAGATTTGGAACAGCGCGAAGAACACCACCACAGGCAGCAGGCCCACGGCCACCTCCTGCATGTATTCCGGGAACCCGTGGAGAAATTGCAGGCCGGCCTCTCGAGAGGTGTAGGTGTCCGTCACGGTAAAGGGAGTGTAGGCAATTTCCGTCCCGCTTAGGCAGATGCCCATAATCAGCACCGCTAGAATGGGGCCGATGCTGCACAGGGCCACCATGCCAAAGCTGTTGTCCTCCGCCTCCTTGCCCTTGCTGTGAGAGGAGGCCACGCCAATGCCCAGAGCCATGATAAAGGGTACGGTGATGGGGCCGGTGGTGACGCCGCCGGAGTCAAAGGCCACGGCCAGAAATTCATCAGGAACAATAAAGGCCAGAATGAAAACAAGAATGTAAAAGAACATCAGCAGGGTATTCAGGGAAAATTTTTCCTTCAGAGTGTTCACCACAGAGAACACCAGAAACACCCCTACTCCCGCCGCCACGGTGAGGATAATGACCATATCCGGCACAGCGGGAACCTGGTTGGCCAGCACTTGCAGGTCTGGCTCGGCCATGGTGATAAAGGCGCCGATTAAAAACACAAGGGGAATGATGGGCCACACAGAGCGCTTGCCGATTCGCACCACTTCGCCGCCCACGCCGTCGCCCATGGGCATCATGGCCATGTCCGCGCCCAGGGAAAAAAGCCCCATTCCCACAACCAGAAGAATGGCCCCCAGCAGGAACATCATCAGGGTTCCCGCGGGCATTTCGGGGGCCAGGGTAAAGCTTAGCACCAGCACAATGGCGGTGATGGGCATTACCGAGGAGAGTGATTCAAGAGTTTTCGCTTTTAGGTTTTTTCGCATCCATACACTTCGCTTTCGTTTTATAGTATTCGTATCGCTTAACCAAAGCATCCCGCTGACCCGGGAAAACTGCCCAAGGTCTGGACAGTTCAAAATGAAACAATCCTCTTGTATCAGTATATCAGAAAGGAGCCGGCAAAACCAGGGGAAATTGAGAGAAAATTCAGAAAAACTCCGGAAGCCGCGTAAAAGCAAAAAGAGCGAACACGATTGTGTCCGCTCCATTGCGCCGTGAAAAAACAGGATTCTGGTTATTGCTCCATCTGGTACAGCAGGGCGCCAGAGGCGTCGGTGATGGAAATGGTAAAGCCGCAGGTGGTCAGATCCGCGTCCAGAGAGGCCCGCTGGCCGTCCTTTTCCCAGGTAAAGTGAAGCCGGCTGCCTTCCGCGCTGGCGGTGATGGCGGCGCCGCTGTCGAACACGGGATAGGAGGCCCGCATTTTCAGCAGCTCCAGCTGACGCAGCACCACAGGCCTTTGCAGTCCCGCGGCCATGTCCTCCTGGGAGAGATTGGTGCGGTTGATTTCCTTGTGACCGCCGGCCCCGGCCCGCTCCATGGCCTCATAGTCGTTCTTGCCGGCAAACAGGTCCAGATACCACACCTGAGGCTTGCCGGGCATAAACAGGTGAATGGCCCGGGCCAGCAGCATCCGCCGGTCATCCTCGCCCAGAGCGCTGTAATAGGTGGCGTTCACCTGATAGTACACGTTCTTGGCGCCGTGCAGGTCCTTTACAAAGCCGCCCCGCTTTACCAGGGTGTCAATCAAGCCCTGGATGCGCTCCTCGGGCAGCAGACCTTTCAGGTCCAGCAGGGGGATGCCGTCGTGGCAGCCCAGCATGCTCACCGTGCTCATGCCGCTGTCCAGAATCTCGTTGGCCCAGGCGCAGAGCGCTTCGCCGGACTGCTGCTCGAAGGCGTCCAGCACCAGGCCGGGCAGGAAGAAGTCGTAGACCATATACCCCTTCTGGGCAATGGTGCGGTAGGTGCCTTCCTCATAGCTGGCGTGAATCTCCGGCAGCAGGGCCACGCCGTAGGGCTGGGCCATGTCGGTGATCTGCTGGAGGAAGTCCCAGGTGCCTGGATCGTTGAGGAAGTTTTTCGCGCCCACCTCCTTGGGGGCGTAGGCAAAGGCGTCCAGCCGGACGATTTTGGCGCCGTAGCCCGCCAGGGTCTTGAGGGTCTCCCGGTAGAAGTCCTGCACCAAGGGGGACTTGATATTCAGATCCATCTGGCCCAGGTAGTGCTTTTTGCCCTTTTCATCCACGTCCACCTGCTGGTAGAAGGTGTTCCAATAGGGGCGCTTGGTGCCGTCGGCAAACTCCACCACCAGCACGGGCAGGCCGGGCTTGCGGAAGAACATGTCCTTGATGTACTCCTGCCGGGGAACCAAAACGCCCTCCTCGTTCAGCTCGCCGCAGCCCTCCCAGAACTTGTTCCAGTCGATGAAGAAATCCTTATACGCGGAGGCGTCTCCCTTCTCCACCAGGTCCTGGAACTGGGGAGACTGGACGGACAGATGGTTCAAGATGAAGTCCAGCTTCAGGTCCACGCCCATGTCCTGAAGGGCTTTCAGATCCTCTTGCCTGGCAATCACCCCGTTGATGCCGTAGTCGATGACGGAGAAGCCCCGGTCCAGATCGGTGTTGAACAGGCTGGGGAGAATGTAAAAGGAGGAAAAGGCTCCCTTTACAGCGTCCTCCTTGAGAAAGCTTACCGCCTGGGAGAGCGTGCCGCCCAGGCTGTCGGGATAGGCGTTGAGCATGGGTCCAAGATTGATTTTTTTCATCGCAATCACCTGCCTGCAGCCATGCGCTGCTTGTATTCGTCATAGGTTAACAGCTCACAGGATTTGGAGACGATCAGCTTGGCGTACTGGGCGCGGGCCTCCAGCTTTTGCTGCTCCAGCTCGATGACCATCGTGATAAAGGCCGTGTCCGCGTTGGCGTCCCGTCCCCGGGAGAGGCGGTACTCTCTTGTTTCCGCCGGAGTGCTGGCCAGCAGAATGGGAATGTCCACCCCTTCAAACAGGCCGGAGTTGCCGTGGGTCCACTCCAGCACCACCACGTCGATGCCGGAAAAATCCTTTTCCTCATACCAAAGGGCGGTATCGTCCCGGCCCATGCGCTTGAGCCAGATCTTCTCCTTGCCCTCCTTAAACTGCCGCAGGACGTTTTCCATCTGGTCATACTCCTGCTCCACGGCGGTCCCCAGATAGTTCAGCAGCTCCTCCCGGCCGCCTTTTTGATAGGCCGCCAGCCAGGGATATTGGCCGCACTGGGCCGGGTCAGAGTCCAGGTCTTTTTGCTGCAGCTCCTTCAAAATGGCCGCGTTTTCGCTGTTGTAAACGTTTTCCCTCAGCATGCCCCGCACGCCTGCCAAACGGAAAATCCGCATGCGCTCCATGTCGTTCAGCTCGGGATAGCGCTTGGGATAGTTATCGCCAGACATGGTAAAAGCCCCTACGCCCAGCTGGTTCAGGTAGTAGGTGAGCAGGGCGGAGACACAGGTTTTCATCACGCCGCTGCCGCCGGTGACAGTGACGACGGCCTTTCGGGTGGGGTTTGCCTCCAGCGCCTCCTTCAGCATGGGCAGCATGGCTCGGAAGGTGACGTTGCCCTTCTCAATGGACAGAGGCCCAATCCAGACCTTGTCGCCGGGCATGTCCCCCTGGGGAATGTCCTCGGGAACCTCCGGCGGCTGCCAGGAATGGATGGCTTCTGTAATGATTTGCAAAGCATCTTTTTGCATAATGCACCCTCCTACTTGAAATTGGTTTAACGTTATCATACCATATTTTTTGGGTATATTCAACTGGAAACAGGACGGAATGGACAATTTCCCACATCCTGAAAAGAATATGCCGGTTTTCTGAAAGCCCGCGCGCCGGGGAAGGGGTAAACTGAAAAGTAAAGCCGGCGTTTTTTTGGAAAAATTTGAAAAATACAAAAGCGTGGGCTATAATAGAGGTAATTCTGGTAAAAAAGCGAGGAGGCTTGTATCATGTTCCAGTACAAAAAAACCGTGCCGGGGGATCCCACCATTTTGCCGGGGATGCACACCATCCTGGCGGACCGCAGCCAGTCCTATCAGGTCAACTACATCAAGGACGTGGAGTATGTGCAGCGGGATGGAAAGCCCTTGCATTTACAGCTGCTGCTTCCCGGCGGGCTGCTGCCGGGGATGGAGTCCACCCTGCGGTATCCCCTGGTGGTGTATGTGCAGGGCTCCGCCTGGGGAGAGCAGTATGTGTATGGCAGCCTGCCCCAGCTGGTTCCTTTGGCCAGGGCTGGGTTTGTGGTGGCCAGCGTCAAGCACCGGCCCTCCTCTCAGGCGCGGTTTCCCGGCTTTTTGCAGGACGTGAAGTCGGCGATCCGGTTCCTGCGGGCCAACGCGGAGAAGTATTTCATCGATCCCAGCCAGGTGGGGATCTGGGGAGATTCCTCCGGCGGCCACGCCGCCCAGATGGTGGGCGTCACCGGGGACATGGAGGAATTTAAGACCCAGGACAACCGGGAGCTTTCCGACGGGGTGCAGGCGGTGGTGGACTTTTACGGTCCCAGCGACGTGACCCACGTCAACGACACGCCCCGAGACCCCATTTTCACGGCGGACAAGTCCAAGATTCCGGAGGACATTCTCTTTGGGGGCTGTGTTGTGGACCACCCGGAGATCGCCCAGCCGGGCAATCCCATCAACTACATTGAGAAGGACAAGCCTCTTCCGCCCTTCCTCATCGCTCACGGGGACGAGGACCCGATGGTTCCCTTTAACCAGAGCGTGCTTACCGCTCAAAAGCTGCTGGAATCCGGCCACACCCTGGAGTTTTACAAGGTGGTGGGCGCGGGCCACGGCACCTTTATGTGGACCCAAGAGCTGGTGGACCTGGTCATCCGCTTCTTCAAGGCCTGGCTGGCCATCTAGTGCGGGTGCTCCCGCTGAGCAATTCGCGCCACGGAGCGGCGAGCTGATGCTCGCGCTTGATCGAGAGGATAGTACACGTCCGCGCCGGGGGCTTTGCTGTGCCCTTTCCGGCCTTGCCGCAGGCAAGAAGCCGGCATGCCTGGGGTGCAACCCCCTCCCGCGCACGCGAGTTTGCGTCCTGATTACTGCCCGGGCGCCTCCAGCGCCCGTCCCGCGGCTTGGCCAGTCCGGCCACGGACCGCCGCACTTGACCATCCCTCTACTTGAAATTTCCAAATGGTCAAATGCGAAAAAAAGTCAGGTTTTATGCGGGTTCCGGCATTTGCCCCTGTGGTCAAATGCCACCTGAAAAAGCTTTGGCTCTTGACCATGTGGGCAAATGCGGGAGACCGCATGTTTCCTAGGTTTTTCCCGCACTTGACCACTTTCCCATCTCAAGCCCTGGGGCAACTGCCCAGTGCCTGGGCTGTCATTACGCGGTCCGTGACCGGACTGGACGATTCGCGCCTTGGAGCGGTGAGCTGACGCTCGCGCTTGATCGAGCCATTCATGCACGTCCACGCCATTGGCTTCGCTGAGACCTTTCCGCCTTTGCGGAACGCAAAAAGGCGGCATGCCTGGAGCGCAGCTCCCCGCCCTTGCCGAAGGCGAGAGGGCGGCTTGGCCCGTGCGGCCACGCACCGGCGGAGTGCCTCCGCTGTCTCTTCGCGCCACGGAGCGGCGAGCAGGCGCTCGCGCTTGATCGAGAGGTCAATGCACGTCCGCGCCGCTGGCTTTTCTGGAAAGGGTAGGTCGAGCGGCAGAGAATGGCGGTCCTGCGCCAGCAGGATGGAGATTCCAAAAATCTCCAAGACATTCTCTCTGTAAACAGCCTCGGCTGTTTACTGCTCAGTCCGAGCACGGACCGGGGATCTTGTCTCTGGGAGGGAAATGGGGTATAATAAGCCGTGTTTTTTCGGGAGGTGTCCCATGATGGAGGATCAAGAACTGCTTGCCCAGCTGCCGGAGCTGCTTTTGCGCTGGTACGACCAAAGCGCCAGGGTGCTGCCCTGGCGGGAGGACCCCACCCCTTACCGGGTGTGGGTGTCAGAGATCATGCTGCAGCAGACAAGAGTGGAGGCGGTGCGGCCTTATTATGAACGGTTTTTGGAGGCGTTCCCCACGGTGGAGGCCCTGGCCGGCGCTCCCGAGGACAGACTGCTGAAGCAGTGGGAGGGCCTGGGCTATTATAACCGGGCCAGAAACCTGCGGCGTGCCGCCCAGGTGATTGTGGAGCGCTATGGGGGACAGGTTCCCGCCTCCTTTGAGGAGCTGCGCTCCCTGCCAGGGATTGGGGACTATACGGCGGGGGCCGTTGCGTCCATCGCGTTTCAGATTCCGGTTCCGGCGGTGGACGGCAATGTGCTGCGGGTGATTTCCCGGGTGCTGTGCCGGTATGACAACATCCTGGACCCCAGGGTGAAGCGCCGCACGGAGCGGGAACTGCGGCAGGTGCTGCCCCAGCGGGTGGGGGATTTCAACCAGTCCCTGATGGAGCTGGGAGCCTTGGTCTGCCTGCCGGGAGGCCCGCCCCAATGTCTGGTCTGCCCCTTGCGTCAGGTGTGCCGGGGCCGGGCCCAGGGTGTGGCGGAGGAGCTGCCGGTGAAAGCCAAGGCAAAGCCTCGCCGCCGGGAGGACCGCACCGTGTTTCTGCTGGTGTCCCGGGAAGGGCGGCTGGCTCTGAGCAGGCGGCCGGACCAGGGCTTGCTGGCGGGCCTGTGGGAGCTGCCGGCAGCGGAAGGCGCCCTCTCGCGGGAGGAGGCCTGCGCGTTCCTGGAAAGCCAGGGCTTTGTGGAGCCGGCCCTGACTCCAGGCCCAAAGGCAAAGCATGTGTTCTCCCATGTGGAGTGGCATATGGTCAGCTTTATGGTCCAGGGCGTGGAGGAGCTTCCTTCCTGCACCTGGGTGACAGGCCGGGAGCTGCGGGAGGCCTATGCATTGCCCTCGGCCTTTAAAGCCTATGTCCCGCAGCTTCAAAAGCTTCTCGGCCCATGAAAAAGCCCCCGGCTCAGCCCGGGGGTTTTCTGCTTTACAGCCGCTTTACCTGGACCTCCAGCTTGAGGATAAAGTCCTCCTCGTCCTGGGTTGCCAGATAGCTGATCAGGTCTGTCTCAAAGGAGTCCCCATCCACCTGGCAGCCCTGCTCCTGGATAAAGCTCAACAGCAGGGGATAGGTCTCCGGCAGACGCTGGTAGGGACCTTTGTGGAGGACGCAGGCGTACAGGCCCTGGGGCTTCCGGTACAGCCGGGGAGAATCCACAGGCTGGGAAAGCTTGGTGGAGTAATAGCTTTCCCGATAGTCCCCCCGCTCTAGGGAGGCCTGGGTGACAATGCTGCCCACCGCCAGCTCCTCGCCCAAGCCGCTGGCGTCGCAGTAGGCGATGTGGTCCTTCAGGTTGCGGATCAAATCGCCGGTAGACCACACATCTCCCTGGACAGGGGTGGCGATCAGCCAGCTCTCCGGCTGCTCCTCCAGCCAGGGGACGCCGGCTTGACCGGCCAGGGCCTCTTCCGTGGAGGCCACGCCGTTTTCCAGGGTTCGGCGCATCATCTCCAGCTTTTCCCGCTCTCGCAGCAGCTTTCGCTCGTTTTCCCGCAGCAGCTGGGCAAAGGCGTGAGGCTCCCGGTGGGACATATAGGCCTGAATTTCCTTTAGGGAGCATCCGGCCGACTGCAGGACAGCGATCAGATCAAAATCGAAAAATTGAGAGGAGGCGTAATAGCGATAGCCGTTGCCGCCTATGCGGGCGGGCTTTAAAAGGCCCAGCCTGTCATAGTGAAAGAGGGTCTCCTTGGTGGTGGAGCAAAGCTTGGCAAATTGGCCGGTGGTAAAGTAAACGGCGCGCTCGTCCGGCATGGCGCCCTCCTTTCTGGGAAAATCCGTTGACCTTTCCCGGGTTTTGGGGTAAAATAAAATAAGTATTGCTTTAAAAAAGGCGGAGAAGGCCGCTGATCCAGGGGAGTGCTTATGGCGCAGGATAAAAAACAAAGCTTTATGAAGGGGGCGGCCATTCTATCCGCCTCCACGCTGCTTGTAAAATTGCTGGGGCTGCTGTTCTCCATCCCTCTGGCCAACTTTATCGACCCGGAGGGCATGTCCCACTTCTACATTGCCTACAATATTTTTGGACTGTTTTTAATGCTGTCCACGGCGGGACTGCCAGTGGCTGTGTCCCGCATGGTGGGAACCGCCGCCTCCCAGGGACGTTTGCGGGAGGCCGGCCGGGTGTTTTCCGTGGCCTTTTGGCTGTTCTTCTTTTTGGGGCTGTCCGGCTGTCTGGTGATGTTCTTTGGCGCCAACCAGATTGCCCAGTGGTATCACAGCCCCGAGTCGAACTATGCCATTATGGCCCTGGCACCCACCCTGTTTTTCATCTCCATCGAATCCAGCATCCGGGGATATTTCCAGGGACGCTCCAACATGGTGCCTACCGCCACCTCCCAAACCATCGAGGCCGTGACCAAGGTGATTATCGGCGTGGGCCTTGCCTGGTATATCATGGGCCATGTGGAGGCGGACCCGGACCGCTGGGCCGCGGTTGGGGCCATTGTGGGCGTTTCCGTCAGCGCGGGGCTGGGCGCCGCCTATCTGCTGGGCTTTAAATTTGTCCAGGGCCGCCGGGACAGGCTGCGGGCCGCGGGGGAGGAGGAGCCTCTCACCTCCCGCCAGCAGATGCTGATCAATTTGGTGCGCTTCGCGGTGCCAATCACCATTGGCTCCTGCTTTTTAAGCCTGCTGGACACCGTTGACGGAGCGATTCTGATGCAGCGGCTCCAGACCGGCGCGGGCATGACCCAGGACATGGCCGACTGGTGGAACGGCACCATTGGCAACGCCCGGAAATTCTTCGATTTGCCGGGAGCCTTTGTGGTGCCTATTTCCACCAGCCTGCTGCCCATTCTCTCGGGGGCCATTGCCGCCAAGGATCAGCGCCAGGTGGACCGGATCTCCTCCACAGCCCTGCGGGTGACGCTGCTCATCGGCGTTCCCTCCTCTGTGGGCATGGCGATTTTCGCCCGGCCCATCTGCCAGCTGCTGCTGTACAACCAGCAGGAATCTGCTGCCGCCGCTGCCCCTCTGCTGACCATGCTCAGCCTGGCCATTGCCTTCAGCGGCCTGCTGTTTACCACCAACGCCATTCTGCAATCCTTTGGACGGGCTACCCGTCCGGTGGTGAACATGGCGGTGGGCGGGATTATCAAGGTGGTCCTCTCCTATGTGCTGATCGGCATTCCAGAGATAGCCGCTATGGGCTCGGCCATCAGCACGGTGGTGTCCTATGTGGTGATGGTGGTGCTGAATCTGATCGCCATGCGGAGCAGCCTGCCCAACATGGACAGCGTGGTGAAAACCGCCCTGCCCCTGGTGCTTTCCGCCGGGGTGATGGGCGGTGTGAGCTACGGCTTTTACTGGCTGCTCTGCCGGCTTGTCAGTCCCCGAATCGCGGTGCTGCCCGCCATCCTGCTGGCGATTGTGGTGTACGCGGCGTGTGTGGTGCTGTTCAAGGGCGTAAGCTACGACGATGTGGCCATGCTGCCCAAGGGTGAGAGCCTGGCCCGGCTGCTTCACATGAAGCCGGAGAGGGCTGGCCGCCGGGCCATGCCCCAGGAGGTAGCTCCGGCCGGGGAAGAGACGCTGCTGGAGGAGCAGGCTCCCCAGACGGAGGTCTCTCCGGAAGCGCCTAAGCGGATGGAGGCCAAACGGTCTCGTGGCGGGAAATACGTTCCCCGCCACATGCGGTAAAATTGCTTTGTGAAAAAGGGCTGCTGTGAATGACAGCGGCCTTTTTTGCTGCCCTTACAGCTGAAAGCTCTGCCCGGGCTGGGACACGTCCATCACATGGGGGGCGTAGTCCCGGTAGGTGGGGGTGGACTTAAACAGAGGCACTACGGAATAGTCTCCCCACATGTGCATGGGAAACACATGCTCGGCGCCGCCGGCCTGGAAGAAGTATTTCATGCCCAGGTCAAAGTCCGTGTCCTGACGGGGGTCCAGGGGGACGAAGGCCACGTCGATGTCCTTGCCCTTCAGCAGTTCCAGCTCTGATTGATAGAGGGCCTTCATCTGGTCGTTTTGATAGCGGGGAGCCGTGTCCCACACCCAGCAGTTCAGGTCCCCGGCGTGGTAGATCCGCTTGCCCTCGCACTGGACCAGAAAGGCCACGCCCAGGTCCGTGGAGCGCAGGGTGGCCGCCTTCAGGTCCCCCACCTGGTAAAAGGAGCGGGGCGCTGCAAAGGTGACCTGCTCTTCCAGCCCGTCAGGGATTTGCAGGGGAGAGATGTCGTTGGAAAGCAGATAGTGGACCTCCTTCCCGTTTTGGGCCAGTTGGAAGATGCTGGGGGAGAAGTGGTCCGGGTGGCTGTGGCTGACAAAGACATACAGCGGCTTGTCCACCTGGGGGATGTCCCCCTGATAGTAATCGAACAGCAGGCAGCAGCGGTCCATTTCCACAAAGTAGCCGCTGTGGTAGAGAAAGGTAACTTTCATGGCGGAAACCTCCATTTCCATCCTTTGCCGCCGGAGGGCGGAGTGAGTGTTTTATGGTTTACGGTTTTACAGGCGGATTTTCGCGTGAGAGAAGCCCGCGGCGTCCCGGGTGACCTCAATTTGACAGGGAACGCGGTTTTTCAGCTCGGACACATGGGAGATGATGCCGATGAGCCGGCCGCTGGTTTGCAGCATGGCCAGGCCCTTCATGGCGGTGTCCAGGGTTTCCCCGTCCAGAGAGCCAAAGCCCTCGTCGATAAACAGAGAGTCCAGCCGCACTGCCCCCGAGTGGTTCTGCACCACGTCCGAAAGCCCAAAGGCCAGGGACAGAGAGGCCAAAAACTGCTCCCCGCCGGACAGGGTCTCGATGGAGCGGGGCTGCATAGAGGCCCCGTCCAGCACCTCCAAATCCAGGCCTCCATAGCCCCGGCTGGCAGGGCCGTCCTTCAGCCGCAGGGCGTACCGTCCCCGGCTGAGGGTGGAGAAAAACCGGTTGGCGCTGACCAGCACCTCGTCCAGCATCACGCTGAGCACATACTGCAAAATGGGCATTTTCATGGGGTTAGAGCCGGACAGCAGCTTGGAAAGCTTTGCCACCTGGGAGAGCTGTTCCTCCAGCCCGGAAAGCCGCTGCTCCAGCTGGGCGGCTTGGTCCAGGGAGGCGCCCAGGGCTTGCAGGGAGCTGGCGGCTTTGCCCAGCTCCTCCCGGCGGGACAGGGCTTCTCTCCGCAGAGCCTGGCACCGTTCCCGGAGAGGCTCCAGCTGCGGCGGCTCCTCCCAGGGGGTGGGACAGGCCTCCCACTGGGCCTGAGCCTTTTCCAAGGCCTGCTGAGAGAGGACCAGCGCCGTCTTGGCCCTTTCCCGCTGGGCGTCGCCCTCCTGGGCCTCCTTCAGCAGCTGGGCGGCGGCTTTTTCCGCGCTGCCGTACTCCCGCTGCTTTTGAAGAATGGCCTGCTCCAAGTCTTGCAGGTTCAAGCCGGCGCAGGCTGTCTGGGCCTCCTGGGCCTGGCGCTCCAGCTGGGACACCTGAGCCGCCAGGGCGGAGATTTTCTCCCGCAAGGCGCTTTCTTCCTTGAGACAGCTGTCCCGCTCCGTTTCCAGGGCCTTCAGCTTTTCCTTGGCTGCTTCCAGCCGGGCGGCGTCCTGCTTGGCCCTGCTGGTCTCTCCAGAGACCCTTGCCAGCTGCTGGGCGGTCTCCTCCTGAGAGGGATTTTCCAAAGGCTCTCCGGCCTTTTGACAGGCTGCCCGCTGCTGGGCCTGGGCCTCCTCCGCCTGGACAGCTTCCGCCCTGCGAGAGCCTGCCAGAGCCGCGGCCTGCAGGTGAGCCTGCCGGGCGGTCCGCTCCTCCCGGCGGAGGGCCTCCAGCCGCTGAGGGTCCAGCAGGGCGGCCTCTCCCGCCGCGGGAGAAGGGTGATCCAAGGCGCCGCACACGGGACAGGGCATTCCCGGCCGCAGCGTGTGGGAAAGCTCCAAGGCGGCGTTTTGCCGCCGCAGGGCCTCCTGCTGCTCCAGCCGCTGGGTGAGGGTCTCCAGCAGCACCTGCTTTTGCTGGGCGTCCCGTTCCGCCTCCAGCTGAGCCTTTCGGGCCGCGTCCAATTTTTGGGTCCCGCGGTCCAGGTCCTCCCAGGCGTTGGTCAGACGCTCCAAGGCCTGGCGGCGCTCCAGCAGGGCCGGAAGTTTGGCGGCGGCGTCCTCGCAGGATTTTACAAAGGCGTTGCCCTTTTCCATTCGCTGGGCCAGAACCTCCCGCTGCCGGGCCTGGGTCTCCAGGGCCTGCTTCTGAGCCTCCAGCTGCTTGCGGGTGGCGGCGGCCTGATCCGCGGCGGTTTTGGCCCGAACCAGCTCTTCCCGCCGTTCAGTCAGCCGGGCGCTTTCTTGGGCAAGGGCTACTGCCCGTTCCCGCAGGTCCTGGGCCTGTTCCCTCTTTTTTTGCAGCAGCGGCGCCTGCTTTTCCAGGGTTTCCCAAGAGGCCTTCGCCTGTTCCAGAGCCTTGGCGGCCTCCTGGCGGGCTGTGTCCAGCCGGGCGTAGGTTTCCCCCGCCTGGAGCAGCGCCTCCTGCCGCTCCAGCTCCTTGGAAACGGCGGCGCTCTCCTTCCGAAGAGCCGTCTCCCGCTGGGCCAGAGCGCTGTGCTTTTCCCGAAGGGCGGGCAGGCTTTCCACCCCCTCCTTTTGGAGCAGGGAGGCCCGCAGGGCGGCGGACTGCTTGGTTTGATCGGTCAGCTCCCGTTCCCGCTGGCGGAACTGGTTGGCGATGTCATCCCACATGCCGGCGGAGAACAGGGTTTTCAGCATCTCTCCCTTGTCGCTGGAGTTGGCCCGCAGCAGCCGGAGAAACTCCCCCTGAGGCAGCACAATCACCTGAGAAAACTGCTCGCAGGTCAGGTGGAGCAGCTCCTCGGCCCGGCGGCGGATGGCGCTTTCGCTGCCGCTTTCCAGCAGCTTCCACTCCCCCTGCTCCAGCCGGCTGCACTGGTGGTTCTCCCGCAGCTCGGGAAGCTTGGTGTTCCGGTTGATGTGAGTGTACTGGCTGCGGTGAAAGCGGTAGGTTTCCCCCTGCAGGGCAAAGTCAAATTCCACCAGGGTGGGCAGCTCCTGGGGGGCGCTCATGCAGCGCATGCCGGCAAAGCTGCGCCTGCCTCCAGTGGCCTTGCAGTACAGGGCAAAGCACATGGCGTCCAGCAGGGAGGTCTTTCCCCCTCCCGTGGGGCCGGAGATGAGAAACAGCCCGCTTCCCTCCAGCTGGGTGAAGTCCAGCTCTGTTTTTTCCAGATAAGGCCCAAAGGCCTGCAAGCAAAGACGAATCGGACGCATACTTTCCTCCTAACAGCGCGGCAGATTACAGGTGTTCCTGAACGCTTCTCAGCACCTCTTCAAACAGGGCCTCCTCCTGGGGAGACGGCTCTGTCTGGCAGACCTCCCGCAGAAAGGCGGAGAACACCGTGCGCTCGTCCTGGCCCTTCAGCCTGGCGGCCCGCTCCCCGGTGACGGCCTCCGCCATCCAGGGGTTCAGCACCGCCAGCAGGTTGGGGTAATAGGGACGCAGCCGCTCTGCCGCCAGCAGCACAGGGACCTTGTCCGCAAGTTCCAGCTCTACATAGTCCTCCACCGGGGACTGCTCCCCCGCCGCCAGCAAATCGGCAAACAGTCCGCTGATCCGCCGCACATCCCGCAGGGGACGGCAGGGAAGGAAGGTTTCCCTCATGGCTTGGCCGTCCCATTCCAGCTGGACAAAGCCCTTGGGCTGGTGTTCCTCGTCCACGGAATACTTGAGGGGGGACCCGGAATACCGGCCCCGTTCCCCGGCCTTTTGAGGGCCGTGGAGGTGGCCCAGGGCGGCGTAGTCAAACACGTTGAACAGGGAGGGCGGCACCTGGGCGCTCCCCCCCACAAACAGGGTGCTTTCCGAGTCGGAGGTCTGCGCCCCGGCGGCGAAGCAATGGCTTACCAGCACATGACCCGCCCCCGGATGAAACAGGGGAACCATTTGGTCCAGCAGGGCCTTCATGCACAGGCCTTCTCCCCGCAGGGTGCCGTCTCCCAGAAATTCCCTGGCCTGGGCCGCGTCGAAATAGGGCAGCGGAAACAGCTGCAAAAAAAGTCCGTCCTCTTCAATGGTGACAGGGGAGAAGGCGTCGGCAAGCTCTGTGGCGAAATAGACCCCGCTGCGGGCCAGGGCGGTTTTGAGGAGAGCCATGCGCCCGGCGCCGTCGTGGTTGCCGGCAATGACGCATACCTTGGTCCCCAGCTCAATCAGCCGGGCCAGGGCTTCGTCAAACAGGCGGATGGCCTCCACCGGGGCGATCTGCCGGTCGTAAATGTCCCCGGCGATGATGACGCAGGCGGGCCGCTCCCGCTCCACGGCGGGGAGAAAGACTTGGTTTAAAAACCATCGCTGGTCCTCCAAAAGACTGCGGCCAAAGAGCATCCGCCCCAGGTGCCAGTCCGAGGTGTGAAACAGCTTCATAGGGATCTCCTTTTTATAATTTCGTAAGATTTGCGGTCTTTTCTTTTTGAGAGAAATACGGTACAATGAAAAGGCCATCTGTTTATGGTAAACCGATGGCCGGAGACGGCTCCCGGAAAACAAGCGGGGAAGGCCGCCGGATTTTATTTGTATTCTATCACATTTTCACGGGAAAGGAAAGTTTGTTTCCCGTTTCCGCTCTCCTCCAGGGCGGATACACACTGTCATTGACCCGAATTCCATGGGGAAAACGGGAGAAGGGATTTAGCTATGAGAAAACTGCGTCGATGGATTTGCGGGCTGTTGGCGGCGGTCTGCCTGACGGCTGGCTGCGCTCTGCCTGTTTCTGCGGAAGGCTTTGACTACAACTGGGACACGGACAAAACCAACAACCCCAACAGCCACTATTGCAAGGCTTATTTCATGCTCAATCTGGACACGGACACAGTGGTTTACAGCGAAAACGCCGACGACCAGCTGCCCATAGCGTCTCTCACCAAGATCATGAGCTATATTGTGGCCTACGAGACCATTCCCGACATTGAAAACGCCCAGATCACCATTCCCCAAAGCGTGGTGGACGAACTCTCCGGCACAGGCAGCTCTGTGGCGGAGTTTGAGGTGGGAGAGACCTTCACCGGCCTGAACATGCTCTATCTGATGATGGTGCCTTCGGGCAACAACGCGGCTCTGGCCCTGGCCAAGTATGTGGACCAGCTTTACGCCGAGGGCAAGCTGGACGGGTCCCGGTCCACGGCGGACAGCGGCGGGGCCGGCTCCTCCACAGACGATCCGGAGGCCGCTTCCGGCGAGGAGTCCTCGTCTGCGGCCCAAGCAGCCGGGGACGAGGGCTATGTGGCTCCCGCCTACGGGGAGGAGGGCTTTGACGGCAGCGACTACACCGGCCGCAGCTATTTTGTCCAGCTGATGAATGAAAAGGCCGCGGAGCTGGGCTGCACCAACACCCATTTCACCAACCCCCACGGCCTGCACAACGAAAACCACTACTCCACGGCCCGGGACATGATTACCATCACAAAATACGCCATGAGCCTGCCCCACTTCACGGAAATCACCGGCACCACGGCCTGGAACTACACCCCTGTGGGGGATGAGGGTAACGTCCGCACGGCCAACACCACCAACCGCATGCTGACCAACATGGTGTACTCCGACGGCATGTCCTATTACTACGCCTATGCTACCGGCATCAAGACTGGCTCTCACGACCAGGCGGGCTACTGCATTGTGGCCTCCGCCACCTATGGAGGGTACACCTATATTGTGGCCTGTCTGGGAAGTCCCTCGGTGGACTCCAACATTCACGGGGAGATGCTGGACGCGGCCACCCTGTTCCGCTGGGCCTTGACCAGTCTTTCCAGCCGGACCATTGTGGCCCAGGGGGACATTCTCACCGACGTGGAATTGGAGTACGCCTGGCAGCAGGACACGTTGCAGCTGGTGGCGGGGGAAAACGTGTCGGTGATGCTGCCCAACAGCGTGGATGTTTCCAGCATTGTGGTGGAGGCGGATGTGCCGGACAGCGTACAGGCGCCCATTGAGCGGGGCGAGGAAATCGGCGTGGCCACCATGAGCTATGCCGGCGAGGTGATTGCCACGGTGCCTCTGGTGGCTGCGGAAAGCGTCTCCCGCAGCGAGATGCTCTCCTTTATCAGCCAGAGCGGGTCTGTATTTACTTCCCCCTGGTTTTTGATTATCATGGGGATTATTCTGCTGCTGATTGTGGTTTACATCATCCTGATTCTGTTGTACCGCCGCAAGCAAAAGCAACTGCGCCGGGTGCGGAAATACCGAGATCTGTGATCTCCCGCTTTCTTGAAAGAAAGCCGCAGTGCCTGCGCTCTCTCTTCGCGGGACGGGCCGCAAAGCGGCCCGGGCAGTTATCGAAGCGTTAGCTCTCTTGCGCGGCAGGAAACACCTGGATACAGTGCGAACCCTGCTTTCCGCGCCTGCGGCACTGCGGCGAAGGTCACAGCAAATCCGCCGCCGGTGCGTGGCCGCACGGGCCATGCCGCCTTCTTGCGTTCCGCAAGGGCGGGGGGTTGCACCCCAGGCATGCCGGCCTCTTGCCTTCGGCAAGGCCGGGGGGTTGCACCCCAGGCATGCCGGCTTCTTGCCTGCGGCAAGGCCGGAAAG
>CAJMOH010000012.1 GCA_905215055.1 uncultured bacterium
GGGCCGCGGGGGAGTCCGCCACACCGGGGTGCGCCGCCCTAAAGCGGCGTGCGCGGCGAGAAGCTCTCTGCCAGGCTTTCTTTCAAGAAGAAAATCTGGAGCAAGGAAAAAACGCGGGCCGCGGGGGAGTCCGCCACACCGGGGTGCGCCGCCCTAAAGCGGCGTGCGCGACAAGAAGTTCTTTGCCAAGCTTTCTTACAAGAAAGCGGGAGAAAGGGAGGAATAGCAAATGGGTGAAGTTTACAAAATGAACATAGCGGGATGCCAGCGGGAGCTTCCCATCTGTCCCCTAAACGAGCACATGGACATCGCGGGTTTTGTCATGTTCAGCGATGTGGAGATTACCGAGCAAACCGCCAAGGCCCTGATGGAGAAATGCCCCGAGCATGACGTGATCGTCACCGCCGAGAGCAAGGGGATTCCCCTGGCCTACGAGATGGCTCGCATTGGATGCCGCAACTATGTGGTGGCCCGCAAGGGCATTAAGGCCTATATGGAGGACCCCATCCATGTGGAGGTGAAGTCCATTACCACCGACCATGTGCAGAAGCTGTATCTGTCCAAGGCCGACTGCGAAAACCTGAAGGACAAGCGGATTCTTATTGTGGATGACGTGATCTCCACCGGCGAGAGCCTGGCGGCCATGGAGGAACTGCTCCACGCCATTGGCGGACAGGTGGTGGGCAAGGCCTGTGTTCTGGCGGAAGGGGACGCCAAGGACCGCACGGACATCATCTATCTGGAGCCGCTGCCCCTGTTTTTCAAGTAAGCCGTGATACGGCCCTTTGCCCTGCTGGGATTTTCCGCCTATGCCGCCCTGGCGCTGTGCATGGCCCTGGGACCTGAAAACGCTTGGGTCCTGGCGTTGCTGTGCCTGGGCCTGGCCTGCGGCGCGGCGTTTGTCCGGGTTGGGGCGGGTTTTGTCTGTCAGCGAAAGGGCCTGCTTGACCAAAAAGAGCTTTCGGAGGAGCCTCCGATGGCTCTTTCTGTTTTTCGGGGGCTGTTCTGGGCAGCGGCGGCTTTGGCCATGGCGGGGCTTCTTTGCGGCATGTGCGCCCTGAAGTGGCAGCAGACGGAGCCGCTTCAGGAGCTGGAGGGCCGGCGGCTGACCGTCCGCGCCCAGGTGCTGGACTATCCCGAGGAGCGTTATCACCGGTATTACTACCGGCTTCGGGTGGAGGCCCTGGGAGAAGAGGACACCCTGGAACCCACAGAGCCCTTTATTCTGCGGCTTTCCACCACCATGCCCCTGCGCTGCCAGCCCTGCGACTGGGTGGAATGTCTCGTCACCTTCAACGCCTTTGACAGCTCCGGCGGGCTGTACTCCACCAGGAATTCACGGCTGGCGGACGGGTTCCAGGCAGGGGGCTATCTGTCCCAATATACCGGCGTCCCGGTGGAGGAAAACCCCGCCCTGCCCTTTGGGGAGATGCTGGCCCGCCTGCGGAACCAGGTGGGCCGGGAGCTGGACCGGCTTCTGCCTCGCAGGGAGGCAGGTTTTCTCCGGGCCATGGTGCTGGGAGACGGCAGCGGCATCTCCGAGGCGGACATGACCAATTTCCGGCAGCTGGGCGTGTCCCACATTCTGGTGGTGTCAGGCATGCACATCACCGTGCTGGCGGGATTTTTGCAGCTGCTGCTCAAAAGGCTCCCTGTGCGGAAGGCCGTGGGCAACGCCCTTACCGCCCTGGTGATCCTGCTGTTTTTGGCCCTGTCCGGGTTTCAGCCCTCGGCCAGCCGGGGAGCCGCCATGTTTTTGGTGCTGCTGCTGGCGGACTCCGCCGGACGCCGCTCCGACGGGCTGAATTCTCTGGGGCTGGCGGTGCTGGCTGTGTGCCTGTTCAATCCCTTCGCGGGCGGAGATTTGGGCTTTGCTCTTTCCGTAACGGCCACCCTGGGGATTGTGCTTTTGTACCAGCCCCTTGCCCGGGTGTTTTTGGGCAAGCCGGGAAAGGGCCTTGCCTTCAAGCTGTGGAAGCCGGCGGCTGTGTCCCTGGCTGCCACAGCCGCCGCTCTGCTGGGTACCTTTCCCGTGCAGCTGGCGGTGTTTGGGGGCTTTCCCCTGTTGCTGCCTGCGGCCAATTTTCTGATGGCGGTCCCCGGGACGGCGGTGCTGTACCTGGGCTTTTGCGGGTCCTTTTTGACGCTGCTGCCGGCCACGGCTCCCCTGGCGGCGCCCTTTGTGTGGGCGGCAGGCTGGGCAAGCCGCTTGCTGCTGTGGATGGCCCAGACTTTGTCCCAGTGGAAGGGGACCTTCCTGTCCCTGTCCAGCGGGCCGCTGCTGGCGGTGACGGCAGGGCTGCTTCTGCTGTTGATCGTGGCGGTCCTCGCGGGAAAGGACCGGACCCTTCGTGCCGTGATTGCCGGGGCCATGGCGGCGCTGGTCCTCTCCGGCGGGGTGTTCCAGGGGTGGCTGGACCGGGATCAGGCGGTGTTTGTCCTGCCGGCCTCGGGAACGGATTCCTGCGTGGTGCTGGTGCGAAATCACCAGGCGGCCGTGTTGTCCCTGGGCGGCTACCGGACCAGCGCGGTCAACGAAATTTTGCAGCGGCACAACGTGACCCAGGTGGAAACCCTCTGTCTGCCGGTTTCCACTCCCGAAAGCCGGGAGGCGGCTGTTCAGGTGCTGGAGGAATATGGGGCCAAAGCCCTGGTGCTTCCTCAAGACGGCTATGTGGGCCGGGACCTGGAGTTGGCCCTGGGGGATACGGAGCCAGTCTGCCTGCCGGCAGGAGAGAGCTTTTCCCCGCTGCCGGGCGTCACCGCCCAAATTCTGCCCAGGTGGGAGGGCCTGCGGCTGACGGTCAACGGGGTGGAAACCCTGGTGGAGTGGGAACCGGCGGCCTCCCAAAGCTGCGGCCTGCTGCTGACAAACCAGGGGGAAACCCGGGTAAATTCCGCGTTGTCTGTTTGGCAGACCGATGGTATAATAGAGGAAGCAAGCCTGGACGGGGCCTTTGCCGGCCCGGTGCTGCCGGTGGAAGAGGGTTGCCTGGCCGTGGCCATTTCCCCTGCCGGGGAGCTTTCCGCCGGCTGGGACAGCTGAGAAAGGAGGTGGGGGTATGCCCACGATGGACGAAACAAGCCTGCGAAGGCGAATGGCTGCCGGGGAGCTTTCCGGCCTGTTCGTGGTGGCGGGAGAGGAAAAATATATGGTGGGCCGGCTTGCCCGCCAGCTGATAAAGCGGGCGGCGGGAGACGCCTTTCCAGAGTTTAACAACCAGGCCTTTACCGACACCTCCTCTCTGGACAGCGTGGGAGACGCGGCCCAGGCGCTGCCCTTTTTTGCCCAGCGAAAGTGTGTCTCCGTGGCCGATTTCGACGTGGAGACAAAGACCTCCCAGGAGCTGGACAAGCTTTACGAGCTGTGGGAGCTTTGCCCAGAGACCACCACCCTGGTGTTTTGGTATCCCACCCTGGAGTTTGACGGCAAGCGGTCCTCCAAGTGGAAGAAGTTTCTCAAGCAGGCGGAGGAGCGGGGCGCCGTGGTGCTTTGCGGCAGAAGAAGCCAGACAGAGCTGCTGCGGTTTCTCGCCCGAGAGGCGGAAAAGGCCGGATGCGTTTTGGACCGTGCCGCGGGCCTGAAGCTGCTGGACTACGCGGGCCAGGACTTGACCTCCCTGCAAAACGAGGTGGAAAAGCTCTGCGCCTATGCCTTGGGTCAGGGCGCGCCGGCGGTTACGGGGGACATGGTGGAGGAGCTGGTGGCCAAGTCCACGGAGACCACGGTGTTTTTGCTGGCAAAGGCCCTGGTAAGCGGCCAGTATGAGACCGCCTACAACCTGCTGGATACCCTGTTTTATCAGCGGGAGGACCCCATTGCCATTGTGGGCGCCCTGGCCGCCTCCTATCTGGACATGGTGCGGGTGCGGGCCGCTTTGGAGAGCGGACATTCTTACAGCGACGCCGCCCAGTACGCCGACTACAAGGGCCGGGATTTTCGCCTGCGCAACGCCCAGCAGAATGTGCGGGGCCTGCCCCAGCAGGTGCTTCACCAGAGCGTCCACCTGCTGTTGGAGGCGGACCTGGCCCTGAAAAGCTCCCGCCTGGACGGGCGCATCCTTTTGGAAGAGCTGGTGGCGAAGCTTTTGCTGGCCGCCCAGGGGGACCGGTCATGATTCGGGTGAAGGAAGCCATTGTGGTGGAGGGTAAATACGACAAGATCAAGCTTTCCTCGCTGGTGGAGGGTGTTATCATAGAGACAAGGGGCTTTGGCATTTTCAAGGACAAGGAGCGGCTGGCCTATCTGCGTTCCCTGGCTCAAAAGCGGGGGCTGATTGTTCTCACCGACAGCGATGGAGCGGGTTTTCTCATTCGCAGCAAGCTTTCCTCCTCCATTCCGCCGGAGCGGATCAAGCACGCCTACATTCCCGATATTTTGGGGAAGGAACGGCGGAAGTCCGCCCCCTCCAAGGAGGGCAAGCTGGGGGTAGAGGGCATGGAGCTTTCCGTGCTGCGGGAGGCCCTGGAGCGGGCCGGCGCCACGGTGGAGGATGCTCCCCCGAAAGACGCTCCGGCGTCTCCGCCTTTGACAAGGCTGGACTTCTACCAGCTGGGCCTGACCGGCAAGCCGGACAGCGCCGCCAGGCGGAGGGCCTTGCAGCGGCGGTTGGGATTGCCGGAGCGCCTTTCGTCCAAGGGATTGTTCCAGGCCCTGAACACTTTGTACACCAGGGAGGAGCTGCTTTCCGCTCTGGAAGAAAAGGAGGAACCGTAAGTTGCGTGACATGAAAGAGGCGATTGAACGGGTCCAGTTCCGCACCCGGGGAAAGTGGTATCTGGCCCAGCAGGTGGACAGCTTTTTGGAGGAGCTTTCCGTGCGCGCGGACCAGGAGAGCAGGGAACGGGATTCCCTGGAGCGGGAGGCCGGCACTCTCCGGGAGGAAAAGGCCCATTTAGAGGTGGAGCTGCGGGAGGCTGTTTCCCGGCTGGTTCAGCAGGAAGCGCCGCCCCAAAAGCCCCCGCAGCCCTCCGCTCAGGAACTGGAGCGGGAGCGGGACGGGCTGATTCAGGACATCAAGGCATTGCGGCAGTTCCGGGACAGCCTGTGCCGGCAGGTGGCACAGGAGGCGCAGACTCTTTTGCGCCAGGTGGAGGAGCTTTCCTCCCAAAAGCTGGTGTAGGGATTTAGCGGCGTGCTTTTCTCCCTTCTCCGGGAGGAATGGGAAGCGGTGCAGTGAGAAGGAGGCGGCGGCATGGAGCAGGACCGGCGGCAGGAGAGCCGCATCGATGTGTTTTTAGATCTATACAAGCAGCTGGAGGACGCGCTGGAGGATAAATACCGCAACGCCCGCCGGCACTATTCCAGCGTGGTGTTTGAGTTTATCAAGGACACCGACAGCGAGCCGGTGCGGGACAAGCTGGAAATCTGCCGGGAGATCCGCAACCTGCTCACCCACAGCGCCAATCTGGACGGGGAGCCCATTGTGGAGCCTTCCGCCCCCGTGGTGGCAGCTATGGAGGAGGTGCTGGAGTTTGTCCGGCGCCCGCCTCTGGCCCTGGAGTTTGCCACAAAGGGAGATCAGGTGATGAAGGCCCACATGCACCAGCGGGTGCTGCGGCTGATGGAAGTGATGGACAAAAACGGCTACTCCCACATTCCCGTTATGGAGAACGGGCAGTTTCGAGGCGTGTTCAGTGTAGGCACCGTGTTCCAGTACATTCTGCAAAGCGGCGGCAAGGGAATTCAGGCGGACACCACCGTGGCCCAGCTGGGAAAGCACCTGGATATTGCCTCTCACATGGAAAATTACGAATTTGTAGCCAGGAACGCCACCTATCTTTCCGTCCGGCGGATCTTCGAGCGGGTGCGGGGAAAAAACAAGCGGGTTTCCGTGGTTTTTGTCACCGAGCACGGTTCCCCCGGAGAGCCGCTGCTGGGGATGCTTACCCCCTGGGATGTGCTTTCTTAGGCGGCCTGTCCATCCGCAGGGCCGGGAGCGGCGGGCAAGCGGGAGAAGGCTTTCTTCTCAGGAAGCGGCGTGATTGGAGAGAAAAAAGGCTGGCGCCTTAGGGCGCCGGCCTTTTTTGGCTGGGGTAGCTTCATGAATCATAGATCGATGCAAAAAGGCGGAGTTTTTCCGCCTTTTTGTACGAAAGGGGTTGTCTGGGGGTGTGCATGTTTTTTAAAACAAAAGCGCTCTTTTTTTAATGAATCCAAAGACAGCATCCGCTATGATAAAGTGGAAAAGGATTCTATAAAAACTGGGCAGAGTGTCCAAATGCAAAGGAGAGGTTTTGAGTATGGAAAAATTGAAAATAGGTTTTATCGGCTGCGGTGGAATTGCCAACGACAAGCATTTTCCCGGCATGGCTACCCAGCGGGACCGCATTGACATGTACGCCTTCTGCGACATTATCCCCGAGCGGGCCGAGGCCGCCAGGGAGCAATATGGCTGCGAGGGCGCCAAGGTGTTCACCGATTACCGGGAGCTGCTGAAGGACCCGGACATCTACGCTGTCCATGTGCTTACGCCCAATGTGAAGCACTGTGAGATTTCCGTGGCCGCGATGGAGGCCGGCAAGCATGTGATCTGCGAAAAGCCCATGGCCGCCACCTACGCGGACGCGCTGAAAATGTATGAAACCCACCTGCGTACAGGGAAGCTGCTGACCATTGGCTATCAGTACCGGCACATGGACAACAACAAGGCGATGAAGGCCTATGTGGATACCGGCGCGCTGGGCGAGATCTATTACGCCGAAGCCACCGCCTGGCGGCGGCGGGGCATCCCCACCTGGGGCGTGTTTACCAATAAGGCGGAGCAGGGCGGCGGACCGTTGATTGACATGGCCACCCATGCCCTGGACCTGACTCTGTGGATGATGAACAACTATGAGGTGGCAAGCGTTACAGGCGCCACCTTTGACAAAATCGGCCCAGTGGCTACGGTGGACGAGATGGGCAACGATTTTGGCAACTGGGACCCCAAAAAGTATGAGCTGGAGGATTCCGCCTTTGGTTTTGTGCGGATGAAAAACGGGGCGCTGATCAACATCCGGTGCTCTTGGGCCATGAATATCATCCCCGTGGAGGGAATGGTCCGGCTGTGCGGCACCAAGGGCGGCATCGACGCCAACAACGGCGTGGTGGCCAACCATGTGGTGGCAAACCGCAAGGTGGATACCAAAATCGCCACCCGGGGCTTTCGCGTGGCCAGGCCCAACACCATTGACCGCAATCCCATGGTGATGCCTGATGAGGCCGAGGCGAAGATTTGGGTGGACGCCCTGTATGGGGAGGGCGAGCTGTTTGTCACGCCGGAGCAGGCCCTGACAGTCACCAAGGTGCTGGACGCCATTTACGAGTCTGCCCGTACCGGCAAGACCATCTATTTCGATTGACAGGAGGAGTTATCTGTGAGTGTGGCAGAGAGGCTGAAAAGGCTGGGAGCCTGGGCGGAGCGCGATGTGAGGGACGTGATTCTGCCCTTCTGGACCAGCGATTTTATTGTGGACCCCGAGAACGGCGGCTTTTACGGCAGAGTAACCCTGGATATGAAAATTGACAACACAGAGCCCAGGGGCTTGACATTGACCGGCCGGATGCTCTATGCTTTTTCCACAGCCTATCGGGTGTTTGGCGACGAGCTGTACCGGGAAAAGGCCGCCTATACATTCCGCTATCTGATGGACCACTTTTACGACAAGGAGCAGGGCGGGGCCTATATCACGCTGTCTCCCCAGGGCGAGGTGCTGGACGATTCCAAGCCCAGTTACTGCGAGGCCTTTTTGGTGCTGGGCTGCGCCGCTTACGGCTGGGCCGCCGGCGACCAGGAGGCCTTGAAAGTGGCGCGGGAGACCTTTGACATTCTGGAGAGCAAGATGAAATTTGCCCCCGGGTGCTATTACAGCAACATGAGCCGGGACTGGAAGCCCGTGGAAGGCGCCAATCTTGGCAATCGAAAGACCCCCGCCTTTCCCAAGGGGTCCATCATGTTCCCCCATCACTTGTGCCAGGCCTATGTGCAGCTGTATCTGTCCACCGGCGACGAGCGGGTGAAGGAGGCGCTGCGGCAAATGGCTCAGCTGGTGGCGGACACCCTGTACGATCCCCAGCTGCGGAATCTGAAAACCATTGTGGACAAGGATGGCGCCCGCGTGGGAACCCATCAAAGCTTTGGCCACGACTGTGAGATCAGCTATTTGATCCTGCGGGTGGCGGAGCTGGTGGGAGAGGAAGCCCTGACTCAAAGGCTGCGTTCCCAGATGACCGACGTGCTTCGCAACGTGCTGGAAAACGATTTCGATCCCTATCACAGCCTGTACAACGGTTGCGATTTGGAAACAGGCGTGCGGGAGCCCAGCCATGTTTGGTGGGCGCAGGCCGAGGCTGTTACCGCCATGCTGTGCGGCTTTGAGCTGACAGGCGACCAGGCGTTTCTCACCGCCTGCGAGCGGCAGGCGGACTACATTGAGAAATACTTTGTCAACCGGGAGCATGGAGACTGGTACAGCAACATCCTGGTGGATGAAGCGGGCTGGCATGTGGTGGACGGCATGCACGGCTTTGACAAGCTTAACGGCGGCAAATGCCCCTTCCACAACTCCCAGATGTGCTTTGAGGTGATGGAACGGACAGCCCGCCTGCTAAAAAAGGAGGAACAGGCTTGAAAGATATCTATCTGATTACGGCGTCCTTTGTGGGGGAAATTCAGCGGGACTTTCTGGGCTATTTGGACATGGCCCGGCGGGCCGGCTATACAGGGCTGGAGCTGTTTCGCGGCCCCTATGACCGCTACACGCCGGAACAGCTGAAGCAGGTTTTGGCGGAGTATGGGCTTACCGCCATCAGCGCCCATGTGGACATAGAGGACACGGACAAAATGCTGGAATACCTGCCAGGCACCGGAGCCAAGTACATTGTCTGCCCGGGGCTGCATGTCTCCTCTCGGGAGGAGGCCTATGAGAAGGCGGAGCTTTTAAACCAGCTGGGGAAAAAGGCCAAGGCCGCCGGCCTTCGCTATGGATACCACAACCACAACAACGACTTTGACCGTTACGGCGATGAAACGGTGATCGACATTTTTCTGAACAACACCGACCCGGAGCTGGTCACCTTTGAGCTGGACGCGGCCTGGGCCTGGCGGGCCGGCGTGAACGCGGCGGAGTTTGTCACCGCTCACGGGGGCCGGTTTGACCTGATCCACGTCAAGGAGACCTCCCGGGTGCTGGGGCCGGAGGACGATATGAAGAAGCTGTTTGGCAGCGTGCCTCGGGACGCCGACGGCCGGCCCATTCTGACACCGGAGCTGAAGGAGAAATTTGAGGAGCGGCAGAAAATCAACTGCAAGCTGGGAGACGGTCTTATCAACATGCCAGAGCTGAAAAAAGCGGCCGACGCCCAGGGGGCCAAGGCCTACATTGTGGAGCGGGAGTACGCCTATACCGGCGATAACTTCACCACCATTCTGGCGGACCGGGAATATCTCAGCGCTCTCAACTGACGCAAAGGAGGAATCATCATGCAAATGATCATAGGCGGCAAGCATGTGGACGCTTCCAACGGAAAGACCTCTCAGGTGGTCAATCCGGCCACTGGTCAGGTGATTGACACCGTGCCGGAGGCCACGCTGGAGGATCTGGACCGGGCCATTGGCCTGGCTGTGGAGGGGCAGAAGGAGTGGAACGCCATTCCCCTGCACCAGCGGCTTGCCATTTTGGAGACCTACTGCCAGCTGCTCACCCGGGAGGAAACGGTAGAAAAAATCGCCCGGGTGATGTGCGAGGAGGGCGGAAAACTCCTTTGCGGCGGCAAGCGCAGCGGCGCCTTTGTGGAGCCCACGGTGATCGAGGTCACCCCGGAAATGGACATCGCCCGGGATATGGAGGTCTTTGGCCCGGTGTGGCCGGTCATTCCCTTTGACACACTGGAGGAGGCCCTGGAAATTGCCAACAACACCATCTTCGGCCTGTCCTCCGGCGTGATTACCTCCAACATGCAGACCGCCATGAAGGTGGCCAACGGGATTCAGGCGGGGGCCTGCGTGATCAACGGCACGGGCAATTACCGGCTGGCCCACCAGCCCTTTGGCGGGTACAAGTATTCCGGCGTGGGCCGTGAGGGCGCGGTGTCCACCCTGGAGGAAATGACCCAGCAGAAAATGATCTCCTTCAAGGGCATTTTAAACTGAACCACTTTTTACCAGCTTGTGATATAATAAAGACGCGAACGCGAAAATGGAAAGGAGCGCTATCCCAATGAGAAAAGAATTTGAACGGGCCACGCCGGAATCGGTGGGACTGAACAGCCAGGACATTCTCCGCTACATTGAGGACCTGGAGCACAGCACCACCGAAATGCACGGCCTGATGATTATGCGCCACGGCAAGGTCTGCGCCGAGGGCTGGTGGGCGCCTTATGGCCCCAACCTGCGCCACGGCCTCCAGTCCCACACCAAAACCTACGCCGCCACCGCTGTGGGTATTGCTTATACCCAAGGCATTTTGAAGCTGGACGAGCGGGTGATTGACATTTTCCCGGAGGAATCCCCGGAGAATCCCAGCGAAAACCTGAAGAAGCTGACGGTGCGGGACGTGCTTTGCATGGGCTGCGGCATGGATGAAATGCCCAGGAACTCCGAGCACTGGATTCGGGATTTCCTGCACATCCCCGTCAATCACAAGCCCGGCACCACCTTTATGTACAACTCCACCGGCTCTACCATGCTGGGCGCCATTGTGCGGAAAAAGACCGGCAAGGGCCTCCAGGAGTTTTTGACGGAGAACCTGTTTTTGAAAATCGGCATCAATCCCGACAACCTGCGCTGGTACTGCATGGCCGACGGCATGGAGACCGGCGGCGGCGGTCTGCTGTCCACCCTGGAGGACAACCTGCGCCTGATGAAGCTGTACGCCGACGGCGGCGTGTGGGAGGGCGAGCGGATTTTGGCCGAGGACTATGTAAAGCTGGCCACCTCCCTTCAGAACGAGTCCGCCACTGAGTCCATCAACAATCCCGAAGCCTTTGACAACTTCCTGGGCTATGGGTTCCAGATCTGGATGTGCAAGCCCAAGGGCGTGTACCGGGCCGACGGCGCCATGGGGCAGTTTACCATTGTCTGCCCAGAGCAGGATATGATTATCGCCATCAATGAGACGGCGGTGGGCGCCCACTGGGCGCAGAACACCCTGGACATCACCTGGAACTATCTGGCCAAGGTGGACAGCGCTCCCGTCTCTCAGGATGAGAAGGCCCAGGATGACCTGCAGCGCAAGCTTCGCACTCTGAACACCCCCAATCCCGCCTACAAGCCTTATAGCCCCATGATTCCGGAGATCACCGGCAAGCGGTATCAAATCACCCAGGGCCGGCTCACCCCCGAGGTGGTCAGCTTTATGGGCGGCGCCACCGTGCTGGAGGCGGCGTCCTGCTCCTTCGACTTTGACAACTACGGCTGCGTGTGGAATATCACCACCCCCGAAGGGGAGCAGGTGCCGGTGCGGGTGGCCACCTATGGCGGGCGGTTCACCAACCTGGTCAAGCGGCCCGAGGACCAGGTCCAAATGCTGGTAACCAGCGGCTCCTGGCTGGCGGAGGACACCTTCCAGATTGTCTGCCGCTGGACGCAGACCTGCTTTACAAAAAAGCTGAACTTCCGCTTTACCCAGGAGGGCTTTACAGTGGAGGCTGCCTCCAACTCCGCCTTCCCAGAGCCTCAAGCCGCCATCAGCGCCAAGCTGATTTAAAAGGGGCTCTCGAAAAAAACACAAAGGAAAAGGCCTTGGCTTCTCAGGGAAGCCAAGGCCTTTTTTTCGCGCGAAGCCGGCAGGTCACTTCTTTTTCCGCTCGTCGCTGGGAGAGACTCCGGTACACCGGCGGTAGACCTGAGAGAAATAGGAGAAATTGTCGTACCCCAGCTTAGAGGCAATCACACTGACGGGCAGGCTGGTGGTAGTCAGCAGCAGCCGGGCCGATTCCATCTTTCGCTGGGTGATGTATTCCTTCAGGGGAATGCCCACCTCTGTTTTGAACACCCGGGAAAGATAGTCCGCGTTCATATACAGGGCGGTGGCCACGTCGTTGACGTTCAGGGTTTGGTCCAGATTGTCCTCCACATATTTGCGAACCTGCTCCACCAGCTTTTTTTCGTTTCCCGCAAAGGTCTCCTTTCTGGGGAAGCAGGCTGTCAGGGCCTTGAGAGCGGCTTGAATTTCCGGCAGGGAGGAGGCGCTGTCCCCCTGCTCGATGGCGGCCAGAAGCCCGGGGGATTCCAGCTCCAGAGTCCGGGCGGCGTTGAGGCCCACCTGCTGAAACTGTACCCAAAAGTTTCGCAGAACGCGCTGGTCCATGTCCCCCGAGTTCACCAGGGAGTCCAAATAGCCCAGGGCCTCTTCCTCCACCCCGTCGCCCAGTCCCTGAGACAGCAGGCTTTCCCACCGGCGCAGCTGCACCGTGTCCAAAAGCTTTTCCACATGGAGCCGGTCCGAGCGGTGAGTGGGGCGGAAGATACCCCTTTCCCGCAGCACGTTGTTCTGCTTGGCGTCCAGCAGGAGAGAGGCCTGACCGTTCAGCTCCTTCAAAGGCACCACCGGGGTGACGTAAAAGGCGATCTCGCAGGGCAGGTGCTGAGAGATGGCCAGATAGGCCTGGTTCAGCAAACGCAGCGCTTCTTCGAGGTGGGGAAATTTCCCCTGGGGAGCGTAGATGAACCAGCCCAGAGAGGTGCGGTCAATGGAAAAGGGCAGAATGCCGAATTGCGCTTTTTCATACAGCTCGGCCATCATGTTGTTCATGGCGTACACCCACTCCTGGGTGGGCCAGGGCTCGGCGTGCCAGCGGAGCAAATGACCCCACGCCGCAAAGCACTGGCTCTCTGGCAGAAGGTGCCTTCCCAGCTTGCCCAGCACCTCCTGCAAGGCGTGAATGGACAGAGGCCGCCCGGCAATCCAATCGCTGAACAGGTTTTGAAACAGGGCGGCCTCCTGGTTTTTAGCGATCACCCCGTAATGGCGCAGCTCCTTGTCGGCGCTGGTGTCTTTCACCCGGGCGATGGCCCGGGCCACCGTGGCCTGAATCTCGTCATAGCGGGCCGGCTGCAGGATGTAGTCAAAGCAGCCCAGCTGAATGGCCTCCTTGGCATAGAGAAAGTCGGCGTGAGAGGTGAGAAACACGCAGACAAAATCCATGCCCTTGTTTCTGGCCCAGCGCAGCAGGGAAAGGCCGTTTTCCCCGGGCATTTCAATGTCGCACAGCAGGATGTCCACCGGCTCCTGAGAAAGAATTTCCTTGGCCTTGGCGGCGCTGCTGGCGGTGCGGATGGAGGTGACTCCCAGGGTGTCCCAGTCCAGCCCGGAAATAAGACCGCTTAAAACGCGGATTTGATCGTCAACAAGTAGAACAGTCATTCCGGTATGTTCCCCGTCCTTTCTGGATTGGTGGGAAGAAACAGCTCCACGCAGGCTCCATCCGTTAAGTTCCGGAAGGAGAGGGTAGCCTGTCCTTCATAGAGCAGCTGCAGCCGGTGGCGGATGTTGGAAATGCCCACATGATTTTGGGTATAAATGCTCTCCAAGGGACCGTTCAGCTTTTCCAGGTCCTGGGGAGAGAAGCCGCCGCCGTTGTCGCTGATGGATACATAGAGATAGCTGTTGTCCTCGCCGGGCAGGCAGCCGCATCGAATTCGGATCTCCAGGGGAGAATCCTGCCGGCAGGAATGCTTCAGGGAGTTTTCCACAAAGGTGAGCAGAGACAGTGTAGGCACGGGAATTTTCAGCGTGTCCGCGTCAATGCTCAGTTTCAGCTGGGGAGGCAGCTGGGTGCCCGCCCCCTGAATGCGCACATAGCTTTCCACAGAGGCCAGCTCCGCCTTCAGGGGGACCAGCTTGGCGCTGTCCTGAAAGATGCTGCGAAGATAGGTGGAAAGGTCCAGAATGGCGTCCTGAATGGCCTGATATTTTTCCTCGCCCGCAAGGGAATACAGCAGATTCAGGCAGTTTAAAAAGAAGTGAGGCCGGATCTGCAGGTGCAGATATTGCAGCTTGGCGTGCTGATTAGCCAGCTGCTGCTCATAGGCGTCAATTTTTTGCTGCTGGATGGTGTCCAGCATGGTGTTGACGGTTTGCGAGATCTGGTTGACCTCTTGAATTTTAGACTTCTGGGGTACTCGAATGGTGGTGTCGCCGCCCTGAATGGCCCGCATGGTGCGGGTGAGAGTTCCCACCGGTTCCAGCAGCAGACGGCGCAGGGTAAGCCAGCACAGGGGAATACAGGCAAGCAGCACCAGCGTGATTAAAAGAAGAATCTGCTGCATGGCGCTCAGCTGGCCCAAAAAGCTTTTTGTGGGGCTGGCATAGCAGAGAAAGCCCATGTCCCGGGACAGCTCCAGGGTGGTGATCTCCCAGGCAGAGCCGTCCTCCGTGTGAAACAGAGTCTGACCCTCCTGAGGGTCAGGGGCGGGGAGCAGCTCCCCGCCAAAGGCAGCCTGCGGGCAATAAGCGGCGCCGTCCGGCTGGGCAAAAAAGATCCGGCTGTCCTCCTCCATGCCGGTATAGCTTAGCAGAGAGGGGTCCACCATGGCGGCAACAGCTGTTTGCTGGTAATTATAGGTTAGAAGCAGCACCGTTCTGTCGGAAAAGGCCAGCGTTTCCCACTGAAGGGAAAACTCCTTTCGGTTGGCGGCGTCCATCACCGCCTGGCGCAGAACCATCAGATCGTCCTGCGGGTAGGTGGTGTCATAAACAGGCCGGTACAGGTCCTGGGACTGAGAGTACAGGGCAAAGGCCCCCGCAAGCTCTCGAGAGCGCAGCAGGGTCCGGCTTTGATAGTCAAAAAAGCGAGAGGCAATGTAGGCTTCTGTTTTCGTGTTGGAGTAGATCACCTCGGCAAACTGGGTGTCGTTGGCAACCGTCACGTTCAGAAATTCCTCCAGCACCTGGATGGTGTCCTCCCACTGGGCCAGATACACCTGCAAGGTGCTTAAACGGCCTGTGCGAAGGGTCTCCCGGTGCTGGCGCACGGTGTAGGTGTCAAACAGAAGAACCGCCACAAAGAGGGGGATGACCACCATGGCCAGGGTCAATGTTGCAGCCTTGCGAAAAGGGACTGCCCGGGATTTGTGAAAAATCCACATTCCGCTGCCTCCTTTCAGGAAAAAAGTATAGCATAACTTGTTGATGTTGTAAAGGAAGTCGGAAAATTAACAGTAAAAGTCGGGTTTTCAACAATTGTTTTTTGCAAATTTGTAAATTAGTCGGATTCTCAACATCGCCCTTTGGAAAATTGATAGAAAAATGCCCAGGATGACCCTATAATATAGTCACAACTTCCACAAAGGAAGGACGAAAGGAGCAGATGAAAGTGACGAAATCATGGAAGAAGGCCGCCGCGGCTCTGCTGGCAGCGCTGATGGTGACCGGCACTCTGACCGCCTGCGGCGGAAACGGGGACTCTTCAACAAGCTCTGGCTCTGCGGACAGCAGCGCCGCGGAGGGCAGCAGCTCCACCACGGAAACCTCGGAAACTGGCGAAACCGCCGATCCCGGCGAGGTTGTCACCCTGAAGGTTTGGGGCTTTACCAACGCGGCTCCCGACACCAACGAGATGAACGCTGTGGCCGACGCCGTCAACGAGCTGACCCGGGACACCATTGGCGTGGAAATCGAGCTGACCCGCAGCTTCGACTACGAAACCCTGAATCTGGCACTTACCTCCGGCGAAAAGCTGGATCTGCTGCAGACCCACTCTTATTCTCCCGGTCTGTCCTCCATGGTGACCAACGGCTATGTGCAGCCCATCGATGACCTGCTCAGCGAATACGGCCAGGACATTCTGGAAGTCGTCCCTGAGAGCTACATGAAGGTTGGCGCTGTAAACGGCGAGCAGTACGGCACGCCCGACCTGAAGGATACCGCCCGGTCCGCCGGCTTCGCCATGCGCAGCGACATTCTGGATGAGCTGGGCATCGACCCCGAGTCCATCACCACCTGGGAGGATGTTCACGACGTGCTGGTGCAGGTCCGTGATACCTATCCCGACCTGTATCCGCTGGTTCCTTCCTGGTCCCAGGGCGGCATGCAGGAAGTGCTTACCTATGACGCCTTGACGGTTCCCAACAACCTGGCCGTTCTGGAAGACGTGTTCCAGGACAGCACAGAGGTTGTGTGCCTCTATGAAACCGAAGGCTATAAGGAATTCTGCGAACGGATGTACCAGTGGAACCAGGAGGGCTTGATTATGCCCGACGCCACCACTACCACTGACAACAACCTGATGGCGTCCGTGGGCTTTGCCGACTATGAGAACATCAAGCCCGGCAAGGAGCTGGAAATCAAAAAGGCCTGGGGCATCGACTGCGACCTGGTTCAGCTCAACGAGCCCTATACCTACACCAACCAGATTATCGGCGACCTGTGGGTGATTCCCACTGTGTGCGAGAACGCCGAGAAGGCTATGCAGCTGCTGAATATGATGTACAGCGACGCCGAGCTGTCCAACACTCTGATTAACGGTGTGGAAGGCCGTCATTGGGAATGGGCCAACGAGGAGCAGACCATGATTAAGGCTCCCGAGGGCGTAGAGACCTCTGGCAGCACTGGTTACGAAAGCCTCGACTGGGCATGGCCCAACTGCCGCATCACTCCCGTTTGGGAAGGCGGCGAGGAGGATCAGTGGGACCAGCTGCAGGCATTCTGTGACGCGGCTCATGAAAGCCCCGCTTTGGGCTTTGTGTTCGACCAGACTCCTGTGATGAACCAAATCACCGCCTGCGGCAACGTTGTTACCCAGTATAACAACGCTCTCCGCTGGGGCGAGCTGAATCCCGATGAGGCGATTCCCGAGTTTATCTCCGCGCTGAAGAGCGCCGGTGTGGACGACATCGTGAACGAGTGCCAGTCTCAGCTGGACGCTTACCTGGCAGAGAACGGCTAAATCGATACTTGAGAGAGCGGGCCGCGGCAATCCCGGCCCGCTTTTTCTATAAAAAAGCGCGAGGAGGAAAGCTTTATGCAAAAAGCCGTCAAGGTCGTAAAGAAATACTGGCCTCTGTATATCATGTTTATCCCCGGCCTGGCCTATCTGATTATCAACAACTACATCCCCATGACGGGCATTGTGGTGGCCTTTAAGCAGTATAACCTGCGGGATGGTATCTACGGCAGCCCCTGGATTGGCCTGAGCAACTTTGAGTACCTGTTCAAAAACCAGGAGGCTTGGATTATGACCCGGAACACCATTGGATACAACCTGGTGTTTATCGTTTTAGGCACGGTGCTGGCTATCGCTGTGGCCATCATTTTGAACGAGGTGCGGGCCCAGGCCGCCAAGCAGCTTTATCAAACCCTGATCCTGATCCCCTATCTGATTTCCATGGTGGTGGTCAGCTATTTGGTATTTGCCTTTTTAAGCGACGGCAACGGCTTTATCAACAAGTCTATCCTGCCTCTGTTTGGCCTGGAGGGAATCAGCTGGTACAACGAGGCTCAGTATTGGCCGGTCATCCTGACCATTGTGTACATCTGGAAATCCATTGGCTACAACTGTATTCTCTACTACGCCACCATCTGCGGCATTGACCGCAGCTTGTACGAGGCCGCCGTGGTGGATGGCGCCAACCGCTGGCAGCAGGTGTGGAACGTGACTCTGCCCTGCCTGAAGTCCACCATTATCATCCTGACGCTGATGAGCCTGGGCAACATCTTCCGGTCCGATTTTGGCCTGTTCTATCAGGTGACCATGAACTCCGGCACCATTATCAGCACCACCCAGACCATTGACACCTATGTGTACCGGGGCCTGATGCAGACCAGCAACATCGGCATGTCCTCCGCCGCCGGCGTGTATCAGTCTGTTGTGGGCTTTATCCTGGTGCTGTCGGCCAACTTCATTGTCCGCAAGCTGGACAGCGAGAGCTCTCTGTTCTGAAAAGGAGGAAAGAAACATGGTTGAAAAAAATAAGGGCTTTCAGATCTTTGCCCACATTGTCATGATTGTCATCGCCGTTTGCAGTTTGGCTCCTTTCCTGCTGCTGCTTTCCTCTTCCTTTACGGACGACAAAGCCTTGACGGAATACGGCTATTCGTTCTTCCCCCGGGTGTTCAGCGCGGAGGCCTATGAATACCTGTTTACCAGCTCCACCTCGATTTTCCGGGCCTATGGCATTTCGATTTTAATCACTGTGGCAGGCACGCTGGTCAACCTGACGCTGACCACCCTGTACGCCTATCCTCTGTCCCGGCGGGACCTGCCCATCCGCAACGTGTTTGCGTTTATTCTGTTCTTTACCATGCTGTTTTCCGGCGGCCTGGTACCCTCCTACATCATGTGGACCCAGACCTTCCATATCCGCGACACCCTGTTTGCCCTGCTGATTCCCAACCTGCTGATGGGCGGCTTTAACGTGATTATGATGCGGACCTACCTCAATGCCAATATTCCCGACGCGGTGATTGAGGCCGCCCGGATTGACGGCGCCAGCGAGTTTAAAATTCTCCGCAGCATTGTCCTGCCTATGGCCACGCCTATTCTGGCCACTCTGGCCCTGCTGGTTGGCCTGGCCTATTGGAACGACTGGCAGAACGGTCTGTACTACATCAACAACACCAACCTGTACAGCATTCAGGTGCTGCTGATGAACCTGCAGCGCAGCCTGGACGCCCTGACCAAAAACGCTGCCTCCGGCGGCAACATCTCCACGGCCAACCTGCCCTCCACCTCGGTGCGCATGGCGATTACCGTTATGGGCGTGCTGCCTGTGATGATTATCTATCCCTTCCTGCAGAAGTATTTCGTCAAGGGCATTTCCATTGGCGCTGTAAAGGGATAAACGCAAGGGGAAACGTTCCCCTTCGCCGCACAGTTTGTTGTTCTATGTTTTATGTAACGCCGCGGCGCTCAGAATCGCTGAGGCCCCGGTGCTTTGGGGAGAAAAAATAGAGTATTATAAAACCAGAAACCCATGAAGGAGGAGTTACCATGAACCTTCCCGCCCTGTCAAAAGATGAAGGCCGGCCTGTCCTCTTGGTGGACGGAAAGCCCACGCTGCTGTTTGCCGGCGAAGCCCACAACTCCAGCGCCTCCAGCCTGACCTATATGGAGGAGCAGGTGTGGCCCAATGTGCGCGGCCTGCACTTAAACTGCCTGATTGTGCCGGTTTGCTGGGAGTTTTTAGAGCCAGCCCCCGGCGAGTTCGATTTCACCCTGCCCGACGGCCTGATCGCTCAGGCCCGGAGGGAGGGAGTAAAGCTGGTGCTGCTGTGGTTTGGCCTGTGGAAAAACGGAAACAGCACCTATATCCCTGCCTGGATGAAGGAGGACCGTGAGACCTATTTCGCCATGCGAACCCGCCAAGGCCGGGAGGTGGACGCCATTTCCCCTCTGTGCCGGGCCGGTGTGGACCGTGACGCCGCCGCCTTTGCCGCACTGATGGCCCACCTGCGGGATACGGACCTGGAGCGGACCGTGGTGATGGTCCAGGTGGAAAATGAAATGGGCCTGCTGGGAGACTGCCGGGACTTCAGCCCTCAGGCAGAGGAGGCCTATCAGCGGGAGATCCCCCAGGAAATGACGGATTTGACCGGCGTTTCCGGCACCTGGGACCAGGCCTTTGGGGAGGACGCTCCCGAGAAATTCATGGTGTACCACTACGCCAAGGCCACGGAGAAAATTGCCGCCGCCGGCAAAAGGGAGTATCCCATTCCCCTGTATGTGAACGCCTGGCTGGAGCAGTACCCCTGGGTCCCTGGCACCTATCCCTGCGGAGGTCCCATTGCCCGGTGCGTGGAGCAGTGGAAGGCCTTGGCGCCCTCCATCGATCTGTTCTCGCCGGACATCTATGTGACAGACCTGGAGGCGGTGTGCCGGGAGTACACCGCCCACGAAAATCCTCTGTTTATCCCAGAGGCCCGTCCCTCTATGGATTCGGCCTCCAACGTGTTTGCGGCAATGGGCAGCTATGGAGCCTTGGGCTTCTCGCCCTTCGCCATTGAAAGCGTGGGCGTGGGGGAAAAAGTCCACATTTCCGCGGAGCTGATGGACGAGCTGAACATTATGATCGAGGCCTTCGACCATTACCGGGCGGGGGAGTATCTGGCGGAGAGCTACGCTCTGCTGCGCAGCATGGAGCCGCTGCTGCTGAAATACCGGCTGACTCCCCGGATGAAGGGCTTTACCCGGTGCGAGCGTCAGACGGGCGCGCTGCTCCCCTTTGAGGGATACAACCTGCAAATCAAATACCTGCCCCACCGGGGAGAGTCTCCCAAGGGCGGCGGTCTGGTCATCCAGTTGGAGAAGGACGAGTTTCTCATCTGCGGCATGAACATCGAGGTGACGCCTCTGGTGAAGAACAACGATCCCGGCCAGGTGGGACTGGTTTCCATCACAGAGGGCCGCTATGAAAACGGGGAGTGGGTTCCCGGACGCCGCTTGAACGGCGACGAATTCCATATAAAGCTGGGGCAGCATCCCAGCATGGTGCGAGTCCGTCTGGTCAGGCGGGACCGCTGAGTTCAAGAAAAGGAGAGACTGCCGCGTCTGGCGGCGGTCTCTTTTTTGTGAGGCCTTCTCAAAGGCGGAAAAAATCGGTATAATAGTACCTGAAAAGCGTCCGCGCATTTTATTTTTTGGAAAGAGGGAACAGCTATGAAGGTTTTGATGATTAACGGCAGTCCTCGGAAAAACGGCAACACCTCCATCGCCCTGGCGGAGATGGAAAGGATCTTTCAGGAGGAGGGCATTCAAGCGGAGACAGTGCAGTTGGGAACCCAGGACATTCGGGGCTGCATCGCGTGTCTTTCCTGCAAGAAAAAGGGCAGGTGCGTCTTTGACGACCTGGTGAACCAGACTGCCCCTAAATTTGAGGCCGCCGACGGCCTGGTCATCGCCACGCCTGTGTACTTCGCCTCCGCCAACGGCAGCTTGATCTCCTTTATCGACCGGCTGTTTTACAGCACCCTCTTTGACAAGACCATGAAGGTGGGGGCCGCGGTGGCTGTGGCCCGGCGGGGCGGCGTTTCCGCCACCTACGACGAGCTGAACAAATATTTCGCCATCTCCGGTATGCCCATTGCCACCGGCCAGTATTGGAACGCGGTGTACGGCGCCGCTCCCGGGGAATCCGCCCAGGACGGCGAAGGAATGCAAACCATGCGTACCCTGGCCCGGAACATGGCCTTTTTGATGAAGTCCATCGCCTTGGGCAAGGAGCGCTTCGGTGTGCCAGAGCGGGAGGAGTTCCAGCGGACCAATTTTATCCGGTAATGGGCCGGGCTGTTTAGGGCGCCTCTGAAAAACTTTACAAAATAGCGCTTGACAAATGGGAATTCCAGTGATATAGTAACAGCAATCAATCAACTTGAAACCGAGGACCGGGACGAGTACCTTTCTAAGCCTGTTTCCAAAGCGAGCCATGGATGGTGAAAGCATGGCGGGACAGCGGAGAGGGAATGGACCCGCGAGGGCAAACCGAGCAGGACATTCCTGTTAGGTGAGACGGAGGCTGACCGTTACAGCAGCTAGCGTATCATGTTGTACGCGAGGAGCGCGTCCCCCAGGGGGCGAAATTAGGTGGCACCGCAGATGCGAAGTTTCACGCACCTGTCCTAAATTTTTAGGACAGGTGCGTTTTTTCGTTTTTCACGTTGGTTGAGCGCACTTCAAAACCACAATTTGAAAGGATGGTTCATCATGGCACAGATCCCCTACAAAATCTATCTGGACGAAAGCGAGCTGCCCCAGGCCTGGTACAATCTGCGGGCCGACATGAAAAACAAGCCCGCCCCTCTGCTGAACCCCGCTACCCTTAAGCCCATGACCTTTGAAGAGCTGCGGCCGGTGTTCTGCGACGAGCTGGTGCGCCAGGAACTGGACGACACCACCCCCTATTTCGATATTCCCGGGGAGATTATTGACTTTTACAAGATGTACCGGCCCTCTCCCCTGGTTCACGCGGAGTTTTTGGAGAAGGCTCTGGACACTCCCGCCAAGATCTACTACAAGTTTGAGGGCAACAACACCTCCGGTTCTCACAAGCTGAACTCCGCCATTGCCCAGGCCTATTACGCCAAGAAGCAGGGCCTGAAGGGTGTTACCACCGAAACCGGCGCCGGACAGTGGGGGACCGCCCTCTCCATGGCCTGCTCCTTCTTCGAGCTGGACTGCAAGGTTTACATGGTGAAGGTCAGCTACGAGCAGAAGCCCTTCCGCCGGGAGGTCATGCGGGTGTACGGGGCCTCCGTCACCCCTTCCCCCTCGGAAACCACCGCCATTGGCCGGAAGATCCTGGAGGCCCACCCCGGCACCAGCGGCAGCCTGGGCTGCGCCATCAGCGAAGCCGTGGAGGTGGCTACGGGCCTCCCGGGATACCGGTATGTGCTGGGCTCGGTTTTAAACCAGGTGCTGCTGCACCAGTCTGTCATCGGTTTGGAGACCAAGGCCGCCTGTGACAAGTACGGCATCAAGCCGGACATTATCATTGGCTGCGCCGGCGGCGGCTCCAACCTGGGCGGTCTCATCTCTCCCTTCATGGGCGAGAAGCTCCGGGGCGAGGCGGATTACCAGTTCATCGCCGTGGAGCCCGCTTCCTGCCCCTCCTTCACCCGGGGCCGGTTTGCCTACGATTTCTGCGACACGGGCATGGTTTGCCCCCTGGCCAAGATGTACACCCTGGGTTCCAACTTCATCCCCTCAGCCAACCACGCCGGCGGCCTGCGGTATCACGGCATGAGCAGTGTGCTTTCCCAGCTGTACGCCGACGGTCTGATGGAGGCTCGGGCTGTGGAGCAGACCCGCGTGTTTGAGGCGGCAGAGCTGTTTGCCCGGGTGGAGGGTACCCTGCCCGCCCCCGAAAGCAGCCACGCCATCCGGGTGGCCATAGACGAGGCCCTGAAGTGCAAGGAAACCGGCGAGGAAAAGACCATTATCTTTGGCTTGACCGGCACGGGCTACTTTGACATGACCGCCTATCAGAAGTTCAACGACGGCCTGATGAGCGACTACATCCCCAGTGACGAGGAGCTGGAGGAAAGCTTCAAGCAGCTGCCCAAGGTGGAGCTGTAAGGCAAAAGCATTGCAGTTCTAAAAATCGATTTTTCCTGCTTTTGTGATAAAGCGAATTCCCCCACGGCGGTTTTGTGGTATGATACAGGCAGAAATCTATGGCGCAAGGAGTGGATTCCATGAAAAAAGCCGTGGTGATCGGCAGCTTGAATTATGACACGTCGCTGACGCTGGAACGCATGCCCCAGCCTGGGGAGACAATTCCCGCCACGGGCATCACCCTCAATCCCGGCGGAAAGGGCGCGAATCAGGCGGCGGCTCTGGCCAAGCTGGGGTGTTCCGTGTGGATGGCAGGGGCTGTGGGCAGGGACGCTCCGGGAGACGCCCTGCTGGAAAGCCTGGAGCGGGCCGGGGTGGACTGTTCCCATGTGGCCCGCCGGGAGGAGCCTACCGGCCAGGCCTTTATCACGGTGGATCGGGCGGGGGAAAACTCCATTGTGATTTTAGCCGGGGCCAACGGCAAGGTGACTCCGGCGCAGGTGGAGTCCCACAGGGAGCTGCTTGCCCAGGTGGATTGCCTGGTTATGCAGCTGGAAATCCCCCTGGATGCGGTGCTTGCCGGGGCAAAGCTTGCGGCGGCTTTGGGAAAGCTGGTGGTGCTGGACCCCGCTCCCGCTCCGGGACCTCTGCCTCGGGAGCTGCTTTCCCTGTGCGGCCTGATAAAGCCCAACGAGACGGAGCTTCATCTGCTGACCGGTCTGCCTACTGCCACGCCCCAGGAGTGCCAGGCAGCCGCCTGCCGGCTGCTGGATCAGGGTGTAAAGGCGGTGCTGGTGTCCTTGGGCAGCCGGGGCGCCATGGCCGTAACGGAGGAGGGCTTCTGCCTGGCGCCTGCCTATCCTGTCAAGGCGGTGGACTCCACCTCTGCCGGAGACTGTTTTACGGCGGCGTTTCTGGCCAGATGGCAGGGGGGCTACTCCCTGCCGGAGCTGGAGGACGCCCTTCGCTATGCCAATGCCGCCGCGGCTTTGACCGTGGGGCGGCGGGGCGCCCAGTCCTCCATTCCCACGCGGGATGAGGTGGAGCGTCTGTTTTCCGAAACCATGGGATAACAAAAGCTCTCCAGACAACCCGTCTGGAGAGCTTTTTTCGCCTTATGGAAGATGAAACATCAGCCGCAGGTCTGTGGACTGAGGACTGTTATCTGGGTTTACCTCCATAATATCGGCCATATAGTCCCACCATTTGCGGCAGATTGCCGTGCGGGAGCTTTCGTCCCAGCGCTGCCGGTCCTCCACGCGGAGTACGGCAAACAGGGTGGAGGTTTCCTCGTCCAAAAAAATGCTGTAATCGCTGCCGCCGTATTGATGGATCATGTCCTTCATTTCCGGCCAGAGAGCGTCGTGACGGCGCTTGTATTCCTCCGCCATGCCGGGATGCAGCTTCATTTTAAACCCCAATTTCATTGTGATCGCTCCTCCTCTCAGGGTGCTGGGCCTATTATACCCCTTTTTTTCAGGCGTGTATACTGGCTGGGGACTTTTCTCCCGCCGGAAAAAGCCTTGCCCCGGGCCAAGGAAAAACAGCGGGGAAGCTGTTTCCAAAAGGGGCATTGTCACTTTCCAGACTCTTTTTTTGGAAATTCCTACCTGATTTTGCCATACCTTGATTTTTTCCCTTTCCATCATCTATACTAAACAGAATCCCATAAAATAGAATCTGAAAATGAGCTGGGTTAGGAGGAGAGACAAATGACAATTCTTTTGGTGGATGACGAGCGGGATATTTTGGAGGGAATGCTGGCGGGAATTGACTTTCAGCGTCTGGGGATTGAACAGGTGTTCACGGCGGAGAGCGTGGCGGAGGCAAAGACCATTTTGCGGGAGGAGCAGGTGGATCTCCTTTTGACAGATATTGAGATGCCGGGAGAAAGCGGCTTGGAGCTTTTGGAATGGCTGCGCCGGCAGGACATGCAGGTTGTCACCATGTTTTGTACAAGCTACGCCAATTTTGACTACGCGAAAAAAGCGGTGGAAATGCGCAGCTTTTATTACTATCTCAAGCCGATTGCCTATGAGGAGCTGGAGACCCACCTGGCCGCCGCTGTGGAGGAGGTTCGAAAAAATCGCCATGTAACGGCCTATCAGCAGATGGGCGAGTATTGGCTGAAGGGTCAGAGAGAAAACAGGGCCGCGTTTTGGACCAACCTGCTCTCCTCGGTGACGCCTCTGGCCGAGGTGCTGACCCGCGGCGGAGAAAACGGGATTGCCTATGGGGAGGGGGACCGGTTTTCTCTTTGCCGGGTTCGGGTGATGGACAAAGAGCCTCAGGCGCTTCCCCAGTGGAAGGCGTATGGGTTTCACAATGTGGCGGAGGATCTGTTGGAGGAGCAGGGGCTGAGCCTGGAGGCCTTGATTCCGGAAAAGGACGGAAACTGGACGCTGGTTCTCCTGGAGGAAGGGGAGCGGTCCCGGACTCTCTTTGAAAAGGCGCTGCGGCTGCTGCATGGACAGGCGGAGAAGCTGTTTCATGTCAAGGTGAACGGGTATGTGTTCTACGGGATTTCCCTGGCGAAAACCCGAGCCGCTTACAGCCGGCTTTTGGAGGTGGACGCCCAGGATGTTTTGCGGGCGCAGCCCCTGGTGGACGCGGCGCTGTATCAAACGCCCCAGGCGGTATATTTCCCAGGGGAAATCCAGCGCTGGGCAGACTGGCTGGCGGTGGGGCAGACAGAGAGAATTATGGAGGAGGCCACCGCTCTTTTAAAGCGGCGCAGCGCAGAGAACTCCCTGACGCCGCAGGTGCTGCAAGCCTTTTTAACAGACGTGCAGCAAATGGTTTTTTCCGAGCTGGACCGAAGGGGAATTAACGCGCACACACTGTTTAACAGCGAGGACAACGGCCGGTTCCCGTCCTGGGCGCTGGATTCTGTGGACCGGTTTCAGTCGTATTTAAGCTATCTGCTTTGGCGGGGCGAGGAGCAAATGCACTTTGCCGCCCAGGGAGACACCGTGGTGGGACGGGTGAAAACGTATATCCAGGAGCATCTGAGCGAAGAGATCAACCGGGCTAACGTGGCAAAGGGCTTTTTTCTCAACCCAGATTATTTGGCCCGCCTCTTTAAAAAAGAGACAGGCCAAACACTGGGAAGCTATTTGCTGGAGCAGCGTATTTTAGAGGCGAAGAAGCTGCTGTGCCAGCCGGGGCTGCCGGTTGGCGAAATTGCCCAAAGAGTGGGGTATGACAATTACAGCTATTTTTCTCAGCTGTTTCACGAAAAGACCGGCATGAGTCCCAGCCAGTTTCGCAAGCGCTATGGCAGCCGGTAATCAGCCCTTGACGGCTCCCAGCATAATTCCATCGGCAAAGTATTTTTGCAGGAAGGGATAGAGAATTAAAATGGGAATCATGGCGACAAAGGCAATGGCCATGCGGATGGAAACCTGGGGCGTCTGCATCAGCGAGCCGGAGTTTGCCGAGGAATTCGCCAGCAGCGCCTGAATGTCCTGGACCATTCTGTTCAGCAGCGCCTGCACGCTGAGCATGCGCGAATCGGAGATATAATACTGGGCGTTGGTCCAGTCGTTCCAATAGCCCAGGCCGGAGAACAGTCCCACCGTAACCAGAATGGGCTTGGACAGGGGAAGGGCGATTCGCATATAAATATTGGGATAGCTGGCGCCGTCGATTTTGGCTGCCTCATACAGCTCATAGGGGATGCTGGTAGACATATAGGTGCGGATGAGAATGATATTAAAGGCCCCCAGCAGAAAGTTGGGCAGAATGTAGGCCCACAGCGTGTTCCGAATGCCAAACCAGCTTGTCCACATGATGTAGGCGGGCACCAGACCGCCGGAGAACAGCATGGTGAAGAATACGAAGAAGCTGAGCGTCCGCCGCCCGGGAAGGTTTTTCAGGGAAAGGGGAAACGCCATCAGCGTGGAGAGCAGCAGACATCCCGCGGTGCCTGCCACGGTTACGAGAATGGAAATTCCATAGGCCCGCATCAGGGTGGCGGAGTTGCTGATGATGTATTCATAGGCATAGAGGCTGAACTTCTCTGGAAACAGAGAATAGCCGTTGACCACCAGGGTGTTTTCTTCTGTGATGGAGGACATAAACAGCAGCAGCAGGGGGAGAATCATAATCAGCGCCACCAGGATCAGGACGACATTGATCGCTGCCTGATAGACCTTTTGACCTTTGGAGAGAATCATAAAGCGTGTGCCTCCTTTTCTTAGAAAATGGCGTTTTCGGCGCTGACCTTCCGCACAATCAGGTTGGTGGTCATTACCAGCACAAATCCAACCACAGACTGGAATACGCTGGCCGCGGCAGATCTGCCGATTCCGCCGGCGGACATAAGAGCGCGGTACACATAGGTGTCAATGGTCTGCGTAACCGGGAAAAGCGATCCGGAGTTTTGGGGAACCTGATAGAACAGGCCAAAGTCGGAGAAAAAGATCTTGCCCACGCTGAGAATCAGCAGGGTAACGGCGGCGGGGATCAGGAAGGGCAGCGTGATGTGGGTAATCTGCTGCCACTTGCTGGCGCCGTCCAGGGCAGCGGCTTCAAACAGGGAGCTGTCAATGCCGGCAATGGCCGCCACATAGATCAGGGTTCCATAGCCCACGCCCTTCCACAGATTGGTCAGGGTGAGGATGACAGGCCAATATTTGGGCGTGCTGTACCAGGAGACAGGTTCTTTTCCCAGCAGGGGGAGAATGGTGTTGTTCAGCATGCCGTTTTCCTGGCTGAGCAGGGCAAACACAATGTAGCTGACCACCACAATGGAAATCAGGAAGGGCAGCAGCAGCGAGCTTTGATACAGAGTCCGCAGGCGCTTTGCCTTTACATCGGACAAAATGATAGCCAGCAAAATGCCCGCTGCATTGTTGACCAGGATAAAGGCAATGTTGTACAGCAGCGTGTTGCGAAGAATGATAAAGGCGTCGCTGGTGCCAAAGAGAAACTCAAAGTTTTCCAGCCCGACCCAGGGGCTGCCGAACATGCCGTCGTTGACGTTATACTGCTTAAAAGCCACCACAATTCCCGCCATGGGGATGTAGTTGTTGATAATCAGATAGGCAATGCCGGGCAGCATCATCACATACAGCGGCAAAAACGGGAGCAGCTTGCGCGCTTTCTTTTTCACTTTCTATTCCACCTCCGAGAAATAAGGTGCCGGCGGCCTTTTCAGACTGCCGGCACTGCGGTTTTTATTGCTCGGCAAGCCAGGCGTCCAGCTGTTCCTGCTTGGCCTGCATCACTTCTTCCAGACCTGCGGCGTATAGCTCGTCGTTAAAGGCTTTCAAAATGGCGTCAATGTCCTCCACAACGCCGAATGCCAGGTCTTTTTCGTATTTATCCTCTACTGCGGTTAACTGTGTAATCTCTGTTGTGACATCAGTGGGGTCAAAATTAAAACCAAGGCCCTTCGAAGCAATTGCGTTGGCATGGAACTCATCATACTGTTCTTTGATGTTGCTGGGGTTGCCATCCCATACATGGCCAGCAAACTGATTGGGATACAGCCAGCCCATGTCCTGGTGATAGCCCACGTTGGTGGCATCTACACCTTCTGGATACCCGGCGGTGCCATCTTCCAGCTGAATCCAATCCTCGCCTTCAATGCCCCAGTTGATCAAATCCTCAAATTCGCCGTTGGAGTAGGTCCAGTTCAGAAATTCCACAGCCTTGGCAGGGTCTTTTGAGGCGTTTGCTACGGCCCAAATGCTCATGCCGGTGGAGACACGCATGGTTTCTCCCAGAGGAATGATTTCTACTTCATAGCCAGTTTGCGCCAATTTTTCCTGTTTGGTGTTGGGCTTGTAGGGAATCAAAAAGGAAAAGGTATTTCCCGCCTTCATCTTCACTTCGCCGGAATCGGTATTAACGGCTATGTCCTGAGAAGCGTAACCCAAATCGTACCACTCTTTTTGAATGAGACAAAACTGACGATATAAATCGGACTCATAGAAATTTGTAATGGTTGTGTCTTGTCCATAGTTTGCCAAAACACCAAAGTTGTTGCCCAGCCCATCTACATAAGAAGCCGGCATCTGGGAGCCAAGCGCTCCCGTTCCGTCAAACATGGTCATGTTGGGATAAGCAGCTTGGACGGTGGCAAAGAGATTGAGAATTTCGTCAAAGGAGCTCAAATCATCTGTGGTGACATGGAAATCATCCACGGAAAAGCCCAGTTCGTCAAAAATATCTTTGCGGACAATCAAGCTGGCCGGCATGGCTTGTTCTTTTACATTCGGGAAGCCAGTTAAAAAGTCTCCTATATATCCCACATCTATCATGTCCTCTCCAACGGCGGCTACAATGTCTGGAACGCTGTCCTTATATGGAGAGAGATCAACAATATATTGGGAGGCAATATACGTTGGGCCAACGCCAGGAGAAAGAGAAAAGACATCAAGAGCTTCGTTAGCCGCCAGCATCATGGGAAGCTGGGTAGTGAATTCACTGAATGTCAAAGGAATGAGATTGACTTTCATGTTGATTTCCTTGAGAGCCAATTCATTAACAGCTTCACGAACCTTGTCCATGTTGGAACCCGCGGAAGCAACTACATAGACAAAGTTTACCTCATAGGGTGCCTCGTTGGTGCTGCCGGTTTCCGCTTGGCTGGCCGAGCTTTCGCTTGTTGCTCCTTCGCCGGAGGAGCTGCCTCCAGAGCTGCCGGCTCCGCCTCCGGAACAGCCAGCGAAGGCGGACAGGCACAGGGCCAGCGCGAGACACAGGGCGATGATTTTTTTCATGGTTTTCCTTCCTTTCTAAAAAGAAGTGGTGTGCTCCCCCAAAAGGGAACGAGGATGTTCTGTGTTTACAGAATACCGAAAATTCAGCGGTAAAACTATCAAAAAATCGGAGGCTAACTTTGGATATTCAGACTTTATGACGAAAGGCAATTTACTTTTGGGGGGAGTTTCATTACAATAGGAAAGTAAAAAAATGAGAGTACAGCAGAGAAGAGATGCGAAAAAATGAGACAGAAGTCCTGGATGAAGGGATGGTGCTTCGATGGGCAAGCAGAGGTTTTCCTATTCGCTGCGAAAAATACTGGCGGTGATGCTGGCAATACTTGTTCCCGTGGCTGTGGGCGGCATTTTTTTGATTTTGTACTCAGTTCGGGATATGGAGAGCCAGCAGCGCGCGGCCTTGCAGGCCTCTGTCGAGGCACAGGCTTTTCAGGCCGATACAGAGCTGGAGCGGATGAACAGCTATATCATAGACCTGCTTTTGAACGATCTCTATGTGGAGCAGCTCCGCCAGGCGGAAACGGTAAACGCCCGCAATGTGGCCGCCCGAAAGCTGATCTCCCAGTTTGAATATGACGACGTGGTGTGGGACACTGTGTGCAGCTATGCCTTTTTTGTCCCAAGCCGCAATTTGGTGTTTTCCCGCTATAACGATATGTTTCCCTATGAGGATAACCTGGACCTGCGCTCCCGGTTTCAAGAGCTGATCGGCAGCGGAACCCTGGAATTTCCAGGCCTGCCGTGGAGAAGCGTGCTGGTGGGCGAAACTCCCTATTTGTACCAGGTATACCATGTGGAGGGAGTGTATCTGGCGGCGTGGGTTTCCTGCGACGCCCTGTTCTCGGAAATAAAGACGAACAGCCTGTCTCCCAAGGGGGAGATTTTCTATCTGCTGCCTGGAACAGACGCGGGCCTTCCCGAGCAGGTGACAGACGCGGTTTTTCGCATGGAGTTTTCCCCGTCCTATATGGACATAGAGCTGCTTGTCACCGATGAGCCCTATTTGGAGTGGGGAAGCTTTTCGCTGATTGTGTGCTTTTTGATTTTTATCCTGCTAGTGGTTCTGTCCGTCACCGTGTACACACTGTGCTACTATCACAGGCATATTCAACAGCCTCTGGAAAGCTTTATCCGCCATGTGGATGAGTATGCGGCTCGCCGCCAAACCGCAAGGCGGGCTGGCTTTCAAGAGCTGAACGACGCGGTGGAGGCGTTTGACGGCTTGTCGCGGCAAATTGAAAAGCTGAGAATTGACCTGTATGAAGAGAAGCTGGCGGTTGCTCAAACCGAGATGGAATATTATCAGCTTCAGATTAAGCCCCACTTTTTTGTCAACTGCTTCTCTCTTATTCACGCCATGGCCCAAAAGCAGGAGTACCAGAGAATTCAGTCCTTCTGCATTAAGCTTTCCAACTATGTGCGCTATCTGTTTTCCAAAAGCCTCAGTCTGGTGCCGCTGAAGCAAGAGCTTTCCATGGTGCAGGAATTTCTGGATATTCAGCGTATCCGCCACCGGGTGGACTCCCAGCTGGAAGAGGCGGTGGACGGCGAGGCGGAAAAGCTGTGTATTCCACCCCTTTCCCTGCTTACCTTTGTGGAGAACGCGGTGAAGCACGGCGGCGTCAAGAGCATTGTCATTCAGATCAAGGTGGAGCTGATCCGCCAAAACGGCGGCAAACGGCTTCGCCTGTCCGTGCAGGATACCGGCGTGGGATTTCCCCCCGAGATACTGGAGGCCGCCAATTCCTCTCATTTGGGGCAGGATAAGGGCCATCTGGGAATCTGCAATATACAAAAGCGGCTGCAGCTGCTGTATGGCGAGAATTACCGCCTTTCCTTTTCCAACAACGAGCTGGGCGGTCTGGTGGAGTTGGAGTTTCCCGCGGGGAACTCGGTAAAAATGTCTGGATTTGAATAAATCTATCCCCTTTTTTTATATCTTTTAGAGGCCACCCTTGGTATGATACAGATGTAAGATCGCAGAAAACGCCTGAAAGGAAAGGAAGGTCAATTATGGGAAAGTTTCAGTGCAATTTTATCAGCTATGCTCTAAAGCGCACCGTGGACATTACGGTGGTTGTGCCCACCCCCACCTTGACGGACGGGTTTACCCTGGAAATGGACCCCGGCGCCCCCATCAGCCACAAGCCCCGGCACAAATATCCGGTGCTGTATCTGCTGCACGGCATGGGCAATAACCACGCCACCTGGACGGGCTATACCAATGTGGAGATGTACGCCGAGGAGCAGAATATCATTGTAGTGATGTTCTCGGCGGAAAACAAGAGCTATATCAACTCTCCGGGAATCAACGGTATGCTCCAGGACAAATTTTTCGATTTTCTTCACAAGGAGCTGCCGGACTTTGTCGGCGGCATGTTCCCAGCCCTTACAGAGCCGGAGCACACCTATATCGCGGGACTTTCCATGGGCGGATACGGCACGCTGGTTCACGGATTCAGCAGCCCCGAGCAGTACCGGGCCATGGGCGTGTTCTCCGTGGGAGGGTCTCTGCCGCCACAGAAGGATGAAAACGGCAACGACATTCCCCAGGATCCCCGCTGGCAGCCGATGGTGCTGGCGGAAAAAATCCACGAGGAGGGCCGGCAGTTCCCCAAGATGTACATTGCCTGCGGAGAGGCGGACCCCCTCTATCCCAGCGCGGTGGAGCTTCAGGAGAAGATGAAGGACCTGGGCGCCGATGTAACCTGGGTGTCCCGTCCGGGATATGCCCATGAATGGCGCCTGTGGGACGAGCAGGTGGAAGCCTTTTTAAACTGGATTCCCCGCACGGACTTTTACGCGGGAAGCAAACGGCGCATTTAAGCCGGCCGCACAGCTCTGAACAGAGCGTGAGCGATTTCCGATCCTTGCGGATTGAGAGCCATTTTTTGAGGGAGCATTGCTCTGACGGCGGGGATTTGCTATGATTAAAAAAAGAATCAATCCTGAAGAGTGAGAGGAGATGTGTTCTGTCTTGAAGGTCAAAGCGTACATAAGAGTGGAAAACATTGGCTGGACCCCCCTGTATTTCCAGGTGGAGGGGGACTTTCCGCAGCTGTCTGAGAAGGACTTCTCCTGCCGGATTCAGCAGAGAGGAAATTGGGTGGACAAGGCTGTGGTCAAGGTGGAGACTGTCCCCGGCGGCATCCGCGTGTATCCAGAGAAATTTTCTTACAGCTGTCCCTTTGTCATAGAGGGAAAGGCCGATGGCCTGCGGTTTTCCAAGGACCAGGTTAACCAGACAGAGGTGGAGGGGCTGGACCGCTTTGAGGCTTTGGAGAAGGAGGGCGTGATCTACCGGCTGTACCGTCCCCGGGAAGCCGGCGCCCGTCCCCTGATTTTGTTTCTCCACGGCGGCGGGGAAAGCGGCAGCGACAATCTGATGCAGATGGTGGGTACAGTGGGGGCCATTCGCCTGGCAGAGCTTTACCCAGACATGTATGTGATGGCGCCCCAGGCCCCTGCCGGGAAAATCCCCATTGGACTGCCAAGCGGTCAGACCTTCGCGGGGTCGGTTCAGGACCCGGATACTGGCTGGAACCGGAGTTATTTAGCGGCCGTGTGCGACCGCATTCGAGAGCTGATTGCGGCCGGGCAGGTGGACGCCAAACGAATCTATGTGACGGGAATGTCCATGGGAGGAGGCGGCACCCTGCGGATGCTGTCTGTGGGCAGCGGCCTGTTCGCGGCGGCGGTGCCTATCTGCCCCACCATGACGCCGGAAACCTATCACATTCTGTCCAGCCTGACGGACACGAAAATCTGGGTGTCGGCCGCCTATGTGGACCACACCATTTACAGGCACAAGTACATTGTGGACGGCATCTTGGCGTTAAGGGACGCGGGCAACCAGGACGCGCGCCTGACCATCTTCTCCCCGGAGGAGCTGGCCGCCTATGGCCTGGGAACCGATCCGGGACAGTCTCTGGAGCAGAAGTTTGGTGAAAACCACGCCTGCTGGATGCTGGTATACAGCGGCGAGCATGGGATTTTGGACTGGATGGTAAGCCAGCATCTGTAAGAGGCCAGACCCTTTATAAAGCTGATAGGAAGGAAAGGAGTGTATGGGCGCCAAGCAGAGCGCGGCCCATAGATAACGATTATGGCAAAACAATTTCTTTGCAGTATGAACGCTCCCATTGCCCAAACCAAGGCGGGAAGAGTGCGGGGTTTTCAGGTGGACGGAACCTACACCTTTTACGGTATCAAATACGCGGACGCCAAGCGGTTTCAGATGCCCCAGCCGCCTCAGCCGTGGGAGGGCGTTCGCAACGCCGACTCCTATGGATATGTGTGTCCGATGCTGGACCCGGAAACCGCTGTGGGAGAGATCATGGTTCCCCACCGCTATTGGCCCAAGGACGAAAACTGCCAGTATCTCAACGTGTGGACCCAGTCTATGGAGCCGGGGGCCAAGCTGCCGGTGATGGTCTGGTTTCATGGCGGCGGCTTTTCTGCCGGCTCCTCCATTGAGCAGATTTCCTATGACGGTGAAAACCTGTCCCGGTTTGGCAACATTGTTGTGGTGACGGTTAACCACCGGCTGAACATTCTGGGCTATCTGGATTTGTCGCCCTACGGGGAAAAATACGCCAACTCTGGAAACGCGGGCAACGCCGACCTGGTGGCGGCTCTTCAGTGGGTGCATGACAACATTGAGGCCTTTGGCGGAGACCCGGGCAACGTGACGATTTTCGGCCAGTCCGGAGGAGGCGCCAAGGTGACCTCCCTTTTGCAGACCCCGGCGGCGGACGGACTGTTCCAGAAGGGGATTGTGATGAGCGGTGTGGCGGACGGAATTATGAGCTTTGAAAACGCCGACAGCAGACCGCTGATTTCTGCCATGCTCCAAGAGCTGGGCCTGGAGGAAGGGCAGGTAGAGCAGCTGGAGGATCTTCCCTATGAGGCATTGGCGGCGGCTTATAAAAAGGTCGCGCCGGCTATTCAGGAGGCGGGAGGCTATACGGGATGCGCCCCCATTCCCAATGAGTATTATGTGGGCGATCCCCGGAAGGTTGGATTTACAGAGCATGCCAAGACGATTCCGGTGATTGTAGGCACGGTTGTGGCCGAGTTTGGAGGGTTTGCTCCCGGCCTGCCGGACAGAACCTCTAAAACGCCTGAGGAGCAGGTGGAGTATCTGCGGACCTATTTGGGAGACGAGGCGGAGAAGCTGGCCGCTCTGTTCTGGGAGTGCTATCCCGGCCGGCCCGCTACGGATTTGCTGCTGCTGGACGTGTTTTCCCGGGGACCCAGCAAGGATTTCTGCTTGAAAAAGGCGGTACACCCCCAGGCGCCCACCTATAACTATGTGTTCTCCTTTGAGTTCCCCATTGACGATGGAAAGCCGGCCTGGCATTGCTCGGATATTCCCTTCTTCTTCCACAACACGGACAAGGTGTTTATCTGCAATGTGCCGGGAGTTTCCGACCAGCTGGAGGAAAAGATGGCCATGTCCTTTGTCTCCTTTGCCCGCACAGGCGTTCCTGCCGCGGAGGGACTTCCCCAGTGGGAGCCATGCCGGCCGGACGACGTGGCCACCATGGTCTTTGACCGGGAATGCCGGTTGTGCCACGGATTTGACGACAAGCTTTATGAGGCCTATCTGCCCATAGCGCCCGATCCGAGAAATCTGAACAGCGAGGAAGAGGTCACGGTACTGCACTGAGAAAAGCGGAGAGCCGCCGCGGGACCAAAGACTGGCTCGGGGCCGTCACTAAGGCCTGCTCTGGGGGTTGGATGCGGGAAATCCCGATAAAAGGGGGGCATGTTCGGGGCGTCCACGCAGCCCCAGTGCCACAGCAGCAAGGAGGTGCAGGGGAAATAGGCGTTAGCCAGCTTTACCGAGTTGTCCAGGCCGATGAAGCCGCCAGCCAGTGCATCGCGGACGCGGCACTCCGAAAGAAAGCATAGGCGCCGGGAAAAATAGGCAAAAAGAAAGGCGGGAAGCGGAACCCAAGGGGAGCCTGTTTCTCGTCTTTTGCTGTGCGTTTTTTGAGGTTGTGCGCAAATCTGGAGAACAGAAGCCGTTTTCCAGAAAAAGAAAAATCCCAGGAACCGCATAATTCCTGGGAAAATCCTTGGGTTCGGGCGACGAAATGGATGTCGATGCAAAACGCGGGCAAAAAAGCCTCGAACCTCACACGATGAAGTTCGCGGCTTGGGAGCGGCAGCTGGCCGATGGGTTAAGGGTGACGAAATAGATATCCGTTACAAACGCGAGCCGTAAGAGAAAAAAAGCCAAGATCTGGAACGCGACTCGCGTCCAGGCTCAGCCTGGTGGGTTAGGGTGATAAAATAGATGTCAATGAAAAACGCGGGCAATAAAAATCGCGACCACCACAAAAGTGATGATCGCGACTTGGAAACGGCAACTTGCCGCTGGAGCGGGCGAAGGGAATCGAACCCTCGTATTCAGCTTGGGAATTAGAATACACCATTTTGACTTAGGTGTCCAGCATGTACTGCAATAGCCTAAAATCCCCGTCATTCCTGAGCTTTTCGAATTAACATTTTTCCCTGGTGTTCTCTGGGATGCTAAGGAAAAGTATGACATTTTTCAAAAAAACCTTAGCTTCCTTAGCACAGTTCAGGTTGATTGGATGGAGTCGAAAAAAAGAATCTAGCCAAGAAGTGATCGGCTTTTTCATACAAGCCGATCACTTTTTTGTAGGTCACCCAAGGAGGTCCCCTATGAAATGCCAGCTCAAGTATCACTGGGTCAAGCTGCCAAGAGCTTGCCTGCCCCAGGGCAAGGGGGTATTGGGCCAGTGGGCAAGGCTGGCTGCCCGGGCTGCCTACCGGAAGGGTGTGGGCCTCTATTGCGGCTTCCAAAATCCGGTGGAACCGGGAATGTGGGCCGGGGGCGTGGTGGGATTAAAAAGTATTTTAGGTGCAAAGAGCCGCACTGCTGCCCTGGAATCCTTGGAACGACTTCAAACACTGGGATATGTCAGCTACTCCCTGGATCGCCGTACAAAGAAACTGGTGTACACCGTGCTGGATCGGGTGGTCACTTGCACAGGAGAAGCCTGCCTGGGCCAAGGTGTTTACGCCTATGAGGGCCAGGGGTTTCTCTGTGTTCCTCGAACCCTTCCGGACAGGCTGGCCAAAAGACACTACATCTTTGAAGAAGCTGACGCACTGCTGGATCTCTGGTGCCATACCGTATGGCAGGAGCCGAGGAACCTCTTTTCACATCTTGCGCCTGCAGTCCAATATGGTTCCATGGCCACCGTTTTGACTCTGGAGACCCTGGGCAAGCGCTGGGGCTGGGAAAAGACCAAGGTATGGAGGTTTTTCAAAAAACACGAGGATGCCTTCCCTCTGTACCGACTGCCCGGTTCCTACGGCTGCTTGGTGTTCAACGCCCAATATCCCACGAAACGGTCCGTGGATGGCAGGAGATTTGCTCTCCCTACGCAGGAGGAAATTCTGCGCATAATCGAAAAAATGCGTTTTTGCGCTGGAAATACGCATAAAATCGGGACGGACAATGCGCGCCTAAACAAGCTGACACTCTGGTACAGTCTACAATTGTTGAACCAAGAGCAGAGTTCTTTTGGCAGGGACCAGTTGCCCTCTAACACCGTGTCACTTCCGTCTGGTAGTGGAGAAGAAATAGATCGCGTTGCACTTTCCACACCCATATTACGCGCGTATCTTTCTCCGTGTTGGAATCGTAAGAATTATGAAGATGACTGCAAGGAAAAAGAAGTAGTAGAAGAGCTGGATTTCTCATTTCAAGAGATCCCGGCTCTTTTTGATTTTGAAAGGAAGGTATCCCATGAAAAAGAACGAGAACAATTCCCGGAACTCTATGAGCCAATCGCAGGCATTGATCGCTTTGCTGACTGCTCAAGGACTGTTGGCGGACGATGCCATTCCGGATGAGGACCGTCGAAAAGCTCAGCAGGAACGGCTTCAGAAGCTGTATCACAACACACAGACGCTGCTTTCCCGCTACCGGGACATCGCTTGGGCACTGGAGTGTTTCCCGGAAACCGTAGCCCAGGAGCTGGATCAGCCATTTGAGAATCTGGATGCTCTATTGGACCGGATGGACGCGGAAGCCGGCATGGGCAACCGCAAGCTGGAATCCCGGATGGACAGTCTGCGAAAGTCCCGGCTGCTGTTGGATCGGATCAACGATGCCTTGACCGTCCTCAAGAAAAAGCCGGGCAACGGTCCCCGTCTGTACGAATTGATCTACCTGACCTACATCGTCCCGGAGAAGCTCAGCCATACAGATCTGCTGTTCCGGCTTGACTTGTCTTCCCGGCAGTATTACCGGCTGCGAGAAGAAGCCATCTCCATCATTTCCATTCGACTGTGGTCGGTGCCGGAAGGAGAGTTGGAAAAAATGGTGGCGCTTGTGGAGATCTTGAAGGAATGATACACATCCAGAGGGCCTCTTGGGCCCGCAATCACACAGCTCCTATTTGCAGACTCCCGGTTTTCTGCAAGGGTTCTGAAAACAGCTCGCCCACAAATTGGCGCATATTTGGCACACATCCCGCCGATGACAAGAAAAGAGAAACGTGCTACACTGGTATCGTACCAAATTGGGACCAGCACAAAGCCGTCTTTCAGCGCGATCTGAGGGCGGCTTTTTTGCTGCCCAAAAAAAGAATGGAGGTAGAAAAACATGGAGAGGGAAACACACCGCAATCGGTTGAGGACTGTCTACTGGTCCCTGGTGGCTATGGGATGCGGTCTGATGCTGTCGGTGCGGCCGGTGCTGGCTGAGACCATCTGGGACAGATTTTCCAGCATCATGCAGGACATCTACGGACAGGTGGTGGCCATCAGCACCATCGTGGCGGTGACCGTGGCAGCCATCGCTCTGATCGTCCGCATGGTGTCCCGGAACCAGCGGGCAGTGGATGAGGCTACCAGCTGGCTAAAACGCATCGTGATCACCTGGATCATTTTGAACACTTTGGGATTCATCGTGGCCTATCTGCAGCCCCTGATTGCCGGCGGCAAGTACACCGGCTGAGAGGTGAGAAATGCTTGATTGGATTTTTGAGGGCATTGTCACCTGGATATCCAGCATTGCCTCAGAGCTCATGGACGCCGTATCCCGGGTGTTCCTAAATGCCCTGGGCACGGACATGGACGCCATGGAGGGATACTTTCCCTTCATCACCAAGGCGTTCGACATCATGCAGTACATGGCTTGGGCAATTCTGTTCCTCATCACCATATGGCAGCTGTTCCGAGTGTTCGGCGGCCCCATCACAGAGGCGGAAAACCCATGGCAGCTTCTGCTGCGAAGTTCCTTGTTTGCTCTGCTGGTGGGAGCCGCCAGGCCCATCTTCACCATAGTACTGGACATTGCCCGGGCGCCATACACCGCCCTTATGGAGGTGTCCATGGACGCGGAGGATTTTACCTTTGCAGGCGTGGAGGAGGCCATAAAGAACGGTCTGACCACTATCGTATCCACCGTGACGGTCGTGGGCCCCATCCTGATTCTCATCCTGCTCATCGCCCTGGGCTGGAATTACTTCAAGCTCCTGCTGGAGTGTGTAGAGCGGTACATCGTAGTGGGAGTCCTCTGCTACACCAGCTCCTTGGCATTCGCCATGGGAGGCTCCAAGGCCACGAACCAGGTGTTCAAGTCCTGGTGCCGGATGGTGGGTTCCCAGCTCTTGCTCCTGGTGCTCAACGTATGGTTCCTCCGGGCTTTTGACAGCTCGGTGGGACAGTTCATCGGCAACGGCGGCGCCTTGGCCAGCGGGGGCGGATCCGTGTTCCTCTGGTTGTTTTGCGCCCTGGCTTTCCTCAAGACCGCCCAGAAATTTGACAGTTACTTGGCGGCTCTGGGGCTCAACGTAGCACAGACAGGGTCCAGCATGGCCATGGAGATGGTCATGGCAGCCCGGGTCCTCAGCGGCCTGGGAGGCGGTGGGAAAAGTGCTGGAGCTGTGTTCCGCACTGCCGGGTCCGCCGCCAGTTCCGCTGCCACCGGAGCTGGGGCAGCTGCCAGCTCTTTCTCGGCAGGATTTGCCAGTAAGTTCAAAGGCAATTCCTATGTGCGGGACGCTGTGGTGGAAGGCGGTTCCCGTATGGGCCTGGGTGGAAGCGTAGGATTTGTAGGCCGAGCTTTTGGAGGAATTGCAGCACGCAACGGCGCAACCCTTACTGGAGAGTCCATCTCCTCGGTGGCCAGCAGACCGGAAGGAGTTTCCGGCGCCATTGCCGGGGACATCGCCGACCGGAGCCTGCAGAATTACATGCCCCAGTTGACCAACTATTCTCTGGCTGGTACTCAGATCACTGGAGGGCATATTCACACCACCGCCACCGGCATGACGTTTCAGGAGGCAGTGGAACAAGGTGGAACCGACGATCCCACATGGTCAGCGGGAACGGACGCCGGAGACGAACCCGTGCGGACAACCCAGCCCACTGGCCCCAGTCAGATCGACTTTTACAACACCGGTCAGTATGAACAGCCGGACGGCCCCTATTCCGTGGTGACCGCCGCAGATGGAAGCAGCTGGTATCAGGTAGCCACCGGCGAAGGCAGCGCTGCCTTCTACGACGTGCCAGAGTTTTCCGGCAGCGCCTTGGAGGAATCCCAGGTTAGGGATACTTTCCCCGGCGCAGAGGAAGGCACCAGTCTGCGGACAGTGGAACAGGGTGTTCTGGAGGCTACTGGGGAACATGGCAGTGCCCTCTGGTACAACAGCGCTTTCTATGAGGAGCCAGAGGCGCCCCATGGGGTGGTAGAAGCTGCCAACGGAGTGGAGTGGTACCAAATGGAACCCCCAGCCCAAGCACCGGAATTTGAGACAGGAGAGCAAGCCCTGGCATATAACCGGGCGTCTTTCCAGAACTTTATGCCTGGTTTTGAGCAGCAGGTCACCGCAGTGGATGGAAGCCAGCGTGAGGAGGGACACTTTGAGGTCCGCCACACCGACGGCTCTGGCACCCAGTTCTTTGACACCACCCGGTACGCTGCTCCCCGTGGTGATTACAAGGTTTATGAGGACGCCAAGGGAAAACAGTGGTATGCCATCCATGGAGAACCCGCGGTGGAGCGCAAGCCTGTGTATCGAGATGGAAAAGCCGTCGTCGAGGACGGCAAGCTGAAAACCACAAACGTGGAAACCGTTCGGTACAAGGCCACGCCCACCCTGTACCAGAAACCCCAGCGGCGGCCGGACAAACCTGCAAAGCCTCCGCGGAAGAAGGGCAGGTGATTTAAGAAAAAGGAGGGAGACTATTGGACGAACCTGACAAGCAACAGTTTGGAGATGGCAGTGACCAATGGGGTGAAGCAGCCCGGAATCTGACCAATGCCGCCAAAGAGCTGGGCAAGGAGAGCGCAAAACAGGCAGCTGTCACAGGCGCCGGAGCAGCTGCAAATTCTTCGGCGGCAATTGTGCAGGCCGGAGTGGAAGGCGGCAAGGCCATTTCGGAGATTGCCGCCGGCACTGCTGCAGGCGGTCCCTGGGGAGCTGTTCTGTCAGCTGCTTGGTCTTTGCGTCACACACTCTATAAACTTTTAGTCTGTACCTGCCTGGTTCTGCTGATCTTTATTATCCTCTTGACATCGCTGCCATCTATCGTGACCAACCAAGTGTTTGGCCTCAACGGAGCGGATATGACCACTCCCTTGACCTTGTCCCAGTCCATGACAAATCTTTCCGGGGTGGTGACGGACGCTATAGAATCCGCCCATCAGGCAGCCCTAGATCGGGTCAACGACCTCATCCAAGAGGGCGGATATGATCCGGAGCTTTCTTTGGAAGCCTTGGACGACCAATCAGGGGACTCCTCCTACGATGTAGCTTACGTTTTGTGCGCCTATTCCGTTTCTATGGAGCAGTTGAATACCAGTAAAGCTGACATGGTTGCAAAGCTTTCCAGCTTGGCGGACGAGCTGTTTCCGGTCACCTACGAGGTGAAGACATCGGAGGTTGAGGTGGAACAGGAGGTGAGTTCGGAGGACGAGGGAAGCTCTTCCAGCAGTCCGCAGACGCAGACAGAAACGGTTTCTTATCTGGCCGCGACCATCCATCCTCTGAATCAAGACGCCATTTTGGAGGCTTTCCAGCTTGATCCAGAAGCTACCTACGGAAACTTCTCCATCACTTGTGGGGAGGCTGTTTCCAATATGGCTGCTGCCTTGAAGCTGACATTGTACGGCTCCATGTTGGGAGGCATAGGAGGCAGCACAGGTACCCGGCGGGGCAATGAGGAGGTTGCAGCAATTGCGTTGTCCCAGGTGGGACAGGTGGGCGGTTACCCTTACTGGTCCTGGTATGGCTTTTCCAGCCGTGTGGAATGGTGCGCCTGCTTTGTTTCCTGGTGCTACGCCCAGGCAGGGCTTTCGGAACCTCGCTTTTCCGGATGTACTTCAGGAGGAATGGCCTGGTTCCAATCCCACGGCCAATGGGCAGAGAGGGATTACGAGGATATTGCTCCGGGGGACGCTATCTTCTTTAATTGGTCCGGTTCCAGCACTGGTGGGGCTGACCACGTGGGCATCGTGGCAGGTGTGGACGAAAGCCGTGTCTACACCGTGGAGGGAAACTCCGGGAATGATGCCTGTAACTACAAGAGCTATCCACGGGGCAGTTCGGTAATTCGCGGTTATGGGTTGATGCTGTGGCCGTAGGCAGATGGGTTTACAAAGTCGAGTTCCCTATGCTTATTTTCGTTGACTAACTAGCATAATATGAATATAATATAGTTAGAATATTGCTATCAAGATAACTAGGAGGTGTGGCCATGATTATCCGTCCATCGGCGGCGATCCGTCAGAACTACAACGAGATCGCCGAGCTATGTAGAAAGACTGAAGAGCCTGTGTTCCTCACCAAGAACGGCGAGGGTCATTTGGTCGTTATGGATATGGAAACCTACAACCGCCGGGAGAAGATGCTGAAGCTTCGGGAGGAGCTGCTTGCGGTTGAGGAGGACAGAATGCACGGAAGCAATGGGTATTCTGTGGATGAAGTTTCGGCTATGATGCGCAGCGCTATCCAGGAGGCGGCAAATCGTGGAAAAGCAGAATAGCTACCGTGTCATTGTCTCCGAACGGGCAAAGCAGATGCTGGTCTCTCATGCCGCATTTTTGGCGCAGGTCAACGTAGAGGCAGCGGAAAGGCTCACCACAGAATTTGAAAAGGCGGCACATTCTCTGGAGGTCATGCCACAGAGATGCCCGTGGCTTTCTGGGGAATATATCCCTAGACATACCTATCGATTCATCCTCTTTGAAAAGCGCTATATGATCCTTTTTCAAATCGTGGACAATACCGTCTTTGCGGATTATGTGCTGGATTGTAGACAGGATTACAGCTGGCTGATCCGCTGACAACAGAAACGCCAAAAACGTCGCTTGCTTGCAGGCGGCGTTTTGTACCCAAAAGGGGGTGCCTCCATGGAGGAAAAAGAAATCAACAACATCTATGCCATCCCCGCGAACTACACCGACTCCGGTAAATTGCTGGGAGGCATGGTGGAACCAAGGAATGCGGTGGAAACCGCATTCCTTTTACTTTTGGTGGGAGCGCCAGAGCTGCTGTGGATTCCCATGTCCGGCACCATACGGGTGATAGTCATGACTGTCACGTTGCTGCCTCTGGCAGTGGTTTCCATTATGGGGGTGGACGGGGGCTCCTTATTTCAGTATCTGGGACACATCTTGAGGTTCTGGACTCATCGGCGCAAACTCCATTTTAGGAGGATAGGCAGTTATGGCAAAGAAAAACACAAAGCCAAAAAGCCCCAAAAGAAAGAAGAGTAAATGGGAATCGGCCCAGTCCTTCCTGCCCATCCGCACCATTTGCAATGGCATTGTGGAAACCACCGATGGACGCTATCTGAAGATCCTGGAAATTGAGCCCATTAACTTCGCGCTGCGCTCTTCGGAGGAACAATTCAATATCATCTCCAGTTTTGCCAGCTGGCTGAAGATCTCCCCCATCCGATTGCAGTGTAAGACCATTACCCGTCGTGCAGACTCCGAAAAGCACGTTGCCTTGGTGCAACAAGAACTATCCCAGGAGGAAAACGACCAATGTCGAGCCTTGGGAGAGGACTATATTCGGCTCATTCGAGACGTAGGCAGCCGGGAAGCCTTGACCCGAAGGTTCTTCCTGATCTTTCAGTATGAGGCGATCGGACGGGATGACGGCGATTACGTCAAGATTTACAGCGCGCTGACAGGGGCGGAACAAACCGCCAGAGCCTACTTTCTCCAGTGCGGAAACGGGATACTACAACCCAGCGATCCGGACGAGGCCACAGCGGAGATCCTCTATCAGATCTTCAACCGTCGCTCCTGCCAGACCGAGCCCTTTCAAACCCGTGTAGATCGGGTGGTGCTGGATACCATGATCTCCCAGGGCCTGACGCTGGGGATCGACCCCGTGCCATCGATCCCTGTGGTGGATTTTTTAGCTCCCCGTGGCATCGACCTGAATCACTACAATCATATCATTATGGACGGGCGGTACTACTCCATCCTCTACATTCGAGGAAATGGATATCCCAACCGGGTACGGGCTGGGTGGATGTCCGCCCTGATCAACGCTGGCGAGGGAATCGATATTGACATCCACCTGCGCCGTGAGAACCGCAGCCGGGCAATCGACAAAGTTGCCCAGCGTATTCGCCTCAACCGCACGAAGCTCAAAGGGATGCAGGACACCAGCACCGACTACGAAGAGCTGGCAAACTCCATCCAGGCAGGGTACTTCATCAAAAATGGCATTGCCAACTACAACGAGGACCTGTTCTATTTGAGCGTATTTATCACCGTGTCCGCCCAAACCTACGAGGAACTCCTATGGAGGAGACGCCAGATGACCGATCTGCTCAAATCCATGGATATGATAGTCAGCGAGTGCAACTTTCAGCAGGAAGCAGCGCTTCGTTCCGTCATGCCATTTCTGAGTATCGTCCCGTCATTGGAGAAAAAGTCAAGGCGGAATGTGCTCACAAGTGGCGCCGCCTCCGCCTATCCCTTCTGCAGTTTTGAAATGTCCGATGACAACGGAGTCCTACTGGGGATCAATCGGAACAATAACTCCCTGTGCATTGTGGATCTGTTTAACAGCAAGGTCCACAAGAACGCCAACCTGGTGCTGCTGGGTACCTCCGGGGCCGGAAAGACCTTTACTATGCAGCTCTTGGCCCTGCGGATGCGGATGCGCGGCATTCAAAGCTTTATTGTGGCGCCCATTAAAGGCCACGAGTTTCGCCGGGCGTGCAACCATATCGGCGGGGAGTTTATCAAAATCGCTCCTGGTTCCCCTCACTGCATCAATGTCATGGAGATCCGCCATGTGACCTCTCCGGAGATGGAGCTCATCGATGAGATCGCCTATGGCGAAATGGATTCGTTGCTTGCCCGTAAGATCCAGCAGCTGATGACCTTTTTTGGACTGCTCATCCCGGACATGACCAACGAGGAGGAGCAGATGTTGGATGAGGCTCTGATCAAGACTTACCAGGACTTTGGTATCACCCACGATAACGACTCTGTGTATTTGGATAAGTCACAGTTTCCTCCCAAAATGCGGAAAATGCCGGTGTTGGGGGACCTTCACAAGCATTTGCAGGAAAACACCATGACACAGCGGCTGGCAGCGATTGTGAGCCGGTTCGTCACAGGGTCAGCCAAGTCATTCAACCGGCAGACCAATGTGGATTTGAGCAACAAGTACATTGTGCTGGACCTCAGCGAGCTGAAGGGCAAGCTGCTCCCTGTGGGAATGTTCATTGCCCTGGATTATGTGTGGGATCAGATCAAAGCGGACCGCACCCAGCGGAAAGCGATCTTTATTGACGAGATCTGGCAGCTGATTGGAGCCAGTTCCACCAGGATGGCTGCGGAATTCTGTTTGGAAATCTTCAAAGTCATCCGAGGATTTGGCGGAGCGGCCGTGGCCGCTACCCAGGATCTGTCCGATTTCTTTGGCCTGGAGGATGGCAAATACGGCCGGGCCATTATCAACAACTCCAAAAATAAGATCATCCTGAACTTGGAGCCGGATGAGGCTCGCACGGTTCAGGAGACGCTGAAGCTCACCCGCTCAGAAGTGCGGGCTATCACCCAGTTTGAAAGGGGGGAGGCACTTATTTGCTCGAATTCCAATAAGGTACCAGTGGTGATCAAAGCGTCCCAAACAGAGTTGGAGATGATCACCACGGATCGGGCAGAATTGGAGGCAATCTTGAAGGAAAAGCTGAAAACGCACAAAAAGGAGGAAACGCAATAACAAAGGAAAAACGCAGAGAAAGGAGGTCGTTTTCCCTTCATATTGTTTATCATCACGATGTGCAATTCCAAGAAAGGAAGAACGTGACCATGAAATCAAAAAAGAGAATACTCTCCTTACTACTGGCAGTGGTGCTGATGTTCAGCGCGCTGCCTTTTTCTGTTTCCGCAGATGAGATCGAAATGGTGGAAATGGACGCCCCCGTCCTGTTTGCCCAGGACCCGTTCAATACGGTCAAGTCGGAAGTAGAGGGCGGCACCAACTACATGACCAGCGTGGGTGTCACCAGGGAAAGCATTGTCCGGGAGCTGGAGTCTCACGAGGATGACAGCTACTACCTGGGCACCAAGTATGCGGGAGGCGACGCCCAGTCACCCAACGGGGACGCCTCCTACAACAGCGGCACTGTGGGCATGAACTGCGGCGGCTTCGTTTCCTACGTCCTCCGCAAGGCCGGCCTGGACGCGGAAACTACCATGGAGATCATGCACCGCACTCCCGGCAACCAATTCGGGTCCGGATTGGCATACGATTGGCTGGCAGGCGCTTCCAACTACAAAAACCTCATCGAAAACGGCAATATTTCCGCCTACGCCTTCCGCACCAAGCAAGAGCTTCTCTCCAGCGGCCTGGCGGAGAAGGGCGACATCATCCTCATGTGGTGGAGCGACAACCCCGGCGCGGATGGAGCGGACAACCACATCGGCTTCTTCTGGGGCGAGGCGTCAGATGACGACGTCATGTGGCACAGCGGCACCGAACCCACCTCTGGCAACCAGATTTCCGCCATCACACCCAAAACACCGGGCAGCTTCTATATCCTCATCAAGATCGAGCCCCTACAGCCCAAAGAGTACACCGTGACCCTGACCAAGACCTCCGCGGATGTGAGCATCACCCAGGGAAACTCGGCCTACTCCCTGGCCGGAGCCACTTACAACGTGTACAAGGGAACCAGTGGAACCGGGAGTGTGATGGCGACCTTCACCACGGATGCTGCTGGCCACGCTACCCTATCCACCCCATTGGAGGACGGCATTTATTCTGTGAAAGAGGTGACCCCGCCCAAAGGGTATCTGCTGGACACCAAAGTCTATACGTTCACAATCAATGGTGGGGACACCAGTCTGAGTGTGGAGGACGAGCCAGGGACCCTGACCCTTCGCCTGAAGAAGAAGGACTCCCAGACCGGCAGCACTCCCCAGGGTAACGCCAGCCTGGCAGGAGCGGTGTACCAGGTCAGCTACCAGAAGGGCGGACAGACCGTCACAGAGGAGCTGACGACCGACGCCTCCGGCAATCTTGGCACCCTGGAGGGCCTGCCCCTGGGGACGGTGACAGTCAAGGAACTCACCGCCCCGGAAGGTTACCGGCTGGACACCCAGGTTCACACCTACACTGTGGATGGAAGCCAGCTCACCGGCGATGTGTACGAGCTGGAGGTCACGGACCTGACCGAGGAAGTCCAGCGAGGCGGCCTGACCATACAGAAGAAGGACAGCCAAACCGGTACGACCCCGCAAGGCGACGCCTCTCTGGAAGGAATCACCTTTGAGATCGTTAACGAAAGCCAAAACCCTGTGGTAGTGAACGGCTCCACTGCCGCTCCCGGCCAGGTGGCCATGACCATCACCACCAACGCCAGTGGTGTGGCCACCACCGGGGAGAACGCTCTCCCCTACGGCGACTACACCCTGCGGGAGAAGTCCACAAATGAAAGTATGCTGAAAACCTTCACGGAAGAAATTTCCGTCACCATCTCTGAGGATGGCCAGCTTCTCACCTATGAAGCAGAAAATGATGTAGTCCGGGGCGGCATTGACTTGGAAAAGCAGGACAGCCAGATGGGGACCACGCCCCAGGGCAACTCCTCTTTCGCTAACATCGACTTTGAGATCATCAACCGGAGCGCCAACCCCGTGGTGGTAGACGGCACCACCTATGCCGTGGGCGATGTGGTCATGACCATTACCACGGACGAAACCGGCCATGCCAGCACCGGAAATGACACGCTTCCTTATGGCACTTACGAGGTGCGGGAATCCGCTACCAACGAGAGTATGCTGTTGACCTGGACCGGCGAAACCGTCCAGGTCCGGCAGGATGGTCATTCTGTGGCGGTCACCGCCGTGAACGATGTGGAGCGGGGCGGTCTGAGCGTGGAGAAGCAGGATACCATCACCGGTTCTACGCCGCAAGGTGACGCCAACTTCGAGGGGATCACTTTTGAGATCATCAACAACAGCCGGAACCCGGTGATTGTTGAGGGCCAGAAATACCAGCCCGGCGAGGTGGTCAAAACCTTGGTCACCGACAGCGAGGGCAAAGCCAGCACTACCGATGATCTTCTCCCCTACGGCGAGTACATCCTTCATGAATCCGCCACCAACGAGAGTATGCTGATCACGGCTCCCGACCAGACCGTAAATGTCACCGATGACGGCATCATCTATGAGTTTGTTATGGCGGACGAAGTAGTGCGAGGTGGCGTTCTCATTGAAAAAAGAGATCTGGAGTCCGGCCTGCTCACACCCTTGGGCGGGGCTTCCTTGGACGGCACCCTTTTTGAGATCACCAATAAATCCATCAACGCTGTGTACGTGGGCGGCGCTCTGTACCAGCCCGGCGAGGTGTGCGCCACCATTGAGGTGGTGGACGGCATCGCCCAGACAGACGCCCGCGCCCTGCCCTATGGAACTTACCAAATGGTGGAGAGCAAGCCCGGCAAAGGGTACCTTCACACCGACCAGATTGTGCGGTCGTTCCAGATCCGCAAGGATGGAGAGGTCATCGAGTTCCGGGACGGTGACGCCGCCTACAATCAGGTAATCCGTGGTGACCTGCAGTTCGTCAAGGTGGGTGAGGGCGGCGATTCCAATATGCACCGGTTCGCCAATGTGGCCTTCAAACTGACGTCTGAAACTACTGGGGAAACCCATATTGTTGTGACAGACGAGAACGGAGAGGTCAGGACCGTATCTGACTGGAACCCCCACTCCCAAAACACCAACGGTAATGATGATGTGGAGGACGAAAGTGCTTGGGATGACCACAACGGCACTTGGTTTGGCCTGACCACCGAAGGCTGGATGGTGGATGTGCAGGACGAGCTGTGTGCCCTTCCTTACGACACCTACACCCTAGAGGAACTGCCCTGCGCAGGCAACGCCGGTTACGAGCTGGTGAAAGTTCCTAACATCACTATCAGCCGAAACAACACTACCATCTACCTGGGCACCATCGACGACCAGTTTGAAGGGGTTCCGGAGATCGGTACTACTGCCACGGTAGATGGCGAGCACACAGCGGAACCCACAAAAGAAGTCACCATCGTGGACACTGTGACCTACAAGAACCTGAAGGTGGGCCAAACCTACAAACTGAGCGGTATTCTCATGGACAAGGCAACCGGGGAACCGCTGCTGGTGGGTGAGCAGCAGGTCACAGCTGAGTTGGAGTTCAACCCTGATTCACCCGATGGCACCGTGGAATTGACTTACACCTTTGACGCATCTGCGTTGGCAGGCACCTCTGTGGTTGTTTTTGAGGACCTCTATCAAGGTGAGAATGTGGTTGCCTCCCATGCGGACATCAACGATGAGGGGCAGACCGTGACCTTTGGCCAGCCTTCTATCGGAACTACCGCCACCATTGACGGTGAAAAGACTGCCCAGCCGGTAGACCAGATCACCATTACCGATACGATAGAGTATAACGGCTTGACCGTTGGCCAGGAGTACAAACTATTCGGTGTGCTGATGGACAAGGAAACCGGGGAACCCCTGCTGGTTGGAGAGGAACAGGTGACTTCTGAGGCCACCTTCACTCCCACCGAACCCAATGGGACCATTGACGTGCTCTTTACCTTCGATGCTACCGGGCTGGAAGGAAAGAAACTTGTGGTCTTTGAAAAGCTCTTCCAGGGCGAAACCGAGATCACCGGCCATGAGGACTTGGAAGATGAGGGCCAGACGGTCGCTTTTGTTGAAACTCCGGAGATCGGCACCACTGCAACCGTAGATGGCCAGCACACCGCCGATCCCACCGGGGAGATCACCATTGTGGACGTGGTGGAGTACACCGGCCTGATCCCTGGCCAGACATACACCGTTTCTGGTATTCTTATGGACAAGGGCACTGGTGAGGCCCTTCTGGTGGACGGCGTGGAGATCACTGCCGAAACAGAATTTGTGGCAGAGGAAAGCAGCGGCACCATAGAACTGACCTACACTCTGGATGCGTCTGCCCTGGCAGGTACAACCATCGTGGTATTTGAAACACTGTACTCCGATGGAATCGAAGTGGCAGCTCACACGGACATCAACGACGAGGCTCAGACCGTGGAGATTACCGAGCCGGACAAGCCTACCTTGGGCACTACCGCTACCGTAGAAGGCCAGCACACTGCTGACCCCATCGGGGAGATCACCATTGTGGACGCGGTGGAATACAGCGGACTTAACCCCGGCCAGACCTATACCGTTTCCGGTATTCTTATGGACAAGGGAACTGGTGAAGCCCTCCTGGTGGACGGCGTGGAGATCACAGCCGAAACAGAATTTGTGGCAGAGGAAAGCAGCGGCACCGTAGAACTGATCTACACCCTGGACGCGTCTGCCCTGGCAGGTACCACCATCGTGGTGTTTGAAACACTGTACTCCGACGGAACCGAAGTGGCAGCTCACGCTGACATCAACGACGAGGCTCAGACCATCACAATCAATCCCAAGGGTGGTCTGCTGATCCAAAAGACTTCCGAGGACGGCGTGCTGGAGGGCTTCACTTTCCTGGTAGAGGGCGAGAACTATTCGGAAACCTTCACTACGGACGGAGCCGGAAAGATCTACATCCAGGACCTGGCTCCCGGCGAGTACACCGTGACAGAGCAGGAGAGCGATCTCACCGCCCGATACGAGATCCCCGCTGGCAAAACAATCACCGTCACCGCTGATGAGGCCACAACTGTAGAGTTCTACAACCAGCTGCTCCGGGGCAAGATCACCGGTCACAAGACCGGGGCCGAGCAGGCTCCTTTGGAGGGTGTCACCTTCGGGCTGTTCTCTGCTGAGGCCACCGACTTTACTGCTGAAAATGCCCTTGCCACCACCAAAACGGACGCCAATGGAGAATTCACCTTTGAGGTTCCCTACGGTTCCTATCAGGTGATGGAGCTCACCGCATTGCCAGGGTATCTCATCATGGAGGCGCCTTTAACCGTTGAGGTCAATAACCCGGAGGTCGAGTTAGACTCCATTGCAAACCGCCAGACCGTGATCCAAATCTCCAAAGTGGACGCCGAAACGGGAGAGGAACTGCCTGGTGCCACTCTGGAGCTGTACAGCCCCGATGGTGAGCTTCTGGATACCTGGGTAACTACCGACACACCTCATGTTGTCACTGGCTTACCGGTGGGCGATGGGTATGTGCTGAAGGAAATCGAGGCGCCGGAAGGGTATGAGTTGGCGGAGGACATCACCTTCGCAGTGGGGGAAACTTCGGAAATCCAGTTTGTTGGTATGGTGGATGAACGGACTCCTGAAGAACCGGATGAACCGGATACACCGGATGAGCCGGACGAACCCACCCCTGAGATTCCCCAGACAGGTGGGAGTCGAGCTGCCCTTTGGGTGGCAGGGCTTCTTGTGCTGGCCCTGACCGGTTTGAGTGTGGTACTGATTCTGATGAAGTGGAACAAAAAGTAAGAGAGAAAGAGTGGAGGGCCGCGTTTGCGGCCCATCCATCTTATTTGTGACTATGAAAAAAGAAATCTTAGTTGCGCTCAGCGTGCTGTTCGTGGTGGTTATTGTTGGATGTGGTTTATGGATAGGGTACTACGTCATAGACTCGCATCACCAAAAAGAAACTTATAAAACGCTGACGGAGAAATTTGTTATAAACGAATCCACCCCCTCAATAACTGTTGTGGAGGGCGAATCGTCTTCGGTGGAAGAACCTCCGACAGATGAGAACACGGAGGAAGACGGGTTGAGTACGCCTCCCCGTCATGACTTGGCAGCCCTGCGGGAAGAGAACCCTGACTGTGTCGGATGGATATCCATCCCGGACACCACAGTGGATTATCCCGTGGTGTGGACTCCCAGTGAACCAGAGCATTACCTGCGCCGTGATTTTTACGGCACTTACGCCAGCGGCGGAACACCTTTCTTAGATGGGCGAAACGCTGCTCAAGCATCCGGACAGAATCTTATAATATACGGACACAACATGCTGGACGGATCTATGTTCAAGCCCATCCTTCAATACTTGATGCCTAACTTCCAGGTAACCCATACGAATATCTACCTGGAACTAAATGGTGCTCAATACCGCTATGAGGTTGTAGCAACATTGGAAACTGACATCTCTTCCCCTATATACACCTACACAGACTTGGAAGACCAAACTGAAATGGAGGAATTTTGCTCCCTCTTATTGGAGGAAACTGGCCAAGATCCTGTTTCCCAAGCAGAGGGGTATTTGACCCTCTCAACCTGCAATGACCAAGGCGGAAACAGCCGAGTGCTGATCATCGCCGCCCTTACAGAGGAGGTGAACCGATGAGTCAATATCTGAAAACGCAGTGCAAAGGCTATGCGTTTTTGAACCTTTGTGCGCATTTATCAACAAATCAGATCCTGGACACTGGCTAATACGTTTTTCAGGAGGAAAAACGCAATTTGAAAGAAAAACGCAAAGGAGTGACGCCATGCTATTGACAGATGAACAGTATGTGATCAAGTGGCTTTCCCAGTACGGCCCCCTTCCCAAGACCCAGGTAGTGCGGTTGTTGCGGGACAAGTCCCCTGCCACGGCGGAGAGGATCCTTCTCCGCATGAAACGGGATCATCGTATCGCTGATGTGGGAGATGGCTATTACCTGGGGCTAGATCCTTACTGTACCCCGGACCAACGGATCATTCTTGCGATTTGGGTCCTGCTGCAATTCATAGACCGAGTGGAGCCCCTGGCCCATTACCCAGCAACCTACCCTAGCCAGTTGTTTTTCCTGAAAGAAAACACTGGCTACGAGATCGTGGTGCTCTACGAGGGGGAGCAGCATCTTGCAAAGCTTCTTCATCCACAGGAGGATTTAAAATACATCTTTGTGGTTCTCAACCTTCAGATGGCTAGCCAGATAGTCCTTCCGCAGGCACCCTACCTTTTCTCCACGGTGGAATTTCAGGGGAGCGATGAACCTCAAGTTCACTTCTTCACGGATGAGGTGAGAGACCATGCTTCCGCCTAGTTTTCAGAAGACGCTGTTTGACCTGGAGGGGAAGCTGCGGCAGATTCAGACGCAGCTGCGCACAGTCGAGGAGGCTGCCAAGCTGGAGGAGGCAGCTGTGGCCTACCGCACCGCACTTGATCTAACGGTTTCCCTGGAGCAGGCTGTGCTGCTAGCTCGTTCCCTGCCTGCTTGTACGGGAATCCCCCACGTGTTCTTTGACATGGAACAGCAAGCAGAGCTCCAAACGCCGGTGAAAATTGGTTTCACTGCGGAAGGATGGTTTTCCCTGCGGATGCCCATGCTGCTGCCCAAGAAAGAGCGGGGATCCGCTGCATTTGTACGGATGCTTCTGCTGCCAGCCTTACGGCGTTTTTTTCAAGGGAAGCCCCCTGTGAGGATCAGCCCCTGTGTGCTGGTGTTCCGCCATGTATACTCCAAAGATCGTCCAGATCGGGCGCTGCGGGATCACGACAACATAGAAACCAACATGGCCGCCGACTGTGTGGCCCTCTACGTGATGGAAGATGACAGCCCTGTTTCCTGCAGCCATTACGAATGCACCGCCAAAGGGACAGAAGAACGGACAGAGATCTATGTGGTACCGGAAAGGGAGTTCGCCAAGTGGCTGTTGTCGGAAAAATCCATGCCGGAGGAAGGGACGGAGTTGCTGAATAGTCCTCCAAACGGGCAAAAATAAGTATGCGAAAACGGTCTCAGATCGGGATCGAAAAAAAGCATACACATTTACCCCCTGGGAAGTCCCATGAAATCTATATTTTTGGAGAGAACAAGGGGCCTATTTCCGACGAAGAGAGCAGGCACCTAGTCGAAAATTCTAAGATGCGGGAGGTGAAAAGAAATGCTTACTTTACATCCTTCCAGTTATGCTTATCGGCTGGTTCAAACGTTAGCAGTGACAGGAGAATATCCAATGACTTCCCTAAGTTTGTTGGGCAATGAGCGTGTATTGCAGCAGTTGATTCGGCGGTTGACCTCAGCGGAAACGATCTGCAATTCCAATGGAGAGAGCATACACACCAAACTCTTTGTCATCAACGGGAAAGGGCGGGTGAAAAGTTTACGGCTCTATAAAGGCGCGCTTCCGGTGTTGCGTTGGATCCATCCCAGCGCTTACGACTATTACATGGACATTTTCTGGAATCACCATTTTCCAGGAGATGCTGCTCATCGGGACAGAAATCACCGAGTGGCGGAAACTGTGGCCTTCTGCGCGAATGCCAGTGTGAACGTGCTGCCCTATGACCTGCCCCGACTCCAGCAAAAGGAGATCCGCAAGGTCACACCGAATCAGTCTGCGCTGTACTTGGCCAGAGACATCAAGAAGGCGTTTCCCGGTGAAGAAAAGAAAACCATGTTTACCCGGGGAGTGGGAGCGATGTTCTACCCCGGGGGATGCTATGCCGTGTACAATACGCGAGATGCTGCTATGAAGTGGAAGGGTATGGGAGAGTTCAAGGCCCTTCACAGCTTGACCGAGGTGGCCCGGCTGAACGCTGGGGTTTCCCGGATCAATGGGGCGCTGCTTCTTGGAAAGACCTACGAAACAGCTTTGAAAACATTGGAGGCCTCTGATCCCCGTCACCCGGAACTTCGCTTTGACAGTATCTACCCTCATATTCACTTTTTGCCTTTGAATGAATTCGGCGCACGGTTGCAGCGGATTCTCACACTCCCTGATTGGCAGGAAACGCTGCTGAATCTGCTCTTTGAACCTTCCACCCGCACGTTTGGTCAGGGCACTATGGAGTACGACGCCCAAGTGGATGAAGTGAAGATCCTCTCCCACTTGGACGGGGACCTAGCCCGCCTTCTGCGTTTTCGAGAGGGCCTGTGGAGTCATAAAGGGGAATTTGAAGTGGTGTGCTTTCCGCAGCAGGCTGGATTTGTCCGGCAGTTTTTAGGTTTCCAAGTGGGAGTCCGGACCATCCCGATGGATGTGGTGGAAAGGGAACTGTCCCTAGGAGGTGCTCATTGAAGGAAAAAACACGAGTGATCGGTATTGTGGCGGCAGTCCTCCTAGGGATTGCCGCCCTCTTATACTTTGGAGGTCTTTTGGGCCAGCTTCTGGAAAACTACCACAATTGGCAGCAAACCGGAGGTATGGCCGGCCAGGCGCAAATCCAGTTGCCCAGCGGTCATATTTCCACCTGTGTGCAGGCGGCCTTTACGCTGTCCGGCCTGAAAGCCATGGGCTTCTTGTTGTTGGTGGCAGCGGTCCTTGGAGCGTACTTCAAGTTCAGTGACCGCTTCGGCGGCAGCGGGCAGGATCCCCGAGGGTTCACGGTAAGCAAGGAGGGAACCTATGGCACCGCCTCCTGGATGGGGGATCGGGAACTCAAAGAGGTATTGACCGTGGAACCTATAGAGAAGGCGGAGAATATCCTTCTGGGCAAACGGAACGGAAAAGCCGTGTGTCTTCCTGTGGACACCCGGCTCAACCGGCACATTGCGGTGTTTGGAGCATCCGGTACTGGCAAGTCCCGAGGATTCATCCGCCCCGCCCTGTTCAACATCATCCGCCGGGGAGAATCGGCTATCATAACGGACAGCAAAGGCGAACTGTACGCGGACACAGCGGAACTGTTCCGGAGCCACGGATACCAGGTGAAGGTCTTCAATCTGGTGAGTCCTGAGCACGGGGACTCTTGGAATTGTATGTCTGACCTGGGTGGGGACACATTACTTGCTCAGGTATTGACCAATGTCATCATCGGCAATACCAGCTCAGGGAAAACAGACCACTTCTGGGACAACGGCGAGGGGAATCTTCTAAAAGCCTTGATCCTCTATGTGGATTTGGATCCCGCTCGCAGCCCTGAGGAGAAGAATTTGCCAGCAGTGTACGAGATGCTCATCCATTACAGCGCAGCCCAGCTCACTGCCCTGTTTGAACGGCTTCCTTTGGATCATCCAGCCCGAGGGCCGTACCGGCTGTTTTCCCAGGCCAGCGACACGGTGCGATCCGGCATCGTGCTGGGACTGGGCACCAGGCTGCAGGTATTGCAGAATGAGTCGGTAGCCCGCATCCTCCGCCGCAGCGATATGGATCTGACCGCCCCTGGAAAGAAAAAGTGCGCTTACTTTGTTGTGCTCAGCGACCAGGATGCCACCATGGCGTTCCTCAGTTCTCTGTTTTTTTCCTTCCTGTTTATCAAGCTGGTGCGGTTCGCTGACAGTGCCCCGGAAATGCGCTGTCTCGTACCGGTGAACCTCATATTGGACGAGTTCAACAATATAGGCAAGTTGGGAGGCGCGGCGGACGGCTCCGACTTTACCCGCACCCTTTCGGTGATCCGGAGCCGTGGGATCTACGTGACTCTGGCTGTGCAAAGTCTGGGTCAGCTGCAAAACAGGTATCCCAACAATCTGTGGGCAGAGATCATCGGAAACTGCGATCTCCAGGTGATGCTGGGCTGTACGGACGATGTGACAGCGGAGTACTTTTCGGCCCGCAGCGGAGATATGAGTATCCAGGTGAATTCCACCATGACCGTCCGCCAGACCATGGCTGTAGCCCAAGTGATCCCTCAATATCGGCAGACCCAGGGCCAGGGAAAGCGCCGGCTGCTCACTCCGGATGAAGTGCTGCGGCTGCCCAACCAGGAGCTCTTGGTGGTCATCCGCGGCCACAACCTTCTGAAGTTGGAGAAAGTGGACTACACCGAGCTGCCCCTTGCCAGTGAGATCGTGCGTACCAACGTGTTGGAATATACGCCAGAGCGTCTTCCAAGTTCCCCAGCGAGGCCGCCAGCAGATGCAAAGGAAGTTGCCACCCAGGAAAAGCCACCACAAAAAACGCGGTTATACAGTATCTCAAAGCCATCAGAAGAGTTTTAATATGTGAAAGGAGAGCCCTATGATAGACGAAACTATGGAAAATACATCGGAAACTGTCAAGTCCCCAGAGGACAACCCCACAAAACTCACTTCGGTGGAACAATCGGTTTCCCAACACGCCCGTCGGGTGCGCAGAAGACAAACCGGCGTGGTGTCCATCGGTACTCATTTGGAAGTGGAAACAGAGGCGGAAAAAGCTCGAGGAGCCTTGCTGGACTTGGTGGAGTCACTAAAGTCCCGGCGGGTGCTGACCGGTTCCATCCAAGGGATTGAACGCTCTGAAAACAGTCCAGAGCAGTCTATGGCTGTTCTTTACCACGGAGACTATAAAGTGATTATTCCCGCGGAGCAGATGGTGGAGCTTCCGGAGAATGTGGAAGACCCGTCCAGAAGTGAAACGCTGTTTCGTATGCTCAACAAACGTCTGGGCGCCGAGGTGGATTACGTGGTTAAGGGAATGGATCCGGAGTCGGGTTTAGCCGCCGCCAGTCGTCTGGAAGCGATGGCCACCAAGAGGCGGGAGTACTATTTCGGCACGGATCGGGAGGGCCATCACCCGCTACATGAAGGCGTATGTGCGGAAGGCCGTGTGGTGTCAGTGGTGCGCGCAGGCATTTTTGTTGAGATTTTCGGGGTTGAGACATTCATCTCCCTTCGGGAGCTGAGCTACCAGAGGATGTTGGACGCCACCGCAGTTTACCAGCCCGGCCAGCGGGTGGTTGTAAAGCTGTTGGAGATCCTCCCAACCGATCATGACCACATCAAGGTGGAAGCATCGGTAAAACAAGCAAGTGCAAATCCCTATGAGAAGGCTCTACATCGCTATACAGTAGGCAACCGCTACGTGGGGACAGTGAGCATGGTAGACACCACCGGGGTATTTGTAGCCCTGGATGGCGGTGTGGATTGCCTGTGCTCCTACCCCAAGCGTGGAAGACCTCCCCGGGGAGCTCGGGTGACCGTTCGCATCCTGGGGATCAACCACGACTCCAACCGCATTTGGGGTGCGATCACTCACATTGCCCTACCCCACTGAGGACAATTTTTGTGCACTTTTTTGTAAAATCTCTGTAGAATCGATTCTGAGAAAGCCACTTTATGCAATCGAACAAATTTTTGAAAAGCAATTGTTTTTCGGCTCGAAATATGGTACGATAAAAAAGCAGTAAAGCTTGCGCTCAGGCTTTCAGGTGCGGTGGAAGGTACCCCACCGCCAGCACTCATCCTGCGGATGAGGAACCTGTTACGGAGTGGTAAGGACGTGAGGCCTTGCCTTCCACAATAGCGCAAGCTGAATCTGAAAATGTTTTGGCCGGTTGGCCGCTATGTGAGTAAACCGTTTGAGTTGTGTAGAACGGTTTACCAGGTACAGTTTTTCTGTATCTGAGACTCCCTAGCGGTAGCCGGCCTTTTTTTGTTTCCTTGGGAGGTTATAACCTTGAAAAAGAAGAGAAAAAAACCCATGCGCTGCCCCTACTGCGGCGCTCCCGTGGTGTACCGCAGCGCAGATGGGATCTACAATGAAAACAAGGCGGATACCATGCTGTATGTGTGTTCCCACTACCCGGAATGCGACGCCTATGTGCGAGTCCAGCCGGGCACAACCATCCCTCTTGGCACCTTGGCAAACGGAGAGTTGAGGGCGCTCCGTCGAGAAGCTCATCACTATTTTGACCGGCTTTATACCAGCGGTTGGATGTCTAAGAAGGAGGCCTATCACTGGCTGGCAAACTTCTTGCAGACACCCCAGTCCCATGCCCATATTGGATACTTGGGAGAATACACCTGCAAACAGGTGATCCGGGCTTGCAAAGAGATCTTGGAACGGCAAGGGGGTGCAAAGGCCTCATGAAACTGTCACCAGAACAACAGCGCAAGGCAGAAGAAAATATGGGATTGGTAGGAAAGGTTATTGCCGACAAGGTTCATGGCGCGCAGTTTGGAAGTTATACGCGGGAGGATCTTTTTCAGATCGGCTGCATCGGTCTATGCAAGGCGGCGGCCACGGACAAAGGCGGCTGCTTTTCCACCTATGCCTATCGGTTGATTTGGAATGAGATCTGTACTGCCCTGATCCAGTCCACCCGACGGTCCACGGAACAGCCCACGGAATTTCCAGTCCTGGAGATTCAATGCGAGAAGGAGCGTTTTGAGCCGGCTGTAGAACTTGAAGATCTGCTGGAGAGGGGAGAGCGTACTGCCAAAGGCGTGGTGAAGAAAGGTATCCAGGCGATGAGACTCCGTATAAAAGGCTATTCCACCCGTGAGATCGGCACCCATCTGGAGATTCCGGAGAATTACGTCACTGCTTGGGAGGCAAAAGCCCGTAAATTTCTACAAGCCATGCAAGAATAATGATGGAAAACAGGGTAGGCACGTTGCGAGTGAATCCGCAACGTGCCTCTTTTTGATGGGGTGATTTGAATGAAGAAATACCGTTGGATCCTCCTGCCCATCTTGCTGTGTGTCAGCGTGTGGACATTGTTCCAAACCGTATTCTTTGTCGGAATTGTGCCTTCTTCGTCCATGGAACCCACGATTCCAACTGGCAGCGTGATCTGGGGACTGCGTCTTCCGAAAGAAATCCAAAAGAATGATATCGTGGTGTTTCAACATGGTGAAAAGGCTCTGGTAAAGCGCGTGGTAGCAATGGCTGGCGATATTGTCTATGTAGACGATGAGAGTGGTTCCTTTTCAGTGAATGCTCCTATTTCGGCTGCCACACGTATTCTGAAAGTTCCTGATGGAAATCTCTTTGTAGTCGGAGACAACCGCAGTTTCTCCGTTGATAGTAGGTATTGGGATGATCCATTTTTGGACTCCAATTTGGTAGTAGCGCTAGTTTTTAGCACAGCAAAGGAAATGAAAACAAGCAGAAAAGAGTAAGGAATAGTTTCGAATAAAACTATGGTGATAAAAGATGTGGTAGGATATTTTCACTTTCTCAAAGGAGGTTGATCATATCAATAATACTATTTTCGGGTACATTCGGGTATCCAGCAAAGATCAAAATGAAGAAAGGCAGAAAGTGGCAATGGCAGAACTCCATATCCAACCGCATAATGTTTACATGGACAAGCAATCTGGAAAAGATTTCAACCGTCCCAATTATAAACGACTGCTTAGGCGGATAAAGCCAGGCGATGTTCTATATATTTTAAGCATCGACCGGCTGGGCCGCAATTATGAGGAAATTCAAAGCCAGTGGCGCACCCTTACCAAGGAAAAGGGCGTGGACATCTGCGTGTTGGACATGCCCCTTCTGGACACGCGGCAAGGGAAAGACCTGATGGGCACTTTCATCGCGGATCTGGTGCTGCAAATTCTCTCCTTTGTGGCCCAGAGCGAGCGGGAGAATATCCGCAAACGCCAGGCCGAGGGCATCGCCGCAGCGAAGGCCCGGGGTGTCCGCTTTGGCAGGCCGGAAATCCCTCTCCCCTCCAATTTTGGTGATTTAGTCCGCCAGTGGGAACAGGGAAAAATCACCTTGGCTCAGGCCGGCCAAAGCAGCGGGATGAGCGCCACCACCTTCTACCGGCGCTTGCGGGAGTACCGGTTGAGCCGAAATAAACCGTAACCCGCTGTCAAAAGGTGTACCTTTTGGCAGCGGTTTTTTCGTCCTCAATATACCATATTTTT
>CAJMOH010000013.1 GCA_905215055.1 uncultured bacterium
CCGCATGACCACAGCCTTGGGCGCGGAGACAATGGACAGCTTGTCCAGGGTGCGCTTGGCCCGGATGCTCTGGAAGGAGCCGATGAAAATGTTGGCGAAGATCACGCCCAAAAACACCGTGCTGCGGAAGGACCCTACCAGAATCACCGCCAGGGCCAGGGCGAAGTTTAAAATATTGAAGAAGGTCAGCACATTTTCCCGGATGATCTGGCCCTCTGTTTTTGTTTGAATGGCGGCGCTGCCGTTGTGCAGCCCCTGGCGGACCCGCTGCTGCACCTGCTCCCCGGAAAGCCCCTCCTGGGGATAGGGGTGAAAGCGCTCCGCCGGCTGGCGCCGGGCCGTCTGAGCGGACGGGCGGCGTGACGGTTGTTTTTTGCTGCGGGGCAAGGAAATCCCCTCCTCCTTTGGCAATTATCTTTACCATAAGTATACACCATGGCTCTGTTGATTCCAAGCGCGGGGAAGGGAAGTTTTCAGAAAATTTCCGCTTTTCACCAATTTCGGGGCGCGGGCCTTTTCGGGGGTTCCCAATTATAACCAAAAAGCACAAGGGAATCCCCTGGAAATCGAGAAAAAACCAGATTTTTCGCGGCGCGCCGGGATTTGACAGAACCGCCGAAAAAGAATATAATGCAGACTAGCTGGACTTCGACACAAAATATACGAGGAAAATAGAAAGGAAGTTTCACAGATGGCTGGCAAAAAGACAGCGGAGTTTATGATTGTGAACCGCAGAAGCGGCAAGGCCCTGCAAGCCACCGGCCTGGACAACGGCTTGGTGGTGGAGCAGGCCGAGCCTGCCAAAACCGACGCCCAAACCTGGTCCATGGTGGAAACCCAGGGCGGCGTAAAGCTTTTTAACAAGGCTTGCGGCAAGGTTCTGGACGTGATGGCAAACGGCACCGTGAACGGCACCTGGGTGCAGACCTGGGAAGACGTGGACGGCGAAAGCCAGCTGTGGAAGCTGGTGACTGTTTCCCCTACTTATAAAAAGCTGGTCAACGTTATGGCGGACAAGGCTTTGGACATTGTGGACATGAGCGACGAGGACGGCGCCCCTGCCCAGATCTGGGAGAGCGTGGAGGGCGAGGGCCAACAGTGGAAGTTTGTCTCCACCCAGCCCAAGGCCGCCACCAAAACCGTTCGCAAGACCGCCCCGAAGAAGGCGGAGGCCTCCGCGGAGGAGAAGCCCGCCCCCAAAACCCGCCGCTCCTCCAAGGCTGACACGGCCATCAAGGCTGAGCCCGCCAAGACTCTGAAAAAACAGGAGGAGACTCCCAAGACCCTGAAAAAGCAGGAGGAGGCCCCCAAGACCTTGACCACTAAGGCGCAGGCCCCTGCCGCCAAGAAAACCACCCGCAAGACCACAAAGAAATAACGCCGGCGCAAGCCTGCTGGGGACGGAGCCTTCAGCCCCGTCCCTTTATTTTTTGCCAGGCCATGATTTTCCCCATTTACAAAAGGCGGAAAAACGGGTATCATGTGTGTAAGTAAACTCACTTTCGGAAAGGCGGTTTCAAATATGGCAGATATTGTTTCAATGGGCGAGCTTTTGATAGATTTCACGCCTGTGGGAGAGACCGAGGACGGACGGCTGCTGTTCGCCCGCAACCCGGGCGGCGCGCCTGCCAACGTGGCGGTGCAGGCCCACCGGGCAGGGGTGAAGGCCGGCTTTTTGGGCCGGGTGGGCAAGGACATGTTCGGCGATTTTCTGGTCTCCACTCTGGCGGACTGCGGGGTGGAAACCCAGGGCTTGTCCCAGGACCCGGATTACGCCACCACCCTGGCCTTTGTGCAGCTCAGCCCCGAGGGGGACCGGGATTTCAGCTTTTACCGCAACCCCGGCGCTGACACCCGTCTGGCCTACGAGGACACGGACCTGTCCATCATCGACCAGTGCAAGCTGCTGTGTTTTGGCTCTCTGCTGATGACGGCGGAGCCTTCCCGGTCCGCGGTGGAGCGGCTGGTGAGGTACGCCAAGGCCCAGGGAAAGATTACCGCCTATGATCCCAACTGGCGGCCTCCTCTGTGGAAGGGCCGGGAAGAGGAGGGCGTGGCCCGGATGAAGAGCTTGATCCCTCTGGCGGACATTATGAAGATTTCCGGGGAGGAGCTGGAGCTGCTCACCGGCAGGGAGGCCATTGAAGCGGGCGCCTGGGACCTGCTGGAGCAGGGGGTGTCCCTGGTGGTGGTCACCTTGGGGGCCAAGGGCTGCAAGGCCTTCGCGCCGGGAATCACCTTGGCCAAGGAGACCTATGACACCCGGGTGAAGGACACCACCGGCTCTGGAGACAGCTTTTTCGGGGCGCTGCTGGCGAAGATTGTCCAAAGCGGAAAGCGGCCGTCCCAGCTTTCGCCTGAGGAGCTGGGAGACTTTCTGGACTTCGCCAACGCGGCGGGCTCCACCTGCGCCACCAAGACCGGGGCCATTCCCGCTCTGCCCACCACGGAAGAAATTGAGGCCTGCCGGAAGAGCGTGCCTCTGCTGCGCGTCTAAGCCGGGAAGAAAATCCATCGCGAAGAAAGGGCCGGTTCCCGTTTCTTGGGAACCGGCCCTCTTTTGCATTCGGGGACGGACTGTCTCGCGGAGAAGGCCCTGCCCTCAGCGGGCTTCCTTTTCCTGCTTCTGTTCCAAATATTCCTCCACCCGGAACCGGGGCCGGGCCTTTACCTCGCTGTATATCTTGCCGATGTAGCCGCCCACTACGCCCAGACACAGCATTTGCAGGCCGCCTAACAGCCAGATGGAGCACACAATGGCGGTCCAGCCGGAGACTGCCACCCCGGCAAAGTAGGAAATCAGGGCGTAAAGCAGGCCGAAAACGCTCAGCACCGAGATGAGGATGCCCAGGTTGGAGATCAGCTTCAGGGGCTTCACGCTGAAGCTGGTAATGCCGTCCAGGGCAAAGGAGAGCATCTTTTTCAGGGGGTATTTGCTCTCTCCGGCAAAGCGCTCGTGGCGGTCGTAATACACATAGTCGCTGCGGTAGCCGATCAGCGGCACAATGCCCCGCAGGAACAGATTGACCTCCTTGTACTCGGAGAGGGCCTCCAGGGCGCGGCGGCTCATCAGCCGGTAGTCCGCGTGGTTGAACACCACATCCACGCCCAGCAGCTGCATCACCTTGTAAAAGCCCTCGGCGGTGGTGCGCTTAAACCAGGTGTCCGTGTCCCGCTTGTTCCGCACGCCGTAAACCACGTCGCAGCCCTCCCGGAACCTTGCCACAAACTGGTCCAGGGCGTCGATGTCGTCCTGCAGGTCCGCGTCCATGCTGATGGCGGCGTCACAGCGGCTCATGGCGGACATCAGGCCGCAGAGCAGGGCGTTCTGGTGGCCCCGGTTGTGGCTGAGCTTTACCCCTTCCACCCAGGAATTTTCCCGGTTGAACTGAGAGATCAGCTGCCAGGTTTTGTCCTTGCTGCCGTCGTCCACATAGAGGATGCGGCTGCTTTCGCCGATCAAGCCGGTGTCCCGCATGGCGTTCAGCTTTTCCGTAAGGCGGCGGGTGGTTTCGGGAAGAACCGCCTCCTCGTTGTAGCAGGGAATGACGAAATACACAGTGGGTTCCATACGATTTTTCTCCTTTATTCTTGAGGCGGTGAGTCCTTTTCCCCTTCAGCGGTTCTCTCCTGGGGGAGACTTGGCGGACTGTCCTCCGGCGGCACCGCGGCCTGCCTCTTTATCTGGGGAACCATGGCTCCCGGACGGCGGAAGGTGACGTGCCGGCTTTTGGCGTATTGGGTAAAGCGGCCCACCCGCAGCAGGCTGGGACCGCGCACAGGCGCCTTTTTGGAGGGCAGGCGGTTCATCAGCATCAAATAGGCCACCAGCAGCGCCAGGGACAGCAGTGTAATGCCAAAGCCCAGCGCCAGGCCCGGTGTGCGGTAGGTGAATTCAATGGTGACGCTCTCTCCCTCCGGCACTGTGACAGCCATAAAGCCCACGTTGACCTTTTCAATGGTGACCGGCTCCCCGTTGACGGTAGCGCTCCAGCCGGCCTCATAGGGGACGCTGAAGAAGATCACCTGATCCCGGTCCGAGTCGATCTGAGCGGTAAAGCCCGTGTTTGTGTATTGGAACGAGGAGCAGCACCGTTCCCGGCGGTCCAGGCAGTCCTGGAGGTAATTCGCCTCGTTAAAGGTCCGCATGTCCTCCGGCAGATGCTCCAAAATGCCCTCGTAGTAGGGAACCCGGTCGTCCTCAATGACGATGGCCCGCATCAGGGCCAGCTCCCGGTCGCCGATGGCGTTTTCGCTGCCCTCGTTCAAGGCGTTGTATTCGCTGCGGGTGATGTAGTAGTCATAGCTGAAGCCCATGGGAACGTAATATTGGTTTTCCCAAATGTCAAAGCCGTTGGCGTTGCCATAGTAGGCAAAGCCCGGCATGGCGGGATCGGACATGTCCTCCCCGGCGAAGTAGCTGTCGTCGTGGTCGTCGTCAAACAGCCAGTGGACGCTTAAAAGCCCCCGAATGGCGTAATGGTCCACCGTGGGACGGCTGCCCACGTCTCTTGGAACGCCGATAGAGTCGTAAAACTCCATAATGGACCCCGGCACCACGCTGTGGAAGGCCTGGATAGTGGGAATCTCCCAGAACATGCCGGCGTTGTCCAAAGACTCATAGAAGTCCGAGCGGGACTCCTGCAAATCGGGAAGGTCCACATTTTCGCCGCCGTTTAGGGAGTAGGGGATCAGGTGGTCCCAGGTGTACTCCGACTGGGTTTTGCCCAGGGCGATGAAGAAGATGGAATAGAAAACAGAGATCAGCGACAGGGCCACCAGGGTGGACCGGTAAAAGGCCTTTCGGGCCTTGCGGCAGAAGCAGAACAGGTACACCAGCGCCCCAATGGACACCAGGGAGATAGCCACATAGCTCCAGAAGCGGGTGGGATAGTCCTCCAGACCGTAGGTGACGGTTTCCACACCGTCCACCGTTTCAAAGGTGGGCATAAAGCCCACCACCAGGGCAATGGCGGCGGTGATGACCGTACACCAGGTGATGGACCGTTTCCAGTTGATCCGGTCGTTTTCCAGGGCCAGCACCGTGGCCATGGCCATCATCAGGGTCAGCATGTAATACCATCTGGCATAGAAGGCGGAATTCATCATCTGGAAGGAGGCGTTGAGGAAGGGCACCAGCGCCATGAGGAACAGAATCCACAGGAATTTCTTCAGCCAGTGCTTCCGGCGCATCTGCAGCCAGCCAATCACGCCGGTCATACCAAACAGGGGCAGCCAGGCTCCCAGAGAGGCCCATTTGGAGCCGGAATCCGGGGTGAAGTTGGGCCGGGCGGGCAAATCCGGCGGGAAGAAGAAACAGGTGAGAATGTGCAGATACCGCTGGACGTTGTTGTACAGCACCGCGTTCCAGCCGTTGATGTATTCGCTGGTGCGGTAGTTTTGCAGCACCGTCATCACAGAGGGCGCCAGCAGCGTGCAGGAGAGGCCCAGGCCCAGCACAGCCTCCAGCCCCAGGAGGAGAAAGTCCTTCAGGCTGATGCGCCAGCTTTTGCAGAGCAGCCGCAGGAAGAAATAGATCAGGGTAAAGGTGACTTGTCCCACGAAGAAGTAGTAGTTTACCACACAGCAGGCGCACACCGCCAAAGCGAACAGGCCCCGGCGGCGGGTTGCCATATATTCGTCCAAGGCCGCCAGCAGCAGGGGGAAAAAGACAATGGCCTCGTGGAAATGGTTAAAGAAGATGTTGTAAATGGAAAAGCCGGAAAAGGCGTAAAGCACCGCGCCAATCAGGGCGGAGTCCGGGCTTTTGGTGTAGCGGTGGAGGTAGACATAGCCTGTCAGGGTGGCGCAGGCGAATTTGAGGATCAGCAGCGGCCCCATGAGATACTGGACCCACTCGGAGGGAAAGGGAATGGTCAGCCAGAAGAAGGGACTGCCCAGCAGGTAAAAGCTGTACGAGCCAATGAAGTTGGCTCCCAGGTCCGTCAGGTGGCTCCAGCCCAGGTTGCCGGAGCGGACGGCGTCGTGGGCCAGACGGTAAAAGGGAACCTGCTGCACGTTAAAGTCCCCGTAGAAGAGAAACCGGCCCCCATCCACCACAAGAAAGGGGATGAACACCAGAAAAGACAGCCCCAGGCCCAGGAAAAAGGCCTTGAGAAAATAGTTGTTTCGCAGGCTCTTCGGCGTTGCTTTTTTGGCGGATTCCATAAGAGAGCGTACCTCCTGTATGTAAAATAGGCAGGTGTTCCCGCCCAGGCATTTGTTATAATTGGCATTATTATAGCACAGATTCACAGGGGGTAAAAGCCTTTTTTGGCGTTTTTCCAAGGGCGGAGAAGTCTCTGTGAAAAAGATTTCAATTTCGTAACAAATGGAGCGGAAAATGCTGTATAATAAGAGTGCGCCCCAAGACGGCGACAACCGGTTGGAAACGGGGGAAACGGGATGTATCCATTTTTCGCCATGCTTTCCCGCATGAAATATATCAACCGCTGGGGGCTGATGCGAAACACCCGCAGCGAAAACATCTGCGAGCACAGCCTGGAGGTGGCTTTGGTGGCCCACGCCCTGGCCGCCATTGGCAACAAAAAGTTCGGCAGGGACTACGACCCCGAGCGGGCGGCTCTGCTGGCGGTGTTTCACGACGCGCCGGAGATCATCACCGGGGATATGCCCACGCCGGTAAAGTACCACTCCGAGGAAATCCGCAAGGCCTATGGAGAGGTGGAGGACCTGGCCGTGGAGCACCTGGTGTCCATGCTGCCGGAGGAGTTCCGGGAGGACTACCGAGAGGCCATGACCATGACCGGCGAGAGGGATCAGGCCCTGCGGCCCCTTCTCAAAGCCGCGGACAAGATTTCGGCGGTGATCAAGTGCGTGGAGGAGCGCCGCAGCGGAAATCGGGATTTTTCCAAGGCGGAGCAGACCATCACCCAAGCGATCCGGGACATGAAGCTGCCCGAGGCGGACTTCTTTATGGAGGAGTTCCTGCCCAGCTACGGCCTGACCATTGAGGAGCAGGACTACACCCGGGAGGCGGGACTGAAATTTTCCGAAAGCTCCCAGATGGTGTTTTCCAAGGTGCTGCCGGAGAAGCCCCAGCGCAGGCCGGAGAATTCCCGGCGCAGGAAGAAAAGCTGAACGCGCTGAAAAGGCTGGAAAAATTTGAAGGAAAAAGTCAGGAGATTGCATCATGCGTATTGGCAACATTGAGATAACAGGCCGGGCGGCCCTGGCGCCGATGGCTGGTGTCACCGACGCCGCCTACCGGCGGCTGTGCGCCCAGTTTGGCGCCGCCTACACCGTCACGGAGATGGTCAGCGCCAAGGCCATCCCCTACAATTACGATAAAACCGCCCGGCTGGCGGATGTTTCCCAGGACCTGCGGCCGGTGTTTTTGCAGCTTTTCGGCAGCGACCCCTTCGACTTTGGTCTGGCTGCCCGGAAGGCGGAGGCCTTCCATCCCGACGGCATCGACATCAACATGGGCTGTCCCGTACCCAAGGTGGCGGGCAACGGGGCGGGCAGCGCCCTGATGAAGTCCCCCCAGACCTGCGCCGCCATTGTGGCCGCTGTGAAGCGGAACACAAGCCTGCCCGTCACCGTGAAGATCCGGGCCGGGTGGGACCAGGACCACAAAAACGCCGTGGAGGTGGCCAAGGCCTGCGAGGAGGCGGGGGCCGCCGCCATTGCCGTTCACGGCAGGACCAGGGACCAGATGTACATGGGCCACGCGGATTGGGACATCATCCGCCGGGTAAAAGAGGCCGTCAGCGTGCCCGTCATCGGCAACGGCGACGTGACCGACGCCCTCTCCGCCGCCAGACTGCTGGGGGAAACGGGCTGCGACCTGGTGATGATCGGCCGGGGCGCCTTGGGCAATCCCTGGATTTTCCGGCAGATTAACGCCTATCTCACAGACTCCTGCACCCTCCTGCCCCCGCCGGGCATGGCGGAGCGGATTGTTGTCATCAAGCGCCATATGGACGCCCTGTGCCGGCTGAAGGGAGAGTACCGTGCCATGCGGGAGGCCCGCAAGCATGTGGGGTGGTATCTCCACGGGGTGCGGGGGGCGGCCCAGTTCCGCCGCCGGGCCGGGGAGCTTTCCACCCTGGAGGACCTGGACCGGCTGCTGGGAGACGTGTACGCCGCGGCCCGGGAAACGGAAGAAATTTTGGAAAAGGAGCATTCCTTATGAAACTGTTAGTGTTGGACGGCAACAGCATTCTCAACCGGGCCTTTTACGGCATCAAGCTGCTGACCACCAAGGCCGGGGAATACACCAACGGCATTTACGGGTTTCTCACCATGCTGAATAAGCTGCTGGAGGAGACCTCTCCCGACGGCGTTGCCATCGCCTTTGACCAAAAGGGACCCACCTTCCGCCACAAGGCCTACGAGGGCTACAAGTCCAACCGGAAGGGAATGCCCGAGGAGCTGGCCCAGCAGATGCCGGTGCTGCAAGAGCTTTTGCGGGACCTGGGGTATCAAATTGTCTCCTGCCAGGGCTGGGAGGCCGACGACATTCTGGGTACCCTGTCCGCCCAGTGCGAGAAGGAGGGTGCTCAGTGCCTTATCGCCACCGGCGACCGGGACAGCCTGCAGCTGGTCAGCCCTTCTACCACGGTGCGGCTGGCCACCACCAAGTTCGGCCAGCCCCAGGTCACCCTGTACGACGTGGCCAAAATCCAGGAGGACTACGGCGTCACCCCCCGCCAGATGATCGACATCAAGGCCATCCAGGGGGACAGTTCTGACTGCATCCCAGGCGTGGCGGGGATTGGACCCAAGGGCGCCGGGGAGCTGATCCAAAAGTTTGGCAGCGTGCAGTACATCTACGACCACCTGGAGGAGCTGGACATCAAGCCCGCCATGAAGCAGAAGCTGGTAAACTCCAGGGATAACGCCTTTTTAAGCTATGACCTGGGCACCATCCGCCGGGACGCCCCCATCGACACCGACCTCTCCCACTATGGGAAGGGGGAGGGGGACTCCCAGCGGGCCTCCGCCCTGATGGTGAAGCTGGAGCTGTTTTCCCTGCTGGACAAGTTTGGGCTGTCCCTGAGCGCCCAGCCTCAGGAGGACGCTCCGGCGGCGGACCGGCCTCCCGTGAAGGACTACGAGGACGGCGCCCCCCTGCTGCCCATGCTGGAGGACGAGGGCAAGGCCTTTTTCTATGCCGGGTGGCAGGAGGGCCGGCTGGAGAGCCTGACCTTTTCCCACAAGGGCGGGCTGCACCGGGTGAAGCCCGATGACGCCTTTTTGCGGGCCTTTTTCAAAAACGGCCGCATCCAGAAATACACCCACGACACCAAGTCCCTGCACCGAAAAGCTCTGGAGCTGGACTGCAAAATGGAGAGCGTCCAGATGGACACGGCGCTGGCGGGGTATTTGCTGAACCCCTCCGCCTCCAGCTACGACGTGGAGAGGCTCTGCGCGGAGTACGGCGTTTCTCTGCCGGATTTTGAGGACCAGGAGCTGAATCTTGCCGCCGCCATGCCGGGACTGTGCCAGGCTCTGCAAAGGGCTATTGAGGAAAACAGCCAGCAGGAGCTGCTGGCCTCCATTGAGATTCCCCTCAGCTTTGTGCTGGCCCAGATGGAGCATATCGGCTTCTATGTGGACAAGGAGAGCATTCGGGCTTACGGCAAGGAGCTGGAGGCCCAGGTGATGCAGCTTCACGACGAGATCATCCAAGAGGTGGGGTACGAGTTCAACATCAATTCCCCCAAGCAGCTGGGGGAGGCATTGTTCGGCAAGCTGGGCCTGCCCCACGGCAAAAAGACCAAGAGCGGCTGGTCCACCAACGCCGACGTGCTGGAGGAGCTGCGGTACCTGCATCCGGTGGTGGACAAGGTGCTGCGTTACCGCACCGTGGCCAAGCTGAAATCCACCTACTGCGACGGGCTGCTGAAGGTCATCGGCCCGGACGGGCGGGTTCACTCCACCTTTAATCAGACGGAGACCCGTACCGGGCGCATTTCCAGCGCCGAGCCCAACCTGCAGAACATCCCGGTGCGGACGCCCATCGGCCGGGAGCTGCGGAAGTTCTTCGCCGGGTCGGGCGGAAACCTCCTGGTGGACGCGGACTACTCCCAGATTGAGCTGCGGGTGCTGGCCCATGTGGCGGATGACGCCGCCATGAAGGAGGACTTTTTGGAGGGCCGGGACATTCACACCTCCACGGCGGCCCGTGTTTTCGGCATGCCGGTGGAGCTGGTCACCAAGGAGATGCGCTCCAAGGCCAAGGCGGTGAACTTTGGCATTGTGTACGGCATTGGAGCCTTCTCCTTGTCCAAGGATATTGGCGTTTCCCGAAAAGAGGCAGGGGACTATATCAAGGAATATCTGAAAAACTACGCCGGTGTGGACGCCTATATGAAGCGGGTTGTGGAGGAGGCCAAGGAGCGGGGCTATGTGGAGACCCTGTTTGGCCGGCGGCGCTATCTGCCGGAACTGAAAAGCGGCAACTTCAACCTGCGCTCCTTTGGAGAGCGGGTGGCCCGGAATATGCCCATTCAGGGTACGGCGGCGGACATCATCAAAATCGCCATGATCCGGGTCAGCTCCCGGCTGGAAAAGGAGGGCCTGCGGGGAAGGCTGATCCTCCAGGTCCATGACGAGCTGATTGTGGAATGCCCCCCGGAGGAGCGGGACCGGGCGGCTCAGATTCTGGAAGAGGAAATGGAGGGGGCGGTGAGCCTCTCTGTGCCCATGGTGGCAGAGGCCGGTTCCGGCCGCACCTGGTTTGAGGCCAAGGAGTGAGCCATGGAGGGCATGATCTTTTGCTGTCCCCTGTGCGGGGAGCCTCTTGTCCGGGAGGAGCATCGGGCCGTGTGTTCCCAAAGGCACAGCTTTGACGTGGCCCGGCAGGGCTATGTCCACTTGCTGCCGGTCAACAAAATGCACTCCAAACTGCCCGGGGACAGCCGGGAAATGGTGGACAGCCGCCGCCGCTTTTTGGAGGCGGGCTATTACGCCCCCTTTCGGGAGGAGCTGTGCCGCATTGTCCGGGAGTGCGCCCAGAACCTGGGCCGCCGGGAGGGAGAGGGCCTCACTCTCTGCGACGCCGGCTGCGGGGAGGGGTATTACACAGCGGGACTTTGGCGGGCTTTGCCCCAGGCGGCTGTCTGCGGGTTTGACATTTCCAAGCTGGCGGTCAAGGCCGCCGCAGGAAAATACAAGGGAATCGAGTTTGGGGTGGCCAGCAGCTTTGCCATCCCCCTGGGGACAGGGCGGGTTCACCTGCTGACCGATGTGTTTTCTCCCCTGGCTCCGGAGGAGTTTGCCAGGGTGGTGCGGCCGGGGGGCTATTTTCTCTACGCCGTGCCGGGGGAGCGCCACCTGTATGGACTGAAGGAAATTTTGTACCGGAACCCCTATGAGAACCCCCACCGGGACACAGAGTACGCGGGGTTTCGGTTTCAGGGGCGCAGGGCCGTGCGGGGGGAGATTTTCATCCCCAACGGGGAGACGGCCAGGGACCTGTTCGCCATGACGCCCTACTATTGGAAAACCCAGGCGGAAGGCGCCCGGCGCCTGGAGGAGACCCAAGGGTTTTCCACAGAGATCGCCTTTGATTTTTTAATCTACAAGCGGCTGTGAAAAGGGGATTGGCCCGGAAGCCGGGCCGCTGTCAATGAAACACGAAAGGAATGGATCCTATGAAGATATTGTTTGTCTGCACAGGCAACACCTGCCGCAGCCCCATGGCGGAGGGGATGTTCCGCAAAATGATGCAGGAGAGAGACATGGAGGAGCGGGTGCTGTGCCAAAGCGCCGGGCTTTCCGCGGTGGACGGCACCCCTGTCTCGGAAAACGCCGTGCTGGCCTGCCGGGAAATCGGCGTGGATATTTCCGAGCATACCGCCCGGCGGATTACCGGAGAGGAGCTGCCGGTGTGGGACCTGTATTTTCCCATGTCCAAAACCCACGGATACATTTTGGCCCAGGCGGGGGTGCCTCAGACAAAGATCTACATACCCAAGTATATCGCCGACCCCTTTGGGGGTACGCTGGAGGAGTACCGGGCCTGCCGGGACAAGCTGGCCCAGCAGCTGGAAATTTTCTACGAGAGCTATGTCACACGGCTGCTGGTGTTTGACGACACCCTGCCCCCTCCTCCCCCTCAGGGGGAGCGGCGGCCCCGGCCGTGAGAGAGGCCGGTTCGAGAAAAAGCGCTTTCCCTCTGCCGCAAGGCCTTGCGGCAGAGGGCGGCGCTTTTTTTGCGTCCTTCCGGAAGGGGAAGAAAATTCCCCCTTTCCCTTGAGTTTTGCCGGCTTGCAGTTTATAATAGACTCGTTGTTTTATTGCCGTTTTTCAAAGAGAGAAAGGAAACGAGAAGGAACGTATGGAAATCGTGAGACTGCAAAAGGAGCATTGCGAAATCCTGGCGGAGCTGGAAAAGCTCTGCTTCTCCCGCCCGTGGAGCCAGAAGGCCATTGAGGACGAAGTGAACAACCCCAACGCCTTTTTCGTCACCGCGGTGGACGAGGAGAAGATTTTGGGCTATGGCGGCATGCACTGTACCCACCAGGAATGCTACATCGATAACATTGCCGTGTTTGGGCATCAGCGCAAAAAGGGCGTGGGAACCGCCATTGTGAAGGCCCTGGTCCAAGAGGCCCAGCGCCGGGGTGCGGAGTACATCTCCCTGGAGGTCCGCCCCTCCAACCGGCCGGCGGTGGGGCTGTATACCAAGCTTGGCTTTATGGAGGAGGGACGCCGCCGGAACTTTTACAGCGACCCCACCGAGGACGCCCTGATTTTGACCCGGCGGTTTCCAAAGGAGGGCTGACATGATCCTGTTAGGCATTGAAAGCTCCTGTGACGAGACCGCCGCCGCTCTGGTGGAGGACGGCCGGACCATTCTGTCCTCAGTGATTGCCTCCCAGGTGGAGGAACATCGGATTTACGGCGGTGTGGTGCCGGAAATCGCCTCCCGCCGCCACAGCGAGGCCATTGTGGGCGTGGTGAAGGAGGCGCTGGCCCAGGGAGGAAAGGACCTTTCGGAGATCGGCGGCATTGCCGTCACCTATGCCCCGGGGCTGATTGGGGCTTTGCTGGTGGGGGTGAACTTCGCCAAGGGGCTGTCCCTGGCTGCCGGCCTGCCCCTGATTCCCGTGCATCACCTGCGGGGGCATATCGCCTCCAATTACCTGTCCAACCCAGAGCTGAAGCCGCCCTTTTTGTGCCTGGTGGTGTCCGGGGGACACAGCCACATCGTCTGGGTGGAGGACTATACCAAGCTGAAAATTCTGGGCCGCACCCGGGACGACGCCGCGGGGGAGGCCTTTGACAAGGCGGCCAGGGCGATGGGCATTCCCTATCCCGGCGGCGTGGAGATGGACCGGGTTGCCGAAACGGGAAACGACCATGCCTACCAGCTGCCCCGCCCCCGGGTGGAGGGGGCGCCCCTGGACTTCAGCTTTTCCGGGCTGAAAACAGCGGTGCTGAACCTGCTGAACAACGCCCGGCAAAAGGGAGAGGAAATCTCTGTGCCGGACCTGTGCGCCTCCTACCGGCGGGCGGTGGTTTCCTGCCTGACGGAAAACTTTTTCAAGGCCGTGGAAATGACCGGGGCCACAGCTCTTGCCGCCGCGGGAGGCGTGTCCGCCAACCGGCTGCTCCGCCGGGAGCTGGAGCGCTTGGCCGCGGAGCGGGGCCTGAAGCTCTATTTGCCGGACAGATCCCTGTGCGGGGACAACGCCGCCATGATCGCCTCTCAGGGCTATTACGAGCTTTTGGCGGGAAACACCGCGGGCATGGATTTAAACGCCTGCGCCCAGCGGTCCATTGAATGATGGGAAGGGGGAAGGGAGTATGCTGACCGGCGGTGAAATCATGGTAAAGTGCCTGGAGGCCGAGGGGGTAGACATTCTCTTCGGCTATCCGGGGGCGGCCATCTGTCCCTTTTACGACGCGCTGTACGATTCCCCCATCCGCCATGTGCTGGTGCGCAGCGAGCAAAACGCCGCCCACATGGCCAGCGGCTACGCCAGAGCCAGCGGCAGGCCGGGTGTGTGCGTGGCCACTTCCGGCCCTGGGGCCACCAATTTAATCACCGGTATTGCCACCGCTTACATGGATTCCATCCCCATTGTGGCCATCACCGGCCAGGTGAACCTGGAGCAGCTGGGCCGGGACGTGTTTCAGGAGGCGGATGTTACCGGCGCCTGCGAGTCCTTTACCAAGCACAGCTACCTGGTAAAGTCCGTGGAGGACCTGCCCCGGGTATTCAAGGAGGCCTTTCACATCGCCTCCACAGGCCGTCCGGGACCGGTGCTTATCGACGTGCCGGAGGATGTGCAGGAGGCCTTGACAGAGGACTTTTCCTATCCGCAGCGGGCGGATATTCCCGGCTATAAGCCCAAGACCACTGGCCATCCTATGCAGATCAAGCGGGCGCTGGAGGCCATCTCCCAGGCCAAGCGTCCTGTCATCTGCTGCGGCGGCGGGGTGGTGCTGGCCGGCGCCCGGGAGGAGATGACAGCCTTCGCTCAGAACAGCGGCATCCCCATTGTGTCCACCATGATGGGGATTGGGGTTATGCCTATGGACAGCCCGGTGTACCTGGGGATGATCGGCAAGTTTGGCCGCAGCTACGCCAACCGGGCCATAGGCGAGGCGGACCTGATCGTTCTGTGCGGGGCCAGGGTGGGAGACCGGGCCATCGCCCTGCCCAACCAGATCGCGGAGCAGGCCAAGATCATTCACATTGACATTGACCCGGCGGAGATTGGCAAGAATATGCGGGTGGACGTTCCCATTGTGGGGGACGTGAAGCAGGTGCTTTCCGTCCTGGCGGAGAAGGTTCGGCCGGTGGACTGCCGGGACTGGGTGGAGCGGGTGCTGCGCTACAAGCGGGAGTTTGTTCCCCGAGGGGCGGACCGGGAGGACTTTGTGGAGCCGCGCTCCTTCATCCGTGCCCTCTCCGCCATGATGGAGGAGGACGCCATTCTCACCGCCGACCCAGGCCAGGGACAGATTTGGGCGGCCATCAACTTCACCCAGAAGGAGGGCCGGTTTCTCACCAGCGGGGGCCTTGGCACCATGGGCTATGCCCTGCCTGCGGCTCTGGGGGCAAAGCTGGCAAAGCCCCGGCGCCAGGTGCTGGCTGTCTGTGGGGACGGGGCCTTTCAGATGAGCCTGTGCGAGTTGGCCACAGTGGTGGCCTCTCACGCGCCGCTGAAGGTGGTGGTGTTTGATAACCGGCGCCTGGGCATGGTGCGGGAGTATCAAAACGCCCGCTATGCCCGGCGGCACATCGGCACCCACATGGACGGAAACCCGGATTTTGTGGCTCTGTGCCAGGCTTATGGAATTCCGGCGGCTCTGGCAAAAAATAACCGGGAGGCCGAGCGGCTGGCCAGGGAGATGCTTCAGTCGCCCCGGCCCTATGTGCTGGTGTGCCGTGTAGACCCGGAAACGCCGTCGGTTTGAAAGGAAGGAATAGGCCGTGAAATACACCTTATCTGTGCTGGTGGAAAACCAGCCCGGCGTGCTGAGCAAGGTGGTCAGCCTGTTTGCCCGCCGGGGGTACAACATTGACAGCCTGGCTGTTGGCACCACCGAGGACCCCACCATGTCCCGCATGACCATTGTGGGTCAGGGGGACGACCACATTCTGGAGCAGGTGGAAAAGCAGCTGAACAAGGTCATTCCCGTCATCAAGGTGCGTTCCCTGGGGCCGGACGCCGTCACCGCCGAGCTGGTGCTGGTAAAGGTGGCCTGCGATCCCCAGACCTTGGGGAAGGTTAACCAGATCGCCGCGCTGATGAAGGCGGAGGTGGCCGACGTGTCCAAGACCACCGTCACGCTGAAATACGCCGGGGAGCACGAGCGGTGCGAAACCCTGCTGGATCTGCTGCGGCCTTACGGTATCCGGGAAATTTCCCGCACAGGGGTCATCGCCCTGGAGAGAGGCTGAATGAGAGAAACGAGGGCTGCTGCCAAAGAGGCGGCAGCCCTTTTTCGCGGTCCGCGGCGGCCTTTATTTCTGAAAGAGCAGAAAAATTTTACATGGATTTTACATAGATTTTACATAGAAAAAACGCCTTTCGACAAAAGAAAGGTTTTTTAACTTTTTCTTTACAAATATTTCATTTTCTATTGACGGAGTTCGGCTTCATATGGTAGTCTTAATTTGTCTGGGTTAGATGTCCAGAGACCCTTCCGCCATCTTTTCCGGTCCGGCTGAGATGCCGTGTCCGGCCTCGTGTAAGGTAGGTAAACTGTTTATGGATGTATCATTTTCGTACTTTGTCAACGCAATGTCCTCAAGCCCCGTGCTGCTGATCTCGGTGCTGCTGACAATGGGTGTGATCTTCGTCAACGGCTGGACGGACGCGCCTAACGCCATCGCCACCTGTATCACCACCCGGTGCATGCGGCCCCGCCCCGCCATCCTTTTAAGTGCGGTGTTCAACTTTTTGGGCGTGCTGGTGATGACCCACATCAACGCTTCGGTGGCCTCCACCATCAGCAACATGGTGGACTTTGGCGGCGACACCCACGAGGCGCTCATCGCCCTGTGCGCGGCGCTGTTCTCCATTGTGGTGTACAGTGTGGTGGCCTCTATGTTCGGCATTCCCACCAGCGAAAGCCACAGCCTGATCGCCGGCCTTTCCGGCGCCGCCATTGCCATTCAAAACGGCGTGGGCGGCATTAACATGTCCGAGTGGGTAAAGGTGCTTTACGGCCTGGTGGCCAGCCTTGCCCTGGGCTTTTGCATCGGCTGGATTGTGTGCAAGGCCCTGACCATTATCTGCGGCCGCATGGACCGCCGGCGCACCAACAGGTTTTTCACCGGCGCGGAGATTTTCGGCGCCGCGGCCATGAGCTTTATGCACGGCGCTCAGGATGGCCAGAAGTTTATCGGCGTGCTGTTTTTGGGCGTGGCCTTCTCCAACGGCATGAGCAGCGTGGAGGGCGTTCTTATTCCCGTGTGGCTGATGCTGCTGTGCAGCGCCGTGATGGGCATTGGCACCAGCGTGGGCGGTGAGAAAATCATCAAGGCTGTGGGCATGGATATGGTAAAGCTGGAGAAATACCAGGGCTTTTCCGCCGATCTGTCCGCGGCGCTGTGCCTGCTGCTTTCCAGCGTGTTTGGCATCCCGGTGTCCACCACCCACACCAAGACCAGCGCCATTATGGGCGTGGGAGCCGTCAAGCGGTTGTCCGCCATCAATTTTGGCGTGGTGAAGGACATGGTGCTCACTTGGGTGTTCACTTTCCCCGGCTGTGGGCTCATCAGCTTTGTAATGGCAAAATTGTTTATGGTGCTGTTCTGAGCGGAATTCCCTCAGCCCAGCCCGCAACAGCAAAAGGAGCAGAATTATGGCGAAAAAACAAGACAGCTTTTACTACGAGAATTTCAGCCAGTGTGTGGCCTGCGCGTGTCAGGCGGCCCACTATCTGGAGGACGCCCTGAAAAATTTCCAGCCGGAACGCCTGCACGCCATGCTGGACGAGCTGCACCAGGTGGAGCACGCTGCCGACGAGAAAAAGCACGAGCTTTCCAACGTGCTGGCCCGGGCCTTTATCACCCCTATCGAGCGGGAGGACATTATCCTTCTCAGCCAGAGCATTGACGAGGTTACGGACAAGATTGAGGATGTGATGCTGCGGTTTTACTGCAACAACATTCAGGCGGTCCGGCCCGACGCTATTGAGCTGGGCGCGGTGCTGGTGAGCTGCTGCGAGGAGCTGCGCCTGCTGCTGGAGGAATTCCCGGATTTCCGCCGTTCCAAAAAGCTGCGGGAGTACATCATTCACATCAACACCCTCGAGGAGCAGGCCGACAAGCTGTTTATCGACAACATGCGGCGGCTGCACACCTCCACCACAGATCCGCTGGAGATCATCAGCTGGCGGGAGATTTACATCTACATGGAAAAATGCGCCGATGCCTGTGAGCATGTGGCCGACGCCGTGGAAAGCGTCATTATGAAGAATACTTGAGTTGGTTTCGGCCGGGGCCTTGCCGCCCCGGTTTTTTTGTTTGGGGGCTGTTGCCTTGGGGAAGCTTTTGTGGGAGAGGAATAGGATTTTCCCTTCCCCCCTCTCCCAAACCGTGCTATAATAAGCCTGCGTTATTTTTTGGAAAGAAAAGAGGCGGCGGAAAAAGGGAGGTGTTTTTCATGCCTGTGGACATGAAGAGCGTGATTGCGGAGAGCCTGATGAAGCTGAGCCAGCGCAACGGCTTGGACAAGGTGACGGTAAAGGCGCTGATCGAGGAATGCCACATTTCCAGGCAGACCTTTTACTATCACTTTCAGGACATGATGGACGTGCTGGAGTATATCATCCGGCAGGTGACGCGGCAGCTGGAGGAGGAAAGCCTTCGGGCGGAAACACCTCGGGAGGCTTTGAAGGTGTTCGTCGCCTTTTCGGTGGAGAGGTTTCCCATGCTTCGCAGTCTGCTGGACTCCCAGCGCCGGACTCGGGTGGAGCAGCTGATGCTGGAGGCGGTGATGGGCTATCTGAGCACTCTGGCCCAGGAGGGTCCCCAGGATCTTCCCATAAGCATGGGAGACCGGGAGGTGCTTTTGCGCTACAATGCCTGGGGGCTGGTGGGCGTGCTGCTGGAATATGCCGGCAAGCCGGATTTGGATCAGGACAGGCTGGCCTCTCAGCTGGAGCGGATTGTCTCTGGGGAGATTGCTGGCTGGCGGGAAAACTGAAGCGGTTTTTTGGAAGGCGGGCGTTTTGCCCGCTTTTTTTATTGCCGCCCGCCTTACAAAACCGGAAAAGTGTCAGCCTTTTTGACAGCTTTGCCCTTTTGTAAGGACATAATACAAGCATTGCGAGTGGCGCGAAGGCGCCGGGTTTGCTATAACTAAGGTATAGAAAGGAGGTCCTTTGCCATATGAGCGGAATCAGCGAGGATCTTTTTGCCATGAAGCTGTATGAGATGGAGCAGCAATATGGAAAGCTGCAGGGCAGGCTGCGTGTCTGCTGCCGGGAGCGCCGGGAGGAGCTTCAAGAGGAGCTGAAAAAAGCCAAGGCGGAGTATGAGGTCAATGCCCTGCTTCTTAGGAAGAGCGTGGAGGGCAGCCGTTCTCCAGCGGTGAAAAAGCTGGCCCAGGCCCAGTGGAGCTATCTGGACACCATGGCCCGGCTGCTGGAGGACCAGTCTGTAAGCCAGCTTTGCCTGGAGGAAGGCACTCCCGAGGAGGACCGGGCAGAGGCTGCCGCCCTTTACGCGGAGTATGCCATGGATTTTGCCACCCAGTCCGCGCAATACGCCATGCTGGCCGCCATGGCCGCCATGGAATTACAGCTGAACGCGGAAGAAAAGAAGGAGGAACAAACGCCATGAAGGAAACAAGAAAATGGATAGCCGCCCTGCTGGCGGGCGCGGCCGCTGTGAGCGCCGCTGCCGCCGGGCTGGCCTTTTGGAGCCGGAAAAAGCACAAGGCTCTAAAGCTGGGCAAACCGGAATCCCAACCCCCGGAAGAACAGACTGGGAAATCTTCCGGCGAAGAGGCGCCTGCGGGAGCGGCGCCCAAGCCCGCAGCGGGAGCCAAAACCAAAGAAGCAGAGGAGGCCAGCCATGATGAATGAGGTAAAACGTCCGAAAAAACCGTTGATCTTTTATTATGTCATTGTCATGGTTGTGCTGCTGCTGATCAATTTGCTCACTGTGCCGTGGCTGGCTCAGCGGCGGGTGCAGGAGGTGGACTACGGTACCTTTGTGCAGATGGCCGAGGACCAGAACCTGGGTCTGGTGGAGGTGCAGGAGACAGAAAATCAGATTCTTTTCACCAACAAGGACGAAACCGCCATCTATAAAACCGGCATGATCCCGGACCCGGACCTGGCCCAAACCCTGAAGGACTCCGGAGCCCAGTATTCCGGGGAGATCATCCAGCAGGCCAACCCTATTATCAGCTTTTTGCTGAGCTGGGTGCTGCCCATTGCCATTTTCATTGTTCTGGGCCAGTGGATGTCCAAGAAGCTGATGGAACGGGCCGGCGGTCCCAATGCCATGAGCTTTGGCAAATCCAACGCCAAGGTGTATGTCAAGTCCTCCGAGGGCATCAAGTTCTCCGATGTGGCCGGGGAGGACGAGGCCAAAGAGACTCTCTCGGAAATCGTGGACTATCTCCACAACCCCAACAAGTATAAAGAGGTGGGGGCTTCCATGCCCAAGGGCGTACTGCTGGTAGGCCCTCCCGGCACCGGCAAAACCATGCTGGCCAAGGCGGTGGCAGGCGAATCCAACGTCCCCTTCTTCTCCATGTCCGGCTCGGAATTTGTGGAGATGTTCGTGGGCATGGGCGCCGCCAAGGTGCGGGACCTGTTCAAGCAGGCCAAGGAGAAGGCCCCCTGCATTGTGTTTATCGATGAGATCGACGCCATCGGCAAAAAGCGGGAGGGGAATATCTCCGGCAACGACGAGCGGGAGCAGACCCTGAACCAGCTGCTCACCGAGATGGACGGCTTTGAGGAAAACAGCGGCGTCATCATTCTGGCGGCCACCAACCGGCCCGAATCCCTGGACCCCGCTTTGACCCGCCCCGGCCGCTTTGACCGCCGGGTTCCCGTGGAGCTGCCCGACCTGAAGGGCCGGGAGGACATTTTGAAGGTCCACGCCAAAAAGGTGAAGATTGCCGGGGACGTGGACTTTGAAAAGGTGGCTCGCATGGCCTCCGGCGCGTCCGGCGCGGAGCTGGCCAACATCGTCAACGAGGCTGCCCTGCGGGCTGTGCGGGCCGGGCGGAAGTCCGTGACCCAGGCCGACCTGGAGGAGAGCATTGAGGTGGTCATCGCCGGCTACCAGAAGAAGAACGCCATCCTCACCGACAAGGAAAAGCTGATTGTCTCCTATCACGAGACGGGCCACGCCTTGGTGGCGGCGCTGCAAATCCATTCGGCTCCGGTGCAGAAAATCACCATTGTACCCCGCACCAGCGGCGCGCTGGGCTACACCATGCAGGTGGACGAGGGCAACCACTACCTGATGAGCCAGGAGGAGCTGGAAAACAAGATTGCCACCCTCACCGGCGGACGTGCCGCGGAAGAGCTGATTTTCAACTCCGCCTCCACTGGCGCTTCCAACGACATTGAGCAGGCCACCAAGCTGGCCCGGGCCATGATTACCCGTTACGGCATGAGCGACGACTTCGACATGGTGGCTCTGGAGACTGTGAACAACCAGTACCTGGGCGGCGACGCCAGCCTGACCTGCTCTGCGGAGACCCAGACAAAGATCGACCAGCAGGTGGTGGAACTGGTGAAGGCTCAGCACCAGAAGGCCATCAAGCTTTTACAGGACAACCGCCAGAAGCTGGATGAAATCGCCAAGTACCTGTACGAGAAGGAGACCATCACCGGCGACGAGTTTATGAGGCTGCTCAACGGTGAATGAACCTGGTACGCAAAGGACGCCCCCGCGGCTGCGCGGGGGCGCCCTGCTGTTTAAGAGAAGCCATGTCTGAAGGGGAGGTTAGGATTTTTTGCGCCACCGCAGCAGAAACGCGGAGTGGATAATGACAAACACCGATCCGGCGTTGTGGACCAAAGCGCCCACCACAGGATTTAAAATACCGGTCATGGCCAGGAGGATCGCCGCGAAATTCAGGGCCATAGAGAAGGTCAAATTGCACTTGATAACCACCATCATCCGCTTTGCCAGACGCAGCAGGTGGGGGAACTCCTGGATGTCGTCGCTGACCAGGGCGATGTCCGCGGCGTCCACGGCGATGTCGCTTCCAATGCCGCCCATCGCAATGCCCACCTGGGCTTTTTTCAGGGCGGGGGCGTCGTTGATGCCGTCGCCCAGCATACACACGGGCTGGCCCTGCTCCTGGCATCCGCCGATGTAGTCCAGTTTGTCCTGGGGCAGACAGCCCCATTTTACTTCCGTCAAGGACAGCTGCTTGGCAATGCTTTGAGCGGCCTCCTGCCGGTCCCCGGTGAGAAGCACGGGCTGCACGCCGGCAGCTTTTACCTGGGCGATGGTTTGGGCCGCGTCGGGCCGAAGGGTGTCCGCCAGGGCCAAAAGGCCTGCCAAACGGCCCTCTACCGCCAGGTAAACCAGGGTGCAGCCCTGGGCCAGCGCCGCCTGGGCCACCTGTTCTCCCCGCTGGGTCAGGGAGACGCCTTCCTCTTCCAGCAGCTCCCGGTTGCCCGCTATCACCTTGACGCCCTGCACCTGAGCCTTCACGCCCCTGCCCGGCAGCATTTGGAAGCTGTCCGGTTGGGGGGGCTGGGCGTGGAACTCCTCCTGATAGCACCGGACAATGGCCTTTCCCAAGGGATGCTCGGACCGTGCCTCTCCGCCAGCGGCCCAGGCGTACAGCTGCTCCCGGGAGTAACCGCCGTCCAGAAGCTCCACCTGAGTCACCTGGGGCTTTCCATAGGTGAGGGTGCCGGTTTTGTCAAAAGCGGCCCGGGTCACCTGGGCCAGCCGCTCCAAGGCGTCTCCCTCCCGAACCAGAAAGCCGTGGCGGGTGGCGTTGCCGATAGCTGCCATAATCGCCGTAGGGGTGGCCAGCACCAGGGCGCAGGGGCAGAACACCACCAGAATGGTCACGGCCCGGATAATCTCGCCGGTGACGGTCCAGGTGACGGCGGCGCTTGCCAGGGCGATCACCACAATCCAGGTGGCCCACCGGTCGGCAAGGCCCACAATTTTGGCTTTGCCCGCGTCGGCCGACTGGACCAGCCGGATCATCCGCTGGATGGAGCTGTCCTCGCCCACCTTGGCGGCCTCCATGTCAAAGGCGCCGAACTGGTTTACCGTGCCGCTGGAGACAGCGTCCCCAGGCCCCATGTCCACAGGAAGGGATTCCCCTGTCATCACCGACTGGTCAATGGAGGTCTGACCGGACAGGATGGTTCCGTCCACGGGGATGGTCTCTCCCGGCAGCACCCGAAGCACGTCTCCCACCCGCACCTGCTCCGCGGGGAGAATGGCCTCTCTGCCGTCCCGGAGCACGCGGGCCGTGCGGGGGGTCAGCTTCACCAGCTTTTCTATACCGGCCCGGGCCTTCGCCACAGTCAGGTCCTCCAGCAACCCGCCCAGCTGCATGATGAAGGCCACCTCGCCGGCGGCAAAATCCTCTCCGATGACGACCGAGGCAATCAGGGCGATGGATACCAGCACGTCGGCCTTGATGTCAAACTCCGTCACCAGGCCGATAACGGCCTCGCAGATAATGGGTACGCCGCACAGTACAATGGCAACCCAGGCGGCGTCAAAGGGCAGGGGAAACCAATGAAAGATGCTGGCAAGCAGGGAGATGCCGGAAATTACCAGCAGGGCGACGTCCTTTTTCACACCGCCCCAGTCTAAAAAACGCTGGACAGCTTGCATGGGAAAACGCTCCTTTTCTTGAAGGATAGTTGTAACTACCTAACAGTATATACCCATAGGGGTATGGGTTGTCAAGCGGGAAAAAGGAATTTTCTCCTTTTTCCGCAAAAAAAGCCGCGGGGATTCCCCGCGGCGTGTCTGACAGAAAAGGAAAGCTCCCTGTTTGCTGCCCTGTTCAATTCATGTTGGCAAAGCGCTCCACCGCCTTGGTGAAATTCTGGATGGTCTGGTCCGCGTCTCCGTGCTCGATGCCGTCTCGGACACAGTGCTTGATGTGTCCCTCCAGCACCACCTGGCCCGCTTTGTGCAGGGCTGACTTGGCCGCGTTGATCTGGGCCAGGATATCCTCGCAGGGTACGTCCTCATCGATCATCCGGTCGATGGCCTGCACCTGGCCAATGATCTTCTTCAGCCGCCGGTGCAGGTTTTCAGAATCCATACATTGCCGCATAGCCGCGCCTCCTAAAAACAAATCGCTGTCTCCTATTATTCAATAAAAGCCCCGGCTTGTCAAGGGAGGGATTTTGCTTGTATCCTGGAAAAAACTTTGCTATAATAAGCATAATTTCTATATAAGCGAGGAAAATCCTATGGAAAATATCCTGCCTGCTGTCAAGGCAAACATTCAAAAGGTGCTGGTGGGGGAGGAAAAGGCCACCAGTCTGCTGCTTACCGCCCTGGTCGCCGGAGGCCATGTGCTTATCGAGGACGTACCCGGCATGGGCAAAACCGTGCTGGCCCGGTCCCTGGCGAAAAGCGTTGACGGCGCCTTTGGACGCATTCAGTTCACGCCGGACCTGCTGCCCTCTGACGTGACGGGTCTGAACTTTTTCGACAACAAAACCGGGGAGTTTCAGTTTTCTCCCGGTCCGGTGTTCTGCAACATTCTGCTGGCGGACGAGATCAACCGGGCCACGCCCCGGACCCAGTCTGCCCTGCTGGAGTGCATGGCCGAGGGCCAGGTCACCGTGGACGGGGAAACCCGAAAGCTGGCCCCGCCTTTTTTCGTCATCGCCACCCAGAACCCGGTGGAAACTCTGGGAACCTATCCTCTGCCAGAGGCCCAGCTGGACCGGTTTTTGATGCGGATCTCTATGGACATGCCCACCAAGGACCAGGAGCGCCAGATTCTGGACCGCTTTAAGGACAGCGAACCCCTGGAGGACCTGGCTCCCGTCTGCGGCAAGGAGCAGCTGGTCCAGCTGCAGGCCGCGGCCCGAAAGCTGTACATCCACCCGGTTTTGATGGATTACATCGTGGACCTGGCCCGCGCCTCCCGGGAGATGCGGGGGGTGGAGCTGGGGGTCAGTCCCCGGGGAACCCTGGCCCTGCTGCGGGCCTCCCAGGCCATGGCTCTGGTGGAGGGCCGGGAGTTTGTCACCCCCGAGGACGTGAAGGCGGTAGGCGTGCCGGTAATCGCCCACCGGCTGGCGGTCAGCGGCATGGCGGGGTCCTCTCAGGCCCAGAGGGACGCGGCGGAGTCCCTGCTCCAGTCCGTTCCCCTGCCCACGGAAGATTGGTCAAAGTGATATGGCGGCGCTGTTAATTGTATTGCTGCTGGCGGCTCTGTTTTTGCTCCAGGGACTTTTGTACAGCCGGCTGTGGGGCAAGGGTCTGGAGGTGAAAATCGCCTTTCGGGAGGAGTATGCCGTGGAGGACGACACCGCCGTCCTGACGGAAGTGGTGGTCAACGACAAGCTGCTGCCTCTTCCAGTGGTGGAGATCGACTTTCACATGGACAAGGGCCTGCGCTTTTCCGGAGAGGCCAACACCGCCGTCAGCGACCGGTCCTACCGCCGGGATGTGTTCGCCCTGGGACCCCGGCAGAAGATTACCCGCACCCTGGACTTCCAGTGCCGCCGCCGGGGATATTACCGCATCGACCAGGCCGGTCTGGATGTGCGGAACCTGTTGCTGACAAAAAAATATGTGAGCGCCTCGCCCCAGAACACGGATTTCTATGTGCTGCCCCGTCCGGTGCCCACCCAGCGGATTCAGATCCCCTTCTCCCAGATTATGGGCAGCGCGGTGAGCCGCAAGCGGGTCTATGACGATCCCTTTGAGTTTTCCGGCCTGCGGGATTACACCCGGGGGGATCCGATGAAGTACATCAACTGGAAGGCCACGGCCAAAACCGGGGATCTGCTGGTGAATTTGCACGAGTCCACCTTGTCCCAGAAGGTGGCGGTGCTGCTGGACCTGGAGGGCCTGGGGGTGCAGCAGGCGGACGTGCTCAACGAGGAGGCCGCCCGGATTGCCTGCGCCCTGTGCGTCCGGCTGCTGGAGGCCGGGGTCCAGCTGGCGGTGTATTCCAACGGCGTGGACGCTCTGACAGGAAAGCCTATGGCCTTGCCGGAGGTGTCCGGGGCGGGCAGCGCCCTGTCTCTGCGGAAGGCCTTTGCCTGCGCCCAGGCCGCCAACGGCCTGCGGCCCATTGAGGATTTCTTCCCGGGAGACGATGGGGACCTGCTGTGCGTGCTGGTTTCCCGCAGCCAGCGGGAGGAGCTGGCCCAGGCCTTCGCCCGGCGGGCGGGAAAGCGGGAGTGGATGCAGATTATCCCCTACCGGGACGAATACGACGAAATGCCTCAGTACGGCACCGTGCGGCGGCTGTACTGGGAAACTTGAAAGGGGGATCTTGCTGTGAGCTTTCTGAAAAGTCTGGGAAACTGGCGGCAGATTACCCTGCGGGCTATGGGATGGTTTCACATTGGCTGGGTGTACGCCCTGTACTACGCCGGAATTTACCAAGTTGTCCTGGGAGACCAGGAGCTTCCCTGGCGGCTGTGGTGGGGGCTTTTGTCGGTAATCCCTCTGGCCTTGGCGGATCTTGGCACAGAGGTTTTCCGCAGGCTTTGGCAGTATCTGCTGTGGAGCTTGGCTGTCTGCGGCCTGGCCTGGCTGCTTTTGGGTACGCCCCTTGCCGCCGTTCCCCTGGCGCTGGTCTGCTTCTTCCGGGGGAAAAATCAGCTCTCAGAGGAGCCGGTGGAATCTGTGCTGGACCGCCCCAGCATCCCCATTGTACTGGCGGCGGTGCCTCCCTTTTTTTACAGCGCCATTGGCGACGCGCCTCTGCTGCAAAAGCTCTCCCTGATTTGGGCGGCGCTGTACCTGCTGCTTTGGGCCGCCTGGCGGGGCTTGGCCAACATCCACGGCTATCTAAGCCTGAACCGGGATATGGCCGGAGTGCCGGTCAAGCGAATTGTGCGGACCACCGGCGTGGCGGTGCTGGCCATGGTGCTGTTGGCGGGAGGGCTGCTTCTGCCGGCCCTGGCCATGGGAACGGGCTATCTGCGGATCAACCCCAATCCTCAGCCTGGCCAGCGTCAGGTCCAGGTGGAAACCACTTCCAGCGATTTTATGGCCATGCCGGACTGGATGCAGCAGCTGGGGGAAAACGACGGCGGGTTCCAGGTGCCGGCCTTTGTCAGCTATTTCTTTATGGCGCTGGCGGGCGCCCTGGTGGTGGTGTGCCTGCTCTATGGCGTTTACTGGGTGATTCGCGGGCTGCGGGGCAGCTTTGTGGACCACCGGGACGTGGTGCAGAATCTTCGCCGGGACCCGGAGGATCAGGTGGAAGAGACCTTCGGGAAGCGGACAAGACGCCCTCGGATCTGGGACCGTTCCCCCAGCGCTCAGGTGCGCCGGAGGTACCGGCGGGCGGTGCTGCGGGCAGCAAAGGAGGAGCCGCCCCGGTGGGCGGCTCCCCAGGAGATTGAGCGAGAGGCCGGTCTGGAGGATCCCCTGCTTCACCAGCTCTATGAAAAGGCCCGTTACAGCCAGGAGGGCTGCACGGCCCAGGAGAGCCGAAGCCTCAAGCGGTGAGCTTACTGCTTGGGCAGGGAGAAATTTCCCTGCCGGGCCTTGAGCAGAACCATACGGTGCAGGTCCTGGGCGGTGTGGATGAGGGCGCCGTGCTGGTGCAGCTCCAGCTGCATGTCCACCGGAAGAGAGAGGAAATATCCCCGGGTGCTGGAGCTGCCGTCCAGCAGAGCGTTGAGATCCGTGTAAAGCAAGCCGATTCACCTCCCAGGGCGGCGGGCCGCGGAGACGGCGTTTTTTCAAAAAGAGAGGCCAGCCCTTGGCTTCAGTGTTTCCAAGGGCTGGCCTTTTTATGGGCTTTTGATGGCGCTTACAGATATTTCCCGGCAAGCTGCTCCAGCAGGGGATAGAGGGTTTTGGTTCCCGCCAGAATGGCCTGCTTCTGGTCGTAGCGGAAGGGCTGGCCCGGCAGGGTGCCAATCACCGCTCCCGCCTCCTGGAGAATGACAGCGCCCGCGGCGTAATCCCAGGGGGACAGGCACAGCTCGAAAAAGCCGTCGCAGCGGCCCGCGGCTACCCGGCACAGGTCCACGGCGGCGGAACCGCTCCGGCGCAGGTCTCCGCACCGCAAAAACAGCTCCTTCGCCATGGAGAAGGTGGCGTCCACCATGTGCCGCTCCTCCGGCCGGCCCCGGTAATAAGGGGCAGTGCCAAAAACGATCAGAGCGCTTTCCGCGGGGGTCTCCTGGGTGTGAATGGGCTGGCCGTTGCAAAAGGCGCCCCCGCCCTTTACAGCGGAGAACAGCTCTCCGGCAAAGGGGTCCAGCACCAGGCCCATCATGGGCTGGCCATCCTTGACAAGCCCCACGGAAATGGAGGATGGCCGGTAGCCCCGAATGAAATTGGAGGTGCCGTCAATGGGGTCGATGACCCAGTTCCAGCCGGGGGCCATGGTGTTTTCCTCTTGCTCCTCGGCGAAAAAGTGGGCCTCCGGCAGCAGGGGGGAAAGCTGCTGAATCAAAAATTTCTGAGAGGCCATGTCCGCCTCGGTGACAAAATTGGCGTGGCCCTCCTTGGTGTAAACCTGGGGGCGGGGGATGGATTGAATCAATTCCCCCGCCTGCCGGACGCTGTCCGCCGCCTGCCTCGCAAGCTGTTCCAGTTCCATAGGGATCCTTCCTTTCCAGGGTATTTGGCCCCGTTATTATAGCATGGGCAGTCAGGTTCCGCAACCGTTCCCCTTGGTGGCAGCCTTTTGAGAGATGTTTAACGAAATCCTCAGATCCTGTTCAAATAGAATTCAAAAAAGCCGGGTATACTACTCACAGCAGAAGAGAAGAGGCGCCAAGCTGATTTCTTCCCTCTCTTGCTTTTTCATAGATTTTACCTCCCTCTCATCCCGCCCGGACAAGCTCTGGGCGGGTTTCCTTTTGCCAGAAAAGCGACTTTTGTAAAAAAAGCATAAAACTCTTTACGCGCCGCCTCAAATAGAGTATACTATTCTTGAAAGAACAGATCTTTGAAAGGGAGGCGCTATCGTGAAATTGTGGAAAAGCCTGCTTGCTCTGACCATAGCCGGGGGCCTGCTGTTGGGCGCGGCGGCCTGCGGTCCGGCGGAACCAGACGGAAGCAGCCCTTCAGAGAGCGGCTCCCCTGCGGAAACGGAATCCTCCGCCGGGGAGGAAGGCGCCCAGACAGCCCAGGAAAGCTCTGCCCAAGAGGACGGCGCCGGGGAGGAGACCACCGGCGTCACCGCGGAGAGCGCCCCTGTCACCCTGGGGGAGCTGATGGAGCGTTCCGACCTGGTGGTGCAGGGGACGGTGACGGGAGCCGACCTGCTCACCCTGGAAAACGAAGGGGGAAATCAACTGTCCTTTCGAGAGTATCATGTCCAGGTGGAAAAGGTCCTTCGCGGCAGCGGGGAGGAGGGCCAAGAGGTGGCCGTCCGCTGCCTGGGCGGCGAAGAGGACCAGCCTCCTTTGGAGGGAATTCCCATTTTGGAGCGGGACGGGGAATATGTGCTGTTTTTGGACGATGTGTCGGGCTGCTGCGTCTTCCAGCCCGAGGACAGTGGGTGCTGTCAGTTCCAGAACGGCGACCAGGGCGTTTATGCCGTGGACCCAGAGGATCCGGAACGCTTTGTGTCGGTCAGCGGCCGGCTTCGGGATCAGGAGGACCGGATTTTCACCATAGGCCAGCTGGAGGAGAAGCTGGCCTTGGTAAACCAGGAGACGCCCCCCGACCCCATGAGGGAGGTCAATGAATTGCGGGCCAGGCTGGAAACCGGCCTAAAGGACCAGAAGCTGTCTCAGGAGGAATATGACCGGCAGCTGGAGGACCTGGAAACTCCGGACTATGGGCCGGTATTGGAGCGGAAAACGCTGTGGTGAGCGTTTTTAAAAAGAGAGGGGCGCCGCCAAAAGCTGCGCCCCTTTTGGGCTATTTTCCATGCCTTCTCTTATAATTTGTCCACAGCGCCCAGACGGCCAGAAGTATCACCGCGGCGAAGAGAATGCCGCAGGCCAAAAAGTACAGCGGCGTCCAGGGGGTGGAGGTGTCCCAGCTGCCGAAGAGAACGTTTCCCACCGCCCGCACCGGCCACAGCACCGCCGAGGACAGAGCCGACAGAATATCCAGAAACGCCCGGCCCAGAGCGCCCGCCACCTGAAAGAAGGCGCTGGCAAGGCTGCCGATCAGGTCGAAAATGGCAGAGATCATGACAATTCCCCCTTCTGTAAAATACCGTGAAATCAGTCAGCGGCAGTTTCCACAATGTTGTAGTAGGTTCGGGCGGTAAAGGCGTAAATCGCCAGGTAGGCCGCGGCGAACACCCCCACGCAGCCCAGGGTGGAGCATAGAATCAGCGGGAAGTTGTTCAGGCCCATCACCAGCAGAATCTTTTGCAGCATGGGGAAGGCAAAGGCCAGATGGAGCACGGCCGTCAGCAGGGGCAGGAAGAACACCAGCAGAATCTGGCTGTGAATACTCTGCTTGACCTCCCGGTGGCTCATGCCCACCTTCTGCATGATGGTAAAACGCCGGGCGTCGTCATAGCCCTCGCTGACTTGCTTGTAGTAGATAATCAGCGCCGTGCCCAGCAGGAACAGCACGCCCAGGAACAGCCCCAGGAAGAACAGACCGCCGTACAGGTTCATAAAGTCTTGGCGGGAGGTGGCGCTGTCCTCGAATAGCAAGGCTGCGTACTCCACCCCAGGGCCGGAGAAGTCCACTGTACCCAGAGCTTCGCTCATGGCGGCAATGTCCGCGGGATCGCCCCCGGCCACGTCAAAGTCGTAGGAATAGACGGGGAAGGTGTCGCTGCCGCTGGGGGCCAGAATGTTTTCCACCACCGTTTCGTCCCGCACCACCAGGTAGTACATTTCATAAATCTGGGCCAGGGTGGAGGCCTCGGGCATGACGTAGTCCGAAGGGACAATCTCATAGGTTTTATCGTCGATGTTCAGGGTGTCCCCGCCGGGGAAGGTGTTTGCCGGGTCGAAGAGCAGTACCTGGTTTTCCGCCAAATCCACCTGTTGGCCGGAGAAGCGCTGGTATTCCCTTTGCGTGAAGATGTTCACCACGGCGTAAGCCTCCGAAGGGACTTCCTGGGTGTGGAGGGTGTTGCCCACCCTGGCGGTGGTGATGTTCCAGCCCTCCCGGTCCACCACGTTTTCCAGGGTCAGGCCCAGCTCCTGGGACTTTTGGTTCACAGCGGAGCGCACCATGTCCTTGGCCTCCTGGTTGGCGTCATAGACAGACACCAGCACGTTCCGGGGATAGCGCGCCCGCAGCAGGCCGTCCATACTGGTGTACAGGGAGAAGGTGGTGGACACCGTCACCAGCAGGGCGGTGAACAGCACGCAGATGGAAGCCAGCCCCGCGGCGTTCTGCTTCATGCGGAACAACATTCCGGAGAGGGCGGTGAAGTGATTTGTCTTATAATAGAAGCGCTTGTTCTTTTTCAGCAGCTTCAGCATGGCCGTAATGCCGGTGATGAACAGCAGGTAGGTGCCAAGGATGACCAGAATCACCGCCACAAAGAAGAACACCAGCGCGGAGAGGGGATCTTGGATGGTGACAGCCATGTAGTAGCCCGCGCCCAGCAGCAGGGCACCCAGCACCGCCAGAAACCAGTGGGCCTTGGGCTCCCGCTCGCCGGTCTCGCCGCCGTGGAGCAGCTCAATGGGCTTGGAGAGCTTTACCTGCACCAGATTGTAGCACAGGGTCAGCAGAAAGATGACCCCAAACAACCCCAGGGTGCCGGTGACAGCGGACACAGGGACCACAAAGGCCACGGCCAGATTTGTCCCCAGCAGAAGGCCCAGCAGCCAGAACATGGCCCGGGAGAGCAAAATGCCCAGTCCCAGTCCAAGGGCCAGCGAGCACACCGCCAGGAGCAGGGTCTCCCGGAAGAGAATGTGAGCAATGTGCCGCTTCTCCATGCCCAGAATGTTGTACAGGCCCAGCTCCTTTTTCCGGCGCTTGATGATGAAGCTGTTGGTGTAGAACAGGAACAGCACCGCGAACAGCCCGATGACAAACACCCCCAGGCCCATCATGCTGGCCACGGTGGTGCCGCCGTAGAGTGCTTCCTCGTCAATGCCCCGGCCCAGCGCGCTGATGGTGTAAAACATGAGGATAATCCCGGTGCTGGACAACAGATAGGGCAGGTACACCCGCCGGTTGCGGCCCAGGTTGGTAAAGGCCAGCTTCCAATAGAAGCCCATCCCGCGCTTACTCATGGACGGCCACGCTCCTTTCCCGGCTGGTGGCAAGCTGGGTCAGGGTGGCGGACACCGCCTGATACAGCTCGTCGTCCGTCATGGCGCCCCGGTAGATTTGGTGGTACACCTGGCCGTCCTTGATGAACAGCACCCGCCCGGCCCGGCACGCCGCCTGGAGGGAGTGGGTCACCATTAAAATGGTCTGCCCGTCCCGGTTTAAGTCGGAGAAGATGTCCAGTATCTGTCCGGCGGAGCGGGAGTCCAGGGCGCCGGTAGGCTCGTCGGCCAAAATCAGCTCCGGATAGGTGATGATGGCCCGGGCAATGGCCGCCCGCTGCTTTTGGCCGCCGGAGACCTCGTAGGGGAACTTTTGCAGCAGCTCCCAAATGCCCAGCCGGTGGGCGATGGGGTCGATGCGCTTTTTCATCTCGTCGTACTTTTTGCCCGCCAGCACCAGGGGCAGAAAGATGTTGTCCTGCAAGGAGAAGGTGTCCAGCAGGTTGAAGTCCTGGAACACAAAGCCCAGGTGGTCCCGGCGGAAGGCGGAAATCTCCTTCTCATTGAGGGAGACGATGTCCCGCATATTCAAAAACACCTGGCCGCTGGTGGGCTTATCCAGCCCCGCCAGGATGTTTAACAGGGTGGTCTTGCCGGAGCCCGACTCGCCCATAATGGCCACAAACTCCCCTTCCTCCACGGTGAAGCTCACCCCGGAGAGGGCCGTCACCCTGGCGCCGCCCAGCCGGGTGGTGTACACCTTTTTCAGATTGTTCACGTTTAGCAGAGCCATGCTTCATTCTCCTTTTCCTTGTTCTTTACGAGAGAAAGTATAAGCTCCGTTTCTTACAGGTTTCTGTCGCCCGCCTTACAAAAACAGAAAGCAAACCTTACGGTTTCGCAAAGAAAAAGGCCGCCGCGGACGGCGGCAGCCTCTGGGGGGGTTCTGTTCTTAAAAGTAGGAAAGAGCGGGCATTACAGCAGCAGGTCACGGATCTCCCCAAAGCTTGCCGCCCGGTAGGTGATGGAGAGGGCCTTGGCTTCCTCCTCCCACTGGGGGTGAAACTGCGCGGACTGGGGAAAATACCACAGGGAGTCGATGCCGGCGTTTTGGGCGCCCAGCATGTCCGAGGTGAGGGAGTCCCCCACAAGCAGGGCCTGCTCCCGCCGAAAGCCGGGAACGCGGGAGAACACATAGTCAAAGTACCGCGGGTCCGGCTTGGCGGCCCCGGCGTCCTCCGAGACAAACACATCCTTTACATAGGGCAGCAGGCCGGAGTGCTCCAGGCGGGTTCTTTGGCTGACGGCGTTGCCATTGGTGACGATGTACAGCAGGTATTTTTCAGAGAGGTCCCGGACCAGCTCCAGGGCGCCGGGCAGCAGCGCCCCGCCCTGACCCAGATTCTCAAAGTAGGCCCGGTTGATCTCCTCCGGTTCTCCGGAAAGCCCCGTTTCCTCCAGAAAGTCCACAAAGCGCCCCTTGTAGAGCTGGGGCTTGGTGCATTCTCCCCGCTCCAGCTTGGCCCACCAGCGGTTGTTGCAGGCCTCATACTGTTCCAGCAGCTGGGGGGAGTAGGGCCGCTGGCTGCCAAAGCAGGCCTTGTAGGTGGCCTGGAAGGCCTGCTCCATGTCCCTGTCAAAATCCAGCAGGGTGTAGTCGGCGTCGAAAAGCAGAAAACGATAGGATTTCACGGGAAAGGCTCCTTTCGGAAACATAGGCCCCCAAGGGGACGCATAGAGATACAGTATCCTACTAGGGATCATACCCCAAATGGCGGCGGCTGTCAAGAAAGGCCGGCCGCTGGAAAGGACGGCCTATGCGGAAGCTTCATCTTCGGAAATACTGTTACCTGGTGCTGTGGGCGGCGCTGCTGGCCGCGGTGGCGGGCGTGTGGCTCTTTGGCGGGGAGCGGGCTGTGAAGGAGAGCGGCCAGGCGTCCTCCAGCGCGGTTCCCTCCGCCAGCCCTGCCTCCCAGACCGGAGAGGCGGAGGAGGAAACCCTGGTGGGGGTGTGGGTTCCCTATTTCTCCCTGGACACCGCGGAGCACACCCAGGAGGCCTTTGAGGAACATTACAAGCAGATCGCCCAAACCGCCCAGGAAAAGGGAATCAACGCCATGTTTGTCCATGTGCGGCCCTTTTCCGACGCCCTGTATCCCTCGGCCTATTATCCCTGGTCCCACATCCTCACCGGCACCCAGGGCCGGGATCCTGGCTATGATCCCCTGCAATTTATGATTGACACCACCCATCAGCTGGGCATGGAGTTTCACGCCTGGATCAACCCTCTGCGGGTGAAAACGGCGGAGACCCCCGCAGCCCTGGCGGACAACAACCCCTATGGGACCCTGGGGGCGGAATCTCCCGGCTACTTTATGGAGTACGACGGCGGGGTGTATCTCAACCCGGCCTACCCGGCTGTGCGGTCCCTGATTGCCGGCGGCGCGGCGGAAATCGCCCAGAACTACGATGTGGACGGCATCCACTTTGACGACTACTTCTATCCGTCGGAGGACGCCTCTCTGGACAGCGCCGCCTACGAGGCCTACACCCAGACGGTGGAGCAGCCCCTGCCCCTGCTGGAGTGGCGGGCGGCCAACATCAACGCTATGGTGGCCCAGGTGTACGAGAGCGTCAAGGCGGCGAGGGAGGAGGTGGTTTTTGGCATCTCGCCCCAGGGAAACATCCAAAACGATGAGGCGATGGGCGCGGACGTGAAAACCTGGGCGGCGGTTCCCGGCTATGTGGACTATCTGGCGCCCCAGCTGTACTTCAGCTTTGAAAACCAGGCGCTGCCCTACCAGCAGGCCCTGGAGGAGTGGGCCGCTCTGCCTCGGCACCAGGGGCTCAAGCTCTACGCGGGTCTGGCTCTTTACAAGGCGGGGACGGACGCGGACGGCGGCACCTGGCTGACCCGGGACAACATCATCGCCCTCCAGGCGGAGGCCGCTCTCAACGCCGGGTACCAGGGGGTCATTCTCTATTCCTCAGAGTATTTAGACGCCGCCCAAGCCGCCAAGGAGCTGGAAAACGCGATGGCGGTGCTGGGATAAGGGGACTATCAGTTGACGGGCGGCGCTTTAAGGTGCTATAATGTTGAAATCAAGAAAATTATCGAAAAAGCAAAGGAGACGGGTACCATGAGCGAGATCAATGAAATCGGCCCCCGCCTGCGGGAGCTGCGGGAAGCCAGCGACTACACAGTAGAGCGCCTGGCCGCGGAATTGAAGGTGGACCCGGAGGTATACCGGGCCTACGAGCAGGACGGAAAGGACATTCCCATCAGCCTGATTTACGAGATTGCCAACAAGTTTGGCGTGGACTTCGCGGAGATTCTCACCGGAACCCCCGCCCGGCTGGACACCTATCACATTGTCCGCCGGGGTCACGGGCGGGTGGTCAACCGGAACCCGGAATACCACTTTGAGGATCTGGCCTACCGCTACGCCGACAAGGTGATGCAGCCCCTGCTGGTCACCCTGGAGCCAAGCGACAAGCCCGCCGGGCTGATTACCCATTCGGGCCAGGAGTTTAACCTGGTGCTGGAGGGTACGGTGATTGTGGTGATTGGCGACAAGGAGTTTGAGCTGAAGGCGGGAGACTCCATTTACTTCAACCCCACCGTACCCCACGGCCAGCGCTGCGGCGGGGATGTAAAGGCCCGGTTTGTCACTGTCATCGCAGAATAGTCCGTGGCCGGACTGGCCAAGCCGCGGCGGAGTGCCTCCGCTGTCGATTCGCGCCCTGGGGCGGCGGCTGAGGGCCGCGCCTCATCGAGAGGCGAAAGCGCGTCCGCGGCCCAGTGCCTGGGCTGTCTCTTCGCGCCACGGAGCGGCGGCTTACGCTCGCGCTTGATCGAACCATTCATGCACGTCCGCGCCGGTGGTTTCGCTGGGACCTTCCCGGCCTTGCGGAACGCAAGAAGCCGGCATGCCTGGAGCGCAGCTCCCCGCGCAAGAGAGCTGACGTCTCGATTACTGTCCGCGCGCCAGTGCGCGCGCCCCGCGGCATGCTCAGTCCGAGCACGGACGGCTTGAGATGGGAAAGTGTACAACAACAGCGCAAACCCGCATAAACACTGGGGTTTTCGTTGTTGTACAGGTGTACAAGAATAGAAGAAAGCGTACAAGAATGGGGTATACTTGTACACCCCGACAACAACGGAAAGCCGCATAAACACTGGGTTTTTTCTATACTTGTACACTTTTGGATTTCAAGTAGGGGGGCAACCCCCAGGATGTGAAAGGATGTGTTACCCGTGGACTATTTATTGAAAAAATTTCTGCCCCGTATTGAGTTTGACTCCTACGAGGATTTCAAGGCCAACTATCAAGTGAACGTGCCGGAGAATTTCAACTTTGGCTTTGACGTGGTGGACGCCTGGGCCGAGGCGGAGCCGGAGAAAAAGGCCCTGGTCTGGTGCGACGAGGAGGACAACGAGAAGGTCTTTACCTTTACCGACATCAAGCGCCTGTCCAACAAGGCCGCCAATTTCTTCAAGAGCCTGGGGGTGAAAAAGGGCAGCGTGGTCATGCTCATCCTGCGCCGCCGCTGGGAATACTGGATCTGCGCCACAGCCCTGCACAAGATCGGCGCGGTGCTGATTCCCGGCACCCTGCAGCTGACCAAAAAGGACATTGTCTACCGGGGCAACGCCGCCCAGGTCTGCGCCATCGTCTGCGTCAACGATCCCTTTGTGATTGAGCAGGTGGAGGCCGCCCAGCCGGACATCCCCTCTCTGAAGAACAAGATTCTGGTGGTGGAGCAGCGGGAGGGCTGGCTGGATCTCAACGAGGAGCTGGAGAAGTTCCCCGACACCTTCCCGCGCCCCACCGGGGAGGAGGCCACCCGCTGGGACGACGTCATGCTGGTATACTTCACCTCTGGCACCACAGGGATGCCCAAGATGGTGCAGCACAATTTCTCCTATCCCCTGGGGCATATTGTCACTGCCAAATATTGGCAGCAGGTGGAGGAGAACAAGCTGCACATGAGCGTCTCCGACTCTGGCTGGGCCAAGTTCGGCTGGGGCAAAATCTACGGCCAGTGGGTCTGCGGGGCGGTGATCTTCTGCTATGACATGGAGGCCAAGTTCAACCCCCGCCACCTGCTGGAGCATTTGGAGAAATACAAGGTGACCACCTTCTGCGCGCCGCCTACCATGTTCCGGTTCATGCTCCAGGAGGACGTGACCAAGTATGACCTCTCCAGCATCCACCACTGCTGCATCGCCGGAGAGCCCCTGAACCCAGAGGTCTTTAAACAGTGGCTGGAGCTGACCGGCCTGAAGCTGTACGAGGGCTTCGGTCAAAGCGAAAGCTCGGTGATGCTGGCCAACTTCCAGTGGTTCGAGCCCATTCCCGGCTCTACGGGAAAGCCCTCGCCCCTGTACAATATCCAGCTGGTGGACGCGGAGGGCAAGCTCTGCGAGGACGGCGAGGAGGGAACCATCGCCGTGATGGACGTGAGGCACAACCCGCCCACGGGCCTGTTCACCGGCTATTACTTAAACCCGGAAATGACTCAGGAAAAGCTGGGCGGCGCCTACTATGACACCGGGGACGTGGCCTGGCGGGACAGCAACGGCTATTACTGGTTTGTAGGCCGCAACGACGACGTGATTAAATGCTCGGGCTACCGCATTGGTCCCTTCGAGGTGGAGAGCGCCCTGCTGGAGCATCCGGCGGTGGTGGAGTGCGCCATCACCGGCGCGCCGGACCCCATCCGGGGCCAGGTGGTCAAGGCCACCATTGTGCTGGCCAAGGGCTATCAGGGAACCCCAGAGCTGACAAAAGAGCTGCAAAACCACGTCAAGCACGCCACGGCTCCCTACAAATATCCCAGAGTCATCGAGTATGTGGACGAGCTGCCCAAGACTATCGGCGGCAAGATCAAGCGGGCGGAAATCCGCAGGGCGGACGAAGCGTAAAACAGCGCGAGAGAAAGATGGATTTCCAGTGGGGAAATTCATCTTTTTCTTTTCTTCCCGCCGCCTCTGTGGTATAGTGGTAGCTGAGAAAAAAGGGCGGCGCAGGCCTGCCCGGAGAGGAGACAAGTATGTACAAGTTTGACCGCCAGGAGTATGAAAGCCGCATGGCCTGGTATACCGGCGCCCGGTTTGGCATGTTCCTTCACTGGGGGCTGTACGCCATCCCCGCCAGAGGGGAGTGGGTCCGCAGCGTGGAGCGCATGCCTAAGGAGGACTACATGCCTTATTTTCAGGAGTTTAACCCTGTGGACTTTGACCCCAAGGCTTGGGCCAGAGCCGCCAAGGAGGCGGGCATGAGGTATATGGTGCTCACCGCCAAGCACCACGACGGCTTCTGCCTGTTCGACAGCCAGTACACGGATTTCAAGTCCACCAACACCCCCTTTGGCCGGGACATTGTCAAGGAGTTTGTGGAGGCCGTCCGGGGGGAGGGCCTGAAGGTGGGGCTGTATTTCTCCCTGCTGGACTGGTATCACGAGGACTACCCCCACTATGGGGACCGGCACCATCCCATGCGGGACAACCCCGCCTATGGCAACGAGGGTCGGGACTTCGGCCGCTATGTGGAGTACCTTCACAACCAGGTGCGGGAGATCTGCACCAATTACGGCAAGCTGGACATCCTGTGGTTTGACTTCTCCTATGAGAACGAGAACGCCGTCATGCGGGGAGAGACCTGGGGCGCTTCCCAGCTGGTGGACATGGTGCGCCAGCTGCAGCCCGGGGTGATTATCGACAACCGGCTGGAGGTCAGCGGCGAGGGCTTTGGCTCTCTGTGGGAGGGAGACCCCACCCCCTATCACGGGGACTTTGTCAGCCCCGAGCAGATCATTCCCCCGGACGGCCTGCGGGACAAGCAGGGTCGGGACCTGGTGTGGGAGGCCTGCGTCACCATGAACAACAACTGGGGCTACTGCCAGAACGACCGCTTTTACAAGCCCGCCTCCATGCTGATTAAAAAGCTGGTGGAGTGCGTTTCCAAGGGGGGCAACCTGCTCTTAAACGTAGGCCCCGACGCCCGGGGAAAATTCCCGCCCCAGTCCGTGGAGATCCTCCGGGAAATCGGCGCCTGGATGAAGGACAACTCCCAGAGCATCTACGGCTGCGGCAAGGCCGGCATGGAAAAGCCGGACGCCGGACGCATCACCCGGAAGGGGAACAAGCTCTATTACCACCTGTTTGAGAACACCATTGGCCCCATGCCTCTGGCGGGCCTGAAGCGGGAGCAGATTGACCATGTGCGGATGCTGGCCACCGGCGCGGAAATTCCCCTGGCCACAGACTGCTTCAGCGCCAATTACCCGGACATTGTGTTCGCGGACCTGGGGCCGGACCCGGTTCTCCCCGACCCGGTGGACACTGTGCTGGAAGTTACCCTGAAGGAGTAAGATATGGAAGAACAGTTTGTTTTAGAGGCCTGCGTGGACAGCCTGGAATCTGCCCTGGCCGCCAAGGAGGGAGGCGCCACCCGTCTGGAGCTGTGCGCCAACCTGATGATCGGCGGCACCACCCCCATGCCCTCCCTGGTCCGCCGGGTGAAGAGGGAAACGGGCCTGCCGGTCCACTGTCTGCTGCGGCCCCGGTTTGGGGATTTTCTCTATACCCAGGAGGAGTTTTCCCTGCTGCTGGAGGACGCCGCCGCCCTGCTGGACGCCGGTGGGGACGCCGTTGTTTCCGGCTTTCTCACAGCGGAGGGAGATCTGGATCAGCAGAGGATTGGGGCGTTGGTGGACCTGTGCCGCCGGCGGGGCAGGAGGTTTACTTTGCACCGGGCCTTTGACATGTGCCGGGACCCCTTTGCCGCCCTGGAGCAGTGCGGCTCATTGGGAGTGGACACGGTGCTGACCTCGGGCCAGGCCAACTCCTGCGTGGAGGGCCTTCCCCTGCTGGAGAGGCTGTGGCCCTGTCGGGGAAGGGTGGAGCTGCTGCTGGGGGCCGGGGTGGACGCCGCCGCCATCCGGCAGGTGCGCCAAAGGCTGCCGGAGGCCCGGGCCTTTCACATGAGCGGCAAAATCACCCTGGAAAGCCCCATGACCTACCGGAAGGAGCGGGTCAGCATGGGGCTGCCCGGCTTTGACGAATACACGCTGTGGCGCGCGGACCCGGAAAAAATCCGGGCGGCGGGAAAGGAGCTGAGGAACCGGTGAGCTGGTCTCAGGAACTGCGGACTTACATTCAGACCCAGCTGGAGCGGCGAAAGCCCTCCTTTGGCTCCCGGCTGGCGGAAATCGAGGAGACTCTGGCCCAGTGCGGGGAGGACGAGAGGCTGGTGCTTGCCTACTTTTACGCCACCATGCCCATTGTGGACGCGGGGGACTATCCCCCTGCCTATTTTCTGGAAACAGCCCGGCACGGGCTGAAGGTCCGCCGGGAGCATCCCTGGTGCGGGGCGCTGCCGGAGCAGATGTTTCTCCAGTCGGTGGCCTATCCCCGGATCAACACCGAGGAGTTGTCCTCCTGCCGGGGGCTGTTTTGGGAGAAGCTGGCGCCCCGGGTAAGGGGCCTGTCCTTGGAGGAGGCCATTGTGGAGGTAAACCGCTGGTGCGCGGAGGAGGCCACCTACCGCTCCACCGACGGGCGGACCTCCTCTCCCTTGGAGGTGTACCAGCGGGGCTACGGCCGCTGCGGGGAGGAGTCCACCCTTTTGGTGACGGCCCTGCGCAGCGTGGGCATTGCCGCCCGGCAGGTGTATGTCCCCTGGTGGTCCCACTGCGATGACAACCACGCCTGGGTAGAGGCCTTTGACGGGCAGTCCTGGCGGTATTTGGGCGCCTGCGAGCCGGAGCCTGTGCTGGACCGGGGCTGGTTTACCCACGCCGCGGCCCGGGCGGTAATGGTCCACACCCGGACCTTTGTCCAGGGCAGCCGGGAGGAAACGGCCTTTCTGTTCCCCTGCCTGGACCCTCTGGACTGGGATATTCAGGAGGGCGTGGCTGTGGAGAACATCACCGCCCGGTATGGCTCTGTAAAGCGGATAGATGTCAGTGTGGAGGACCAGGAGGGGAATCCTGTGTCTGGGGCTTGGGTGGCCTTTTCGGTGATGAACATGGCTGCCCCCCAGGAGGTGGCCCGCCGCCGGACAGACGGAGAGGGAAGGGCTTCCCTCCGGTTGGGAAAGGGAACGGTGCTGCTCACCGCCTGGGTTCCCGGCAGGCCGGAAAGCTTGGCGGAGGAAATCGCGGCCCCGGAGGACGGAACGGCAAGGCTGGTGCTGGGCCGTACCTTGGCCGGCCAGGGGCAGGGAGATTTCCTGGCCCCGGCGGACGCCGGGCTGACGGTGCCTGCTCTCTCTCCCCGGCAGGAGGAGTGGCGCGAGAATACGCTGAGCCGTGCCGCCGCCCTGCGGGAGAGGAAGCGCCAGGCCCGTTCCCTGCCTGCTTCCCCCTCCGGCAAGGAGGGCCGGGTGTGGCGCGCCCTGACGGAGAAGGACCGGGACGGGACGCTTTCCCAGGAGTTGATGGAGGACGCTCTTTCCGCCTTCACCTGGGAGGCTGGCCTGCCCGCTCAGGCGTTCCAGGAGGGCGTGCTTTTCCCCCGGATCGGCCTGGAGGTGCTGACGCCCTGGCGCCAGCTGCTGAAAGACCGTTTCTCTCCTGAAGAGGCGGAGGCCTTCCGCCGGACTCCCCAGAGACTGTGGGAGTGGGTGGAGACTGCCGCTCCCCTGGACGAAGGCTGTTACAGCGGCTTGTGGGGTACTCCGGCGGGGATGCTTCAGGTGGGCGCCGCCACGGAGCGGGGACAGAGGCTGCTTTTCTGCGCTGCCTGCCGTGCTCTGGGAATTCCCGCCAAGCTGGGGGACGGAGAGGCGCTGGTGTGGCAGGAGGACGGTTTCCGGCCCCTGGGGGGAGAGGCTCCCTCTGCCAGACTGTGCCTTTCCGCCCCGGAAAACCATCCCGGCCTGGAGGGGCAGAGCTACACCCTGGCCCGGCGAGGGGGAGAGGGCTGGCAGCCGGTATCCGCCGGGGATGTGCCGGAGAGGGGAGCCAGGAAGCTGCCTCTTCTCCCGGGAGAGTACCGGCTGTGGACGGCTAACCGTATGCCCGGCGGCAGCCTGCTCTGCCAGTGGGAGACCTTCCGGCTGGAAGAGAAATCTGTAAAGGAAATTGCCTTGTCGTTCCGGGAGGGGAACCTTCAGGACATGCTGGAATGCTGCCCGCTGCCCCCCTTTTTCCTGAAGGACGAAGAGGGGAAAGCGTGGTCCAGCCAGGAGCTGCTGGCCCAGGCCCCTTTGACGGTGCTGTGCTTTTTGAAGGTCAACCGGGAGCCGACAGAGCATCTTCTCAACGAGCTGCGGGAGGCTGCCGCGGCCCTGGAAAAAACAGGAGTTCCCCTGTGCCTGGCGCTGCCGGAGCTGGCTCAGCGGGACGATCCGACCTTGGAAAAGGCCCTTCGCTGCCTGCCTTGGGCCGTCCTGTATCAGTGTGATTTTTCCACGGCAATTCCCACCCTGGCCCGCCGGCTGTATCTGGACCCGGACCAGCTGCCCTTGGCGGTGCTGGCAAACCGGCAAGGAGAAGGCCTTTACGGGTGCGGCGGCTACAACGTGGGTACCGCGGGGCTGCTTTTGCGGCTGATTGGCGGGCTGCAGGCCCTTGCCAGGCAGGAAAATCCTGTGGTATAATAAGGGGGATAAAAGTTCTGGAAAGGGGTTGTGTTCTATGGAAAACGAGATGCTGAAGCTGCTGAAAACCCGCCGCAGCGTGCGGTCCTACAAGCCGGAGCAGATCAAGCCCGAGGAGCTGGACGCTGTGCTGGAGGCCGGCACCTACGCCCCCACGGGCCAGGGCAAGCAGTCCCCGGTGATTGTGGCGGTGCGGGATCCCAAGTACCGCCAGGCCGTGATGGAGCTGAACAAGCAGGCCCGGGGCGGCTCTGGCGACCCCTACTACGGCGCGCCCACCATTGTGCTGGTGCTGGCGGACCCGGAGCGGGGTACCTGTGTGGAGGACGGCTCCTGCGTGCTTTGCACCATGATGGACGCGGCCCACGCCATTGGTCTTGGCTCCTGCTGGATTCACGGCGAGTATCAGATGTTCCAGCTGCCGGAGGGCAAGGCCCTGCTGAGAGAGTGGGGCCTGCCGGAAAACCTGCGGGGCGTGGGCTCTCTGGCCCTGGGCTATGCCCAGGGGCCTCTGCCCCAGCCCAAGGAGCGCAAGGCGGATTACATCCACAAGGTGTGAAGGCGCCCCGGAGCGGTTTCGAACGGTCTCTTTTTGGGACCGTTCTTTTTGTTTTTCGCTGGGAGCAGGGTTTCCCTTGTAATTTGCCGGGGGGAACGGTATAATAGGACCATTCCCAAGGAGAAAGAAGGCGGCATATGAATCGATGGAAAAGCGCCGCTGCCCTGGCGGGGGCGGCTTTGATACTGGCAGGCTCCCTGGCGGCCTGCGCTCCCCAGGAGGAGGCTTCCTCCCAGACAGGGGAAACCAGCAGCCAGCTGGCGCTGGAGAACGATGAGACCGCCACCTCGCTGGTGGTGGCGGAGCTGTTTGTCAGCCAGGAGCGCACCGCCGCCCTGGAGGAGATTGCTCAAAAGTACATGGCGGATTTTCCCCAGACCCAGATTGAGATCGTCACGGTGAACAGCGGGGAGGAGGCTCAGGCCCTGCTGGAGCGGGGCGAAGCGGACCTGGTGGAGATTACCCAGGCGGAGCAGCCTTCCTGTGTGGAGCAGGGGCTGCTTCTGGATTTGACCTCCTATCTGGACGTGTGGGAGGAGACCTCCAGCCTGACGGCCTCCGCCCAGCAGGTGGTGGCTTCTATGGGCCGGGAGCGGGCCTATCTGCTGCCTGCCTCTGTGAACCAGGATCTGGTGTATTACCGCAGCGACTGGTTTGAGGAGTACAACGAGGGCCTGGAGGAAGGCATGGTCTACTGCCGTATTTGGGATGATTTCCCCGACGCCCAGGAAAAGCTGGCGGACAAGGGCGCCGCTGGGCTGGTGTTTGGGGGGCAGGAGCATTTGATCGACCTGTTCGATTCCATTTTGTGGAGCTCGGCCAACCTGGGCCGGATGAAGGACCCGGCGGCCTCTTACTTCTCCGCGGTGGAGGACCACGAGACTTTGTTCACCCTGGACCAGACCGCTGACGCGATGGAGCAGTTTACCACTCTTATCAAGAGCGTGGTCCCCCAGGAGGCTTTGGCCTGGACAGAGGATCAGGCTGTCGAGGCCTTTACCAGCGGCAAGGCCATTGCCCTGCTGGCGGGCCAGGACCGGATGGAGGAAATCGCCGGAGCTATGGAGGAGGGCACCTGGGACGTGGCCGCTTATCCCCGGGGGATCGCCGGGGTTGCCATCGCCAATTTGGAGTTTACCGGCTTTGGCCTGTCCGCCTCCTGCCAGAATCCGGGCAACGCCGCCCACTTTTTGACCTACCTTTCCAACGAGGACAACAACACCCATCTGGCCAAGGTCAGCGGAACAGTCCCCATTCACACCACCGCCGCCGATATGGAGCCCTCCCTGGAGGAGACGGGCTTGGCGGTGAACCTGCTGATGGTCCGCCGGGCGGACTGGTATTACTACGCTCAGGAGCCAGTGATGTACCAGGCCTATGAGGGCTGGCGGGACCTGGCCAACGATGCCCTGCGGGAGTTTCTCAGCGGGGAGAAGGACCAGCAGGAGCTGCTGGAGGAGTTTGACAGCTATTGGTCCCAGGCCCTGGAGGAAGAGGGAGAGCTTTGGGCTGCCGGGGAGTCTCAGGAGGAATAAAACGGAAAGCCCTGGCCTGTCCGGGGCTTTTTTGCTGGCGGAGACAGCCTCCGGGAAATTAAGGCCTTGTGAAACGGCGGGGAATTTGCTATAATAATTTAGATTGCGAAATTTTATCACGGAAAGGGTGTTTGTGATGCAGGTAAAGCTTTTGGCCTATACGCCAGAGCCGGAAAAAACAGTGGCCTGCGCCGCTAAGCTGTGCTATGCCGCCGCGGACATCGATACGGTGTACGAGGGCTTGACTGAGGAGAAAACCGCCTCCTTTTTGGAGATGCTCCAGTCCATCGGCCACGAAAGCCCCATCGAGCACGCCAGCTTTACCTTTGGCATCGAGGGGGTCTCCCGGTCGCTGCTGGCCCAGATCACCCGGCACCGGATTGCCTCCTTCAGTGTGCAGAGCCAGCGCTATGTGCGGGAGGACGGCTTTGAGTTTGTGTTGCCCCCAGAGATTGCCGGGATTCCCGAAGCCAAGGAAGAGTTTCTCCGGGCCATGGAGGAGGACGCCCAGCACTATCAGCGTCTGACCGAGCTGCTCAAGGAGCGCCACAAGCAGGAGCTGCTGGCTGCCGGGGAGACAGAAAAGGCCGCCAGCCGCAAGGCGGAGAAGCAGGCCATTGAGGACGCCCGGTTTGTGCTGCCCAACGCCTGCACCACCAAGATGATCTGCACCATGAACGCCCGCTCTCTTTTAAATTTCTTCTCCCACCGGTGCTGCAACCGCGCCCAGTGGGAGATTCGGGAGCTGGCCACTGAGATGCTCAAGGAGGTGCGCCAGGCAGCCCCCCACCTGTTTGGCCAGGCCGGCCCGCCCTGCCTGCGGGGAAATTGTCCCGAGGGGAAGATGTCCTGCGGGAAAATGGCGGAGGTTCGGGAAAAATTCAAGGCGCTGTAAGATTTCGCGGGGTTTGCGGCCCATACTAATAACCGCAGGGCCGCTGGGAAAGGGAGGAAAGGCCATGAGCTTAGTTGTGTTGGAGGGATTGGACGGCAGCGGGAAGGGTACCCAGACCAAGCTGCTTGCCCAGGCCCTGGCGGAGCGCGGAACGCCCTTGCGCCAGGTCACGTTTCCCGATTACGAGTCTCCCTCCTCGGCGCTGGTGCGAATGTATTTGAACGGGGAGTTTGGCAGCGACCCGGAAAGCGTAAACGCCTATGCCGCCAGCGCCTTTTACGCGGTGGACCGGTACGCCAGCTTTCAGCGGGACTGGAAGGCCGGCTACCTGCGGGGGGACCTGATCCTCTGCGACCGGTACGCCACCTCCAACATGGTGTACCAGATGGGCAAGGTTCCCCGGGAGGAGTGGAACCAGTATCTTGCCTGGGTGGAGGATTTTGAGTATGAAAGGCTGGGCATTCCCCGGCCGGACCTGGTGCTCTACCTGGATATGCCCATCGAGGTGTCCCAACGGCTGTTGCTGACCCGCTATCAGGGGGACAGCGGCAAAAAGGACATTCACGAAAGCCACCTCAGCTTTCTCCGCTCCTGCGGGGAGTGCGCCCGCTATGCCGGGCAGCGGCTGGGCTGGCAGGTGATCCCCTGTTCCAGCGGCGGGAGTCCTCTGCCGGTGGAGGAGATCCACCAGGCGGTGCTGAGGGCTGTGGAGCCTCTGCTGGCAAAGTCTTGAGAGAGGAGAAAGCCCGATGGAGGAACAGGAGAAAAAGCGTTCGGTGGTGCAAAAGACCGTGTGGAAGGGCGTCAGCTTTGGCAGCGTCCTGGCCATGGTCATCAGCTATTGCAACTGGCACTCGGTGGGGTGGGCCATTGTTCACGGCCTGCTCAGCTGGGTGTATGTGATCTATTATGTGATACGGTACGGATTTTCATAAGACTTTTTTCCGGGAAAGGATGGTTTGCGATGGTCGTTGTGTTTTTGGCGGAAGGCTTTGAAGAGGTAGAGGCCCTGGCTCCTGTGGACATTATGCGCCGGGCGGGGCTGGAGGTAAAGCTTGCCGGCGTCACCGGCAGGGAGGTGACAGGCTCTCACGGGATCTGCGTGAAGGCGGACCTGGCCGCGGAGGACGTGGATGTGTCCGCGCTGGAGGCGGTGGTGCTGCCCGGCGGGTTGCCCGGCACCCACAATCTGGAGGCCTCCCCTGCGGTGCAGGCCTGCGTTGACGGCTGTGTGGCGCAGGGCAAGCTGGTGTCTGCTATCTGCGCGGCGCCCTCCATCCTGGCCCACAAGGGGCTGCTGGCTGGAAGAAACGCCACAGCCTTTCCCAATTTTCAACAGGATTTGACAGAGGGCGGCGCCCTTCTCAGTGACAGCTATGTGGTGCGGGACGGCCAGTTCCTCACCGGACGGGGCATGGGCGTGGCCACGCAGTTTGGTCTGGCCCTGGTTGCCGCGCTGGTGTCAGAGGAGAAGGCCGCTGAGATCCGTTCCTCCATCCAGTGGGAGGGATAACCGGGGAAAAGGCCGCCCTGCGGAAAGAGCTTCTGGCCCGGCGGAACAGCCTGCCGGACCGGGAGGAAAAGAGCCGGGCCATCCGCCGGGCTGTTTTGGCTCTGGAGGCGTGGGCCGCGGCCGGCACCATATTGCTGTACCTGAGCGCCGGCAGCGAGCCGGATACCTGGGACCTGCTGGACCAGGCCTGGAAGCAGGGAAAAGCGGTCTGCGCGCCCCGGTGCCTGGACGGGCAGGGAAGGATGGCCTTTTACCGGATGCCTTCCCCAGAGGCGCTGGTTCCAGGCCGCTTTGGACTGTGGGAGCCGGATCCCGCCCGCTGCGCTCCAGTGGGGGAAATCTCCCGGGGACTGTGCCTGGTGCCGGGCATCGCTTTTGACAGGGCCGGCTACCGGCTGGGTTACGGCAAGGGATATTACGACCGCTTCTTGGCGGCGCATCCGGTGGAGACTGTGGGGCTTTGCTTTGGAGAGCTGGTATTGCCCAGCCTGCCCAGAGAGCTTACAGACCGGCCGGTTGGCCGTCTGGTGACAGAAGCAGGGGAACAGGCGGCTTCTCAAGACCGCCGCCCCGGAAAGGAAGGTTGCGTATGAACCACGGACAGAATCCCGGCGGCGGAGAAAGCCGCGGCACGGGAAACTTCAAGCTGAATATTGACGAGAGAGAGCTGGCCACTGGCAGCATTGACCTGCCGGAACGGAGAAGCCAGCCTCCCCGTCCGGAATACTCCACCAACAAGGCCTATTTGACGGAAAAGGAGCGCCAGGCGGAGAAAAAAGCCCACAAAAAGCGGGACAAGCTGAAGGCCCGGAAAAACCGGCGGATCTTTTCCCTGGTGTGGCTGTGCATGGTGCTGCTGGTGTCCTTTACCCTGGCAAGCTACTTGATCCGAGGCTCCAACGACTTTTTTGCCGTGGGCCGCAGCGAAGGCACCACCGAGGTGACCATTCCGGAAAATGTCACCATAGAAGAGCTGACCCAAATTCTCTACGACGCTGGCGCGATTAACGAGCCGGACTTTTTCGACCTCTACTGCGCCGTCACCGTGGACGACGAGGAGATGTCCTATTTCCAGCCCGGCACTTACTCTCTGGAAACCAATATGGACTATCAGGACATCATCAGCACCTTGCAGGGAGGCAACCAGACCCGAGAGGTGGTGCGTGTCACCTTCCCCGAGGGTACCACGGCCCTGGAGGCCGCCGCATTGCTGGAGGAGAACCAGGTCTGCTCCCAGGAGGATTTCCTGGCCGCCATCAACTCCAGCGATTTCGACACTTATGACGCCATTGCCCCCATTGCCGCCGCCACGGGCAAATACTATAAGCTGGAGGGCTATCTGTTCCCCGACACCTATGATTTTTACAAGGGAGAGGAGCTGGACTCCGTGGTGGGCAAGCTGGTGAACAACTTCCAGAACCGCACCGCGGATTTGCAGGAGGACATTGCCGCTTCGGGCATGACCTTGGACCAGATTGTGATTTTGGCCTCCATCATCCAGCAGGAGGCTGCCAACACTCAGGATATGTATGACGTTTCCGCGGTGCTTCACAACCGTCTGGACTTTGGCGCGGAGTATGGCATCTACCGGCTTCAGTGCGATTCCACCGTCTATTATCCCTACCATCGGGAGGAAGATGTGCCGGGGACCGGGGCTCTCTCTTATGGCAACTACAACACCTATGAGGTTCAGGGCCTGCCCGCGGGAGCCATCTGCAACCCGGGCCTGGATGCCATTGAAGCCGCCCTGCATCCCAGCACTGACGGCGACGCCCCCTATTACCTGTATTTCTGCCACGCTTCCGACGGCACCGCCTATTACGCCACCAACGAGGCCGACCACCAGTACAACCTGCAGCTGGCGGGCCTGGGGCAGTAAGGAGGCCCTATGCAGCGGATAAAACCTGAGCTGTTGGCCCCCGCGGGGGACCGGGAACGGCTGGAGGCCGCCGTAGCCTATGGCGCGGACGCGGTATACTTGGCGGGAAAGAGCTTTGGCATGCGCTCGGCCCCGGCCAATTTTGGGCAGGAGGAGCTGGCTCAGGCTGTCTCCTTTTGCCACCAGAGGGGCGTGCGGGTGTATGTCACCTGCAACACTCTGCCCCGCAACGACGAATTCGCACAGCTGCCCTCCTTTCTCTCTGCCTGCCAGGACATGGGGGTGGACGCCTTTATCATTTCCGATCTGGGAGTGCTGGCCCTGGCCAAGCAGGCGGCTCCTCAGGTGGAGCGGCACATTTCCACCCAGACAGGCATTGTGAACTTTGCCGCCGCCCAGGTCTGCTGGGAGCTGGGGGCCAAGCGGGTGGTGCTGGCCCGGGAGGTGCCTCTTTCCGAGATCAGGGGCATCCGGGAAAATGCCGACCCTGGCCTGGAGCTGGAGGCCTTTGTTCACGGGGCCATGTGCATGTCCTTTTCCGGCCGGTGTGTCATGTCCAACTATATGACCGGCCGGGACGCCAATCGGGGCGAGTGCGCCCAGCCCTGCCGCTGGGAGTACCATTTGGTGGAGGCTCAGCGCCCCGGAGAGGTGTTCACTCTGGTGCAGGAGGAAAAGGGAGCCTACTTCTTCAACTCCAACGATTTGCGGATGATCGACGCCATTCCCCAGATGATGGACGCGGGCATCACCAGCCTGAAGATTGAGGGCCGGGCCAAGTCCGCCTACTATGTGGCCTGCGTCACCGCGGCCTACCGCCGGGCCATTGACTTTGTGTGGGAGCACCCCGGAGAGCCGCTGCCCGCTGCCATTTTGGAGGAGACGGAGAAAATCAGCCACCGGCCCTATTCCCACGGCTTTTACTTTGGGGGCGAGCCTGGCCAGACCCTGGACCGCAGCCACTACGCCCGCAAGTACGAGCTGGTGGCCGTCAGCGAGGGCCGGGAGGGACATTCTATCCGCCTGCGGGAGCGAAACCGGTTTTTCCGGGGCCAGGAGGTGGACGTGCTCCAGCCGGGGAGAGAGCCCTTCACCGCTACCCTGGACCAGATCTACAACCAGGACTGGGAGCCGATTGAGGCAGCCCCCCACGCGGAGATGGTGGTTCACTGGAAAACGGACCTGGACGTGGCTCCCGGCGCCTACCTGCGGGTGAAAAAAGAGCCGCGCAGCGAGTAAAGTTTTTTGGTCAAGCTTTTTTTCAAAAAAGCTTGCAGGGGTTTGGGGGCAGCGCCCCCAAGGTCTTACAAGGCGTAGCCGAAAAGAGGAACCAGGGCAGCGCCCGCACAGCGCGAAGCGCATAGGGCGCTGCCCGGCCGCCACCCAGAAACTGCAAGACAGGTCCTCCCCCATGGAGCGGACCCCTACCCTGTGGGGCGTGTTTGAAAAGAAAGACTGAGCGAAAGGACATCCAAGTCTTGCCTTGGATGTCCTTTTTGTCTGTGCGAGAGGACGAAACTTTTCCGGGCTGCCGCGTCTGTTTCTCCCGGGGCTCTCATATCCTTTGTATAGCCCCTAGAAAGGATGATCCCAATGAAAAAACTTCGGCTTCGCGCTTTGTCCTTGGCAGCGGCTGCCGCGCTGCTTCTGCCCGCTCTTCCCGCCCAAGGGGCGGATCTGGAGGTCACCGCCCCCTCTGCCGTGCTGATGGAGGCCTCCACCGGCCAGGTGCTTTTTGAAAAGGACCCCCACGCCGTGCGCTCCTGCGCCTCCATCACCAAGGTGATGACCCTGTGCCTGGTGTTCGAGGCCATCGACAGCGGCCGTCTCTCTTTGGACCAGACCCTCACCGCCTCGGCCCACGCCGCCTCTATGGGGGGCTCGGACATCTGGTTGGAGGAGGGGGAGGCCATGTCTGTGGACGATCTGATGAAGGCTACCGTTATCATGAGCGCCAACGACGCCGCCGTGGTGCTGGCAGAGGCTGTCTCCAGCAGCGAGGACGCCTTTGTGGAGCGGATGAACCAAAAGGCCCAGGAGCTTGGCATGAACGACACCGTGTTTAAAAACTGCAACGGTCTGGACGAGGAGGGCCATGTCACCAGCGCCTACGACGTGGCCCTGATGAGCCGGGAGCTGATCCGCCACGAGAAAATCTTTGACTACACCCTGACCTGGATGGACTCCGTCCGGGGCGGCGAAACCCAGCTGGTGAACACCAACAAGCTGATCCGCTCCTACCAGGGTATCACAGGGCTGAAAACCGGCACCACAGGCCAGGCGGGCAGCTGCATCACCGCCACGGCGGAGCGGGAGGGTCTTTCCCTGATCGCCGTGGTGCTGGGGGCCGACTCCACTGACCACCGGTTTCAGGATGCCGCCGCCTTGCTGGATTACGGCTTTGGGGGCTGGAGAGTCACAGAACCGGAAGCCCCGGTCCTGGACCCTGTTCCCGTGGCTCAGGGAATGGCTCCGACCGTGGAGGTTCAGGCGGGGGAAAGCCCCAGTATTTTGCTGGAGGCTGCTGAAACTGGTCAGGTGGAGACAGAAGTTGTCCTTCAAGAGCTGACCGCCCCTATTCAGGCCGGAGAGGTGGTGGGCCAGATCCACTATCAGGTAAACGGGAAAACCGTGGCCCAGGTGGACATTACCGCTGTTTCCGGCGTGGAGGCCGTCACCTTTTCAGGAGCGCTGGGAAGGCTTCTTCAGGCCCTGTTCCAGCTGTAAATGTTCAGGTTTTCCAGACAGGTTTGTAACTTTTTCGGAAACAGTGCGGCAGCAACTTGCAAAACGCCTCAACTTATTGTAGAATAGAAGCACAAAGCACGGCGCTTCTCTTTTGCGGAAAGGGAACGTTCTGAAAGGAATGTCTCTCCGCCGCGGGGCTGAGGAGCGTCCAGGGAACCATGACAAGGAGGGTTTTTGCAATGCCGCTGAAATTGGAAACCGGTTATTTAAACGGCTTTGTTTCCCAGCATGAATATGAGGCCATCGAGCCTCAGGTAAAAACAGCCCACCAGCTGCTCATGACCAAAACGGGAATGGGCAATGACTTTTTGGGCTGGGTCACACTCCCAAAGGATTATGACAAGGAAGAGTTTGCCCGCATCAAGGCTGCCGCCAAGAGGATTCAGGGCAATTCCGACGTGTTTGTGGTCATCGGCATCGGCGGTTCCTATTTGGGGGCCAGAGCCGCTATTGAGTTCTTAAAGTCCGATAAGTACAACGATCTTCGCAAGGATACCCCCGCCATTTACTTTGCGGGCAACTCCATCAGCTCCACGGCCTTGGCGGAGCTGGTTCAGATCTGCGAGGGCAAGGACGTTTCCATCAACATGATCTCCAAGTCCGGCACCACCACCGAGCCGGCCATCGCCTTCCGGGTGTTCCGGGAGCTGCTGGAGAAAAAGTATGGCAAAGAGGGCGCCCGGGAGCGGATTTTCTGCACCACCGACAAGGCTAAGGGTACCTTAAAGCACTTGGCTGACGAGGAGGGCTACGAGACCTTTGTAGTGCCCGATGACGTGGGCGGACGGTACTCTGTGCTCACCGCTGTGGGCTTGCTTCCCATCGCCGTGGCCGGAGCGGATATTGACGCCCTGATGGCAGGCGCCGCCAAGGCCATGGATCTGTACAACACCCCCTCTCTGGAGGAAAACGACTGCTACAAGTACGCCGCCATTCGGAACATGCTGTACAACAAGGGCAAATGCACCGAGGTGATGGTCAGCTACGAGCCCTGCTACGCCATGATGAACGAATGGTGGAAGCAGCTCTTTGGCGAGAGCGAGGGCAAGGACAACAAGGGCCTGTTCCCGGCCTCTGTGGTGTTCTCCACGGACCTGCACTCTCTGGGACAGTATATCCAGGACGGCCGCCGCACCCTGTTTGAAACAGTGGTGCTGATTGACCAGCCCAAGCACCAGGTCACTCTGGGCAAGGACCCCGCCGATGTGGACGGCCTGAATTATCTGGAGGGCCGCACCATGGCCTTTATCAATGAAAAGGCCTTTGAGGGTACGGTGCTGGCTCACAACGACGGCGGCGTTCCCAATGTGGTGATCCATGCCTCCGACTTCTCCGAGGACACCCTGGGCCAGCTGATCTACTTCTTCGAGAAGGCCTGCGCCATTTCCGGCTATCTGCTGGGGGTTAACCCCTTCGATCAGCCCGGCGTGGAAAGCTACAAGAAGAACATGTTCGCCCTGCTGGGCAAGCCTGGCTATGAAGAGGCCAAGGCGGAGCTGGAAAAGCGCCTGTCCCGCTGAGGACAACCATTGCAGACCCCCGCTCCCCTGGGGCGGAATAATAAAATAAAGGAGAGTTGTATCATGATCACTCTTTTGACTGGCAAAAAAGGCTCTGGCAAGACCAAGAAGCTCATCGACATGGCCAATGCCGCTGTGGAGCGCTCCAACGGCAACGTGGTGGTGATTGAGAAGGGCTTGAAGCTGACCTATGATATTTCCCATACTGCCCGGCTGATCGACATTGAAAACTACGATGTAAAGGGCGGCAAGGGCCTGTACGGGTTCTTGGCCGGCATTTGCGCCGGTAACTACGATGTTACCGACATCTTTGTGGACTCCACCCTGAAGATTACCGGCACCGGCGCCGAGGTGATGGAGCCTCTGGTGGAGGAGCTGAAGCATCTTTCCCAGGAGTCTGGAGCCAGCTTTGTGCTCTCTGTTTCCGCCGCCGCCGAGGAGATCCCTGCCTCTGTTGCGGAATATGTTGCCAAGTAAGCAAGAGGAAGATTGACGGCAGGAAGGCGGCAGCGCAGCCGCCTTTTCTGTTTTTTTCGCGCCAATATTGGCGGAAAAAACCTTGACAACAAAAGCAGGCTTTATTATAATATATCAGTACGGCATGAGGGAAAGAGTATGACCATTGATCTGCGAACCTACTATTTGGGCAGCAGCGACACACTGTGCGAGACCTTGGATCTCTCCGGTATGGAATTGGGCGGTGTCAAGCCGTTTTGTGCGCCGGTGGAAATTCAGGGAGAGCTGAATGGCTCGGCCGACTCTGTGGAGCTGCGGGGCAAGGCTGTCTATCAGCTGACCATGCCCTGCGACCGTTGCTTTGAGCTGACCACCCAGAAGCGGGAAACGGAGTTTTTCCATATCCTGGTGCGGGAGCTGAGCGACGAAGAGGATGAGGACGGCGAGTTTGTGGTGGTCCCAGACGACCAGTTGGATCTGGACCAGCTTCTCACCGAGGACATTCTGTTGGATCTGCCCAGCAAGTTTCTCTGTTCGCCAGACTGCAAGGGCCTGTGTCCCACCTGCGGCAAAAACCTGAACCAAGGGGATTGCGGATGCGAAAAGGATACGGTGGACCCGCGGCTGGCCATTTTGAAGGAGCTGCTGTAAGGCGGAGAGGAACGGCGGAATTCCCTGCCGGACAAGCTTGAAACCTGGACCGTAACGCTCACTTGCAGGCGCGTTGCGGCAGAATATACTCTTTGGAGAATTAAGGAGGTGTATCCCATGGCAGTACCCAAGCGGAAAGTATCCAGCGCGCGGCAGAACAAGCGGCGCTCCAATGTGTGGAAGCTCCAGGCTCCCGCTCTTATGAGATGCCCCCAGTGCGGCGAGTACAAGACACCTCACAGAGTTTGCGGCAACTGCGGCTATTACAATGGCCGTGCCGTGGTGAAGAAGGACGCTTAAATTTTTGCGAAGGCGAGAAGGGAACGCGGGCAATGCGCTCCCTTCTTTATTTTTACCGGCGGACTGCCGGAAAAGGAGGCATGGGAGATGGCGGTAAACATCAGCGGGGTAGAGCCCCGCAGCCGGGCGGAGCGGGCCGGCATCCGGCCGGGGGACGTGCTGCTGCGGATTAACGGTCACGACATTGTGGATGTGCTGGATTACCGGTTCTTTGAGACGGAGAGGGAGCTGCGGCTTTCCCTCAGCCGGGAGGGCGCTCCCTACGAGGTGGAGCTGGTCAAGCCCCAGTACGCGGAGATCGGGCTGGAGTTTGCCACCTATCTGATGGACCAGCAGCGCTCCTGCCGGAATAAGTGCATTTTCTGCTTTATCGACCAGCTGCCCCCGGGCATGCGGGAGACCCTGTACTTTAAGGACGACGACGACCGGCTTTCCTTCCTGTTTGGCAATTACATCACCCTGACCAACATCGACGACCGGGAAGTGGACCGGATTTTGCAAATGCACATCAGTCCCATCAATGTGTCCGTCCACACCATGGACCCCCAGCTGCGCTGCAAGATGATGCACAACCGGTTTGCCGGGGACTCCCTGCGCCACCTGTACCGGCTGGCGGCTGGCGGCATCAAGCTCAACTGCCAGATTGTGCTGTGTCCCGGCATCAACGACGGGGACGCCCTGGAGTTTACCCTGAAGGAGTTTTGGTCCTTGGGAGAGGGGCTTCTCAGCGTGGCCTGTGTGCCGGTGGGCCTCACCCGCTACCGGGAGGGGCTGTACCCCCTGGAGCCCTACAACCAGCGGACCGCTGGGGAGGTGCTGGACATTCTGGAGCGCTGGGGGGACCGGTGGAAGAAGGAGCGGGGCGCCCGCACTGTGTTTGCCTCGGACGAGCTGTATCTGCTGGCAAAGCGGCCCATTCCGCCCCTGGAGTTTTACGAGGACTTCCCCCAGATTGAAAACGGTGTGGGCATGCTGCGCAACCTTCAGGACGAGTTTGACTGGGCCTTGGAGGACCTGGAGCTGCCAGACGCTCCCAGAAAGGTGACCATCCCCACAGGAGAGGGAGGCTGCGCCTTCCTGAACAGCCTGCTTGACGGATTGCGGCGGAAATGCCATAATATTATCGTAGACCTGGTGCCAGTGCATAACGATTTCTTCGGCGGCACTGTCAACGTCACCGGGCTTCTCACCGGCCAGGACCTGCTGAAGAACCTGAAGGGCCGTGACCTGGGCGACCAGGTGCTTTTGGCCACCAGCATGATGAAGGCCGGGGAGGACGTCTTTTTGGACGACATGACCAGGGAGGAGCTTTCCGCCGCTCTGGGTGTGCCTGTCTGCCGGGTGGGAAATACCGGCGAGGCCCTGGTGCGGGCTGTTTGCGGCCTGCCTCAGCTGGAGACACCGGGCTGCAACCCCTATGAAGGCTCCTGGGAGCACCGGTGAAGCGGGCGTCGATGCCCCTGAAAGAGAACAGCGGCGGGAGTTTCCCGCTTTTTAGAAAGGATTGGTGAAAATATGCCAAAGCCAATCGTGGCCATTGTGGGCCGTCCCAACGTGGGCAAGTCCACTTTGTTTAACAAGATTGTGGGCCGGCGGCTCTCCATTGTGGAGGACACCCCCGGCGTCACCCGGGACCGGATTTTCGGCGACGCCGAGTGGTGCGGCCGGAAATTTTCCCTGGTGGATACCGGCGGCATCGAGCCTGCCAGCAAGGACGTGATTTTGACCCAGATGCGGGAGCAGGCCCAGATTGCCATCGACTCCGCCAGCGCCATCATCTTTGTCACGGACATCCGCACCGGCGTCACCGCCACCGACGCGGATGTGGCCAACATTCTGCTGAAAAGCGGGGTGCCAGTGGTACTGTGCGTCAACAAGTGCGATACTGTGGGGGAGCCTCCCGCCGAATTCTACGAATTTTACAACCTGGGCCTGGGGGACCCGGTGATGGTGTCCTCTGTCCACGGACACGGCACCGGCGATCTGCTGGACCGGATCTGCGATGTTCTCCCCGACGATGTGGAAGAGGAGGACGAAGGAGAAATTATCAAGGTGGCGGTAATCGGCAAGCCCAATGTGGGCAAGTCCTCCCTGGTGAACAAGGTGGCCGGAGAAAACCGGTGCATTGTCTCGGACATTGCCGGCACCACCCGGGACGCGGTGGACACCACCATCGAAAACAAATTTGGCACCTTCACCTTTATCGACACCGCCGGCCTGCGCCGGAAGAGCAAGGTGGAGGACGCCATTGAGCATTACAGCAACCTGCGGGCGGAAATGGCTGTGGAACGGGCCGACGTGTGCTTGATCCTCATCGACGCCCAGGTGGGCTTTACCGAGCAGGATTCCAAGGTGGCGGGCATCGCTCACGAGGCGGGCAAGGGCTGCATCATCTGCGTCAACAAATGGGACGCTGTGGAAAAGGACGACAAGACCATGCAGGAGATGCGCCAAAAGCTGGAGAAGGACTTCTCCTTTATGTCCTACGCGCCCATCCTGTTTATTTCCGCCAAGACCGGCCAGCGGCTGGACCGGATGTTTGAGCTGATTAAGCTGGTGGCTTCCTCCAACGCCATGCGGGTGACCACCGGCACCTTAAACGATATTTTGGCCCAGGCCACCGCCCGGGTGCAGCCTCCCACGGACAAGGGCAAGCGGCTGAAAATTTATTACATGACCCAGGCTTCTACCAAGCCCCCTACGTTTATCTGCTTCTGCAACGACCACGAGCTGTTTCACTTCTCCTACCAGCGCTATCTGGAAAACCGGATTCGGGAAACCTTTGGCTTAGAGGGAACTCCCATTCGGATGATTATCCGGGAGCGGGGGGAGAAAGAGTAAGTATCACATCGGGAAAGGCGGTTTTACAGGCACATGGGGTATGAAGCTTTGGCGCTGGCGCTGACCGCGCTGGCAGGGTATCTGCTGGGGAGCATTAACAGCTCCATTATCTTTACATGGTTTTTCAAGAACAAGGAGGACATCCGCAAGTACGGCAGCGGAAACGCGGGCATGACCAACGTGCTGCGCAGCGTGGGCAAGCTTCCCGCCGCCCTGACCTTTGTGGGGGATTTCCTCAAGTGCGTGGCGGCGCTGCTGCTGTCTCAGGGACTGGTAGCCCTTGTCAGCGGCTGGGCTGGCATCCAGGCCGGGGAGCTGTACGACGTGGCCCGCTATGTGGCGGGAGTGGCCTGCGTGCTGGGCCACATCTTCCCGGTGTATTACGGGTTCCGGGGAGGCAAGGGCGTTGTCACCTCCGCCGCCATGATCGCCCTGACGGACTGGAGGGTGTTTCTGCTGGTGCTGCTCACCTTTGCCATTGTGTTCGCGGCCAAGCGGATTGTCTCTCTGGCCTCGGTCATCTGTGCGGCTCTGTACCCTGTGTTTACATTTCTTTTTCTGTTTCTGGTGGAGTTTCAGGGCAGCCCCCTGCCTGTTCACGGGGACCACAGCCTGGCCTATCTGCTGTTTGCCACCGCGGCCTCCCTGTTTATCGGGCTGACGGTGGTGGTCAAGCACAAGGCCAATATCGGGCGTTTGCTCCGAGGCGAGGAAAAGCCTATTATCTCTAAGGGGAAGAAGGGATAATGCCTGTGGACTGCACCTTTTCCACGCCGGAGGGGGTCTTTAACTACCGGGTGGGGGCTGTTATCCGCCGGGGCGACAAGCTGCTGGTTATGCGGGAAGAAGTGATCAACCACTGGTACTTGCCCGGCGGCCGTGTGAAGGTTCATGAGCCTTTGGAAGATGCCCTTCGCCGGGAGGTGGCGGAGGAGCTGTCCCTGCCCTGACTGAGAGCCTGGAGCTTCGCTCTATCAGGGACTGAGACTTGGTTTTTTCCTGTAAGGTTTTGCCGGGTTGGGTCAGAAACCGTTCCCTAATATTGACTTTTCAGCTGGCATGTATTATTATAATCTTCAGTCAAATACTAGTTTTGCTAACCAAAAAGGCCAACGGGCTTGTCTCTATTCAAAGCCGCGGGATAGCCGTTAGGAAGTGTAAATTTGGAAAAATATGTGATCAAGGGCGGCTGCCGCCTGACCGGTGAAGTGAATATCAGCGGGGCAAAAAACGCGGCGGTGGCCATTATTCCTGCCACCATTTTGGCGGATGCTCCCTGCCGTTTGGAGAACCTTCCCGATATTTCGGATGTAAAGACCCTGACCTATATTTTAGAGAGCATGGGCGCCAAGGTGGAATATCTGGACCGCCACACCGTGGAGATTGATCCCCGGCCAGTGGATACAGACACAGTTTCCGCCGATATTGCCCGTCGTATTCGGGCCTCCTATTATTTTCTCGGCGCTCTGCTGGGACGCTGCCGCAAGGCGGTGGTTCCCATGCCCGGCGGGTGCAATTTTGGCATCCGGCCCATTGACCAGCACCTGAAGGGCTTTGCGGCCCTGGGCTGCGATTACAGCCTGGACAACGGCATGATCTCTGTCACGGCGGAAAACGACCTCCACGGGGCCAGCGTCTATATGGACGTGGTCACAGTGGGAGCCACCATGAATATCATCCTGGCCGCGGTGAAGGCCCGGGGGCTGACTGTCATTGAAAACGCCGCCCGAGAGCCCCACATTGTGGATCTGGCAAACTTCCTGAATACCCTGGGCGCCGACATCCGCGGCGCGGGTACGGACACCATCAAGATCCACGGGGTGCAGCGGCTGCGGGGCGCCGCCTATTCCATCATCCCCGACCAGATTGAGGCCGGCACCTACATGGTGGCCGCCGCCGCCACCGGCGGGGATGTCACCGTGAGAAACGTGACCCCCAAGCATTTGGAGTCCATCTCTGCCAAGCTGGTGGAAATGGGCGTCACCGTGGAGGAGGGAGACGACACGGTGCGGGTGGTCTGCGACCGGCCCCTGAAAAAGTGCAATGTGAAAACCATGCCCCATCCGGGCTTTCCCACGGACATGCAGCCCCAGATTACCACCCTGCTGTCCATTGCCCACGGCACCAGCATGGTCAACGAAAGCGTGTGGGAGAGCAACCGCTTTAAATATGTGGATGAGCTGCGCCGTATGGGCGCCCAGATCACGGTGGACGGCAAGGTGGCCATTGTGGAGGGCGTGGACCATTTGAAGGGCGCGCCTGTGCGGGCGTTGGACCTGCGGGCCGGAGCGGCTATGGTTATCGCGGGCCTGGTGGCCCAAGGCACCACCGTACTGGAGGACATCCAGTATATCGAGCGGGGTTACGAGAACATTGTGGAAAAGCTGGTAAACCTGGGAGCGGACATCTACCGCAGCCAGGAGCCGGAGCAGGTTATTGGAAAAATCGGTTAAGCTGTTTGAGGAAAGCCCAGGGCTGCGGCAGGTTTGCGGCAGCTCTTTTGTTTTGCGGAAAGGGGGAATGGGATGTGGCCAGAGTCTGCCCGCTGTTTTCCGGCAGCACGGGAAACAGCTACTACATAGGCTCCCGCGGTGCGGGACTGCTCATCGACGCGGGCCGCAGCGCCCGCCAGGTGGACAACATGCTCAAACGCTGCGGCATTGACCCCCTGGCGGTGCAGGGGATCCTGATTACCCACGAGCACAGCGACCACATTGCCGGGGTGCGGGTTTTCGCCAAAAGGTATGGGATTCCGGTGTTTGCCTCCCAAGGGACGCTGCTGGCCATGCAGTCCTCTCTGGAGGGGGTGGAAAGCTGGGTGCTGGACGGTCCTTTTCAGCTGGCAGGTATGGAGGTCACTCCCTTTGAAACGCCCCACGACAGCGCTCAGTCTCTGGGATTCCGCATTCAGACGGCGGACGGCCGGCAGTTTGCCTTTGCCACCGATCTGGGAGTGGTGACTCCCTGTGTGCGGGACCATCTGCTGGGCGCCGAGTTTGTGGTGATCGAGTCCAACCACGACCGGGAGATGCTTCGAAACGGCCCTTACCCCGCCTATTTGAAGCGGCGGATTCTGGGCGGGACGGGACACCTGTCCAACAGCGACTGCGCCGTCCTTTTGCCCGAGCTGGCACGACAGGGCGCCAAGCGGTTTCTGCTGGCCCACCTGAGCCGGGAGAACAATACGCCGTCCCTGGCCAGGGAAGC
>CAJMOH010000014.1 GCA_905215055.1 uncultured bacterium
CCAGCCTGCCCGCCCGATAGGACTCCACCAGCTTTTGATAGGTTCCCAGCGGCGAGGAACCGGTAGCCAGCCCCAGCACGCACCGGGGCTTCAGCAGCAGCTGCGCTCCAATAAACTCCGCCGCCAGAGAACTCATTTCCTCATAGGTTTTTGTCTCTAAAATCCTCATTGCCTATTCCTTCCTTTCTCGGGGAGAGGCCCCGAACCCTCTTTCCTTTTTCAGCGTCCGCCTCTCCCTTTGGGGAAGCTGCGCCAGCACCACCGCCGCAAACACCAAAACGCACCCGGCAATCTCCCGGATAGACAACGGCTGGTTGAGCAGCACCCACCCCGCCAGGGCGGCGAACACCGATTCCAAGCTTAAAATCAACGAGGCCACCGTGGGGTTTACCGTGCGCTGACCCAAAATTTGCAGCGTGTACCCCACCCCGCTGGAGATCACCCCTGTATACAGCAGAGGCACCCAGGCGGCCAGTACGTCCGAAGCCGTAAACCGCTCCCAGGCCAAGGCCAGCACCAGCGACAGCAGTCCCGCCACAAAGAACTGTACGCAGGAAAGCTTTACACCGTCCAGGGCGGCCGGAGCGGAGTCAATCACCAAAATGTGCAGGGAAAACACCACCGCGCTGCCAATCACCAGCAGGTCCCCAGAGGCAATGCCCTCTCCTCCCTTTACACTGAGCAGGTAAGCACCCACCAGGGCAAGGACCACCCCTGCCCACACCTTCAGGCCGGGGCGCCTTCCCAAAAAGATCCCCAGCACTGGCACAATGACAATGTACAGCGCCGTGAGGAACCCAGCCTTTCCCGCGGAGGCTGTCTGCATGCCGGCCTGCTGAAGCAGGCTGGCGGTTCCCAAAAGCAGCCCGCAGGCCCCGCCCCAAAGCAGCAGCTGCCCTTTCCCCCGGGCCGCGGCCTTCTCCGCCGGAGCGGCTCCCTTCCCCCGCAGCCGGGAGGCAAAGGCAATCACCGGCAGCAGCGCCACTCCGCCGATGAAGTTTCGAATACTGTTAAAGGCGCAGGGGCCTAGATAGTCCATGCCCACGCTCTGAGCCACAAAAGCCGTACCCCAGATAAAGGCGGTAAGCACCAAAAGCGCCCCGCCCCGCAGCTGGCTTCTGTTATGTTCCATGAGTCAAGCCTTCCTTGCTTTCCGGGGAGGAATCCCGGGTGAGATTTTTCATCCAGTTGTACCGGTTGATCTTTACAACGGCCACAAAGCACTTGAGGATCTGGTCGCACTTCAGGCAGGCGAATACCACCCAGGGCGGCGCTCCCAGCCACATGGCGATCAGCGAGGAAGGGATCACCACCAAAAACACAAAGATGGTGTCGTTTTTAAACACAAAGGAGATGTCTCCGCCGGACTTCACCAGGCCGAACAGACAGGCCGCCTGATAGCAGGTGCCGATGATGGTGACGGAGATCACATTGATAAACTGGCGGGAATACTCCTGGGCCTCGGGACTGGCGTTGTACAGGGAGATGAAGCCGTCCCTGGCCAAAAACACCGCCGCCCCGGAGATCAGCCCCACAAAGAGGAAGATCATCTGCACGGTTTTGGAATATTCCTTCATCTTCTCGTACAGGCCGGCGCCCACGGTCTTGCCGGTGATAATTCCCACCGCGGAGGACAGCCCGTTCATCCACACATAGATCAGGTTGTGAAGCATGCCGGTGATGCTGGCGGCAGCGATCACCCCCGCGCTGTAACAGCCCAGAATTTTGGTGTTGGCCAGGGAGTTGATGGCCCACACCACCTGACCGCCGATAACCGGCAGGCCATAGCGGACAAAATCCCGCAGCAGCACCCGGTCGGTGTGGAGCAAATCCCGCAGGCCAAACCGCAGCTTCCTGTCCACCACAAACACATAGAACACGCCCACGCACATTTCCAAAATCCGGGAGATCAGCGTGGCCACCGCCGCGCCCCGCACCCCCATGGCCGGAAATCCAAGATGGCCGAAGATCAGCACCCAATTCAGGCACACGTTTACCACCAGGGCCATACAGGAGATATACAGTCCAATCCGAGCGGTTTCCACACTTCGCATAGAGGCGATCATCACCTGAGACACAGAAAAAAACAGGTAGGTAAAGCCCACGATCTGCACATAGGCCGCCCCTTCCTGGATGACCCCCGGCTCCTGGGTGAAGGCCCGGATCATCCACTGGGGAAAAAGCACCGCCAGCAGCGTCATGACAATTCCCACTCCCAGGGCGAATTTCACTCCAATGGACACCACCTTGCGGATGCTCTGGGTGTCCTTTTTTCCCCAATACTGGGCGGCCAAAATCAGAATGGCCCCCTCGATGCCGCCCACGAACATTTGCAGCACCGTCTGGAGCTGGCCCCCCACATACACCCCGGAAATGGCGTCGTCCCCCAGAGAGCCGATCATCACGTTGTCGGCGAAACTCACCGCGAAGGTCACCAGGTTTTGCAGCGAGATAGGCACCGCCAGCGTAATAAGCGACCGGTAAAAGCTCCGGTCCTTTGTAAAGAGCGACATATTCTTCTCCCCTTTGCCCGGCAGCCGGGCAGAAATTCCCCGCTGCTTCGCGGTTCTCTCCCATTATACACGAGGCCCCCGCGGGTGTAAAGCCACTTTCCCGCTGCTTTTTTCTTGAAAAGCCGCAAAAAAGGACGCGGCCAAAGGCCGCGCCCTTTCCCCATAAAACAAGGGGTTATTCCGATGCCGTGCTTTCCGAGGAGGACTGAGACTCCGCGCTGGAGGTCTGGCTGGACTCGCTGGAGCTTTCCGCGTCCTGAGAGGAGCCGCTCTCGGAAGAGCCGCTGTCCGAGCCGGAGGCGGTCTCCGCCTCCTCTGGCAGAGGCGTGCCGTCCTCCCGCAGAGCGCCCGCGGCAAACAGCGCCGCCTGGGTGACAGGGTCCGCCGTTCCGGTGGCCTCGATGCCGTTGGCTGTCTGGAACCGGCTGACACAGTCCGCCGTGGTCTGCCCATAATGCCCGTCATATTCCTCTGTCAAATAGCCCAGCTCTGTCAGCCGCTCCTGCATGGCCAAAACAGCGTCGCCCTGGTCGCCTTCCTCCAGAGTTTCGTACTGGGACTGAGCCTCCATCGCGGAGCTGACCTGCTGGTCAATTTCCTGGGTGGGGTCGCTGGTAGAGGAGGAGCTTTCCAGCAGCTCGGGGAACGCTGCCGCGCTGATCTCATAGGCGGCCTCGATGATGGTGCGGCCCTGCCAGGCCATCAGAGTTTCATCCATCTCCACCACCTTGCCCTGCTCCACCGCCTGGAAGGAATCAAACCGGCTGTCATTTTCAATTTGCTCCTTGAGCCCGGGCGCGCAGAAGATCACGTTGGGGTTGGCGATTTCCAGGGACTGGAAGTCATAGGTGCCTCCCTCCAGGCTTTCGAACACGTTGGTCACGCCGGCATAGGACATGATGGTGCTGCCAAACATGTCCCCAGTAACGGCGCTGCTCTCCAGGTCGTACAGATAGCAGGCGGTGGTCACAGTGTCCTTGGGTACAATGCGGTTGATGTTGTCCAGGGTGATAAAGATATCCTGGGCGGCCTCAATGCCCGCGTCGTAACCGGCCCCATCGCCGGAAAAGGCGGAGGACACTTGGGAGTACAGCCGCTCAAAATCCGAGCGGTCCGTGGCGGGTTCTACGGAAAGCACCGCGATTCCCGCCTCTTCCAAGGCGCTTTGAACCCCGTTGCTGGAGGAGTCCAACAGCACCAGATCGGGCTGCAGCTCCTGGATAGCTGCAGCGTCGCTGGGGTCCACCTTGGTCAGCTCCTCCAGGCTGGCCTGGGTGCAGTCGCTACTGGCCCCGGCCAGCTGAGTCTCACAGCCCAAGGCCAGCAGCACATCCGCCAGGCTGGGAGAGAGAACCACCGCCCGGGAGGGTCTGGCAGAGATGGTCACGCCGTTGACCTCCACAGGGAACGTTCCGCCAGCCGTCACCCCAGAAACAATGTCGTCCATTTGAGAACAGCCGGCAAAGGCGCCGCAGCCCAAAAGCACACAGAGCGTAAAGGCTAAAACACGCCGCAGGGCGCTGAATTTTCGCAGCATAGCAAGGCACTTCCTTTCATGACGGCGGCAAAAAGCGACATCACCGCCCATCGTTCATGGCATATCACGTTTATTTTACCCCGATTTCACCTATCCTGTCAACTCCCCAGAAAAGGCCTTGACTTTTCCCTGATTCCAGACTACAATAAAAAAGCCCATCCACCTTTTGAGGACAGGGTATTCTCTGTTTTCCGAAAAGAAAAGCGCCGCTGGGCGAATCCTTTATTCGCGGGGCTTGGAGTCCTGCCATAGAGCCGCTGCACCAGCCCTTTCTGATTTTTTGAGACAGCGGTTTTTGACAGAATGGTGCTGGGGCGTTGGGGACCCGGCTTAGAGCGGTTTAAGGCTGCCCTGGTTCTAAGGAGTTTTCAGAAGCAAAAATTTTTCGCAAAAAGTCCTGTCAAAAGGGATTTTATATGGAGATGTACCCAAGTGGTTGAAGGGTCCGCACTCGAAATTTCCCCGGAATTTGGGAAGCCGGGCTTTCAAAAATGGCTCTGGACTGCGGGTTTCCGGGTTTGGGGCAGTTCTAAGGCGGCCCTGGTTCTAACGGTTGTTCTAAGGAATTTTCAAAAAACAAAAATTACTCGCAAAAAGTTCCTTTCACGGGAATTTCATATGGAGATGTACCCAAGTGGTTGAAGGGTCCGCACTCGAAATCATGTTATTTGCCCCAAAAACTAAATAATTATTAAATGGAGACGTATCGAAGCGGTCATAACGAGCTCGACTCGAAATCCGAGTCGCTATTCGGTAGCCTCCACCCCGAAATCCCTTGTATGTAGCGGGTTTTTGCGGTACAATTGAATAAAATCTTTTAGTCGTTCTCCCCACGAATTCTCCCCAAATTCTCAGTTTTTTCTGAGCTGTTTTTTCAGCCGCGGGAGATAAAATCGTGTTGAGATAGATACGGAGTGGTATCGAAGTGGTTATAACGGCCCTGACTCGAAATCAGGTGTACCGGCAACGGTACCGTGGGTTCGAATCCCACCCACTCCGCCAATTTGTGTAGGAAGTGCCTAAATTGCCAAGCGCGGTTTAGGCACTTCCTACTATTATTTTCTTCATTTGAACCCACAGATATGGGTTCAGCGACCTTTTTGGCGTTCTCCCCAATCTTCTAAGGGGAGATCATCGGGGAGAACGGGCGCTTATTTTGCTTCTGCGATGCCAAGGCCGGAGAGCATTGCATCCGCGGAGTTCAGCTTGGAGCTGTAGTCCAGATGCGCGTAAATATTTGCTGTGGTAGAGAAATCGCTATGACCGAGCCATTCCTGAATCTGCTTCATGGGAACACCGTTTGCAAGCATCAGGCTGGCACAGGAGTGCCGGAGATCGTGAAAACGAATGTGCCGCATACCGTTTGCTTCCAGAAGCTTCGGAAACTGCTCTGTCACATAATGGGGCTTGATGAGATCACCGATTTCGTTGATGCAAACATACCCAGAATACTTTTTGTTGTACGACTTTCCGCAGAGGCGCTTGTTGTTTTCCTGCTCTGCCTTAACAGCAAGCAGCCGATCCTTGACGAAAGGCACGAGCGGAAGGGTTCTCATACTGGACTTGGTTTTGGTTGTATCCGCTGCAACGAGAACATGTTTGCTGTCGATGTTCACCGAGGTGACAGTGTGACGGATGATGATGGTGTCGTTTTCAAAGTCAATGGCATCCCATTTGAGACCGATGACCTCGCTGCGTCGCAGACCGTAGAAAGCACCGAACAGAATCGGCAGCTCCAGTTTGGTTCCCTTGGAAACCTCAAAGAGCTTGTTCACTTCGTCCGCATCAAAGAAGCTGCCGACGAAATGATCCTTCTTGGGACGCTCAACCTTGTCCGCAGGATTCGACGGGATCAGATCCAGCTTGACTGCGTACTTCAGAGCCTTGTGAATGTTCGCGTGGTAATGGATAACAGATGAAGCACTCACACTTTTCAGTTTGAACAGATAGAAGTCCTGGATATCCTTTGCGGTCAGTTCCTTGAGGGTGATCCGTCTCTCGCGGAAATAAGGCGCGATGATACGCTTCACGGATGCCGCGTAAGAAGCGTATGTAGCGACTGCAATGGAGCTTTTCACGACATCAAGCCACTGCTCCATATAATCAGCGAAAAATATGTCTCCCTCTACTGGTTCTTCGGGCTGGAGCTTCTGACGTTCTTCCATCAGAAATGCTTCAGCCTTTTTCTTGTTGCCTTTCACAGTAAGACCCGTGGCGATCCACTTGGTCTTTCTCTTGCCGAAAGCATCATAATAATTCAGGACGGCGTAGTAATAGCCATTTTTTTCTCTAAGGTGTCCTGCTACCATTTTTAAATCCTCCTTGTATTAATTGCAGGACGACACCTACCGATGACCGTGGTTCTATTATATCACCTTGTGGGTTCGAGTGGTAGAATGTCGCCCCGGATGTGTCAAGCTTCTGCAGATGCAGTCTGCAGACCGATGCAGAGATATGAAAATAGATGCGCCTTGGGAATCCGGTAGGCTCGTCCGACTTTGAGGCAGCAGATACCGCCCTCCTTGATGATCTTGTAGCCTGTCTTTGTGCTGACTGACAGAATCTCGCACATCTGATCGATGTTCAGCACATCAGGATATCAACCCGATGTACGATGACCAAATCAAGGCTGATTTTGCAGAACTGTATCAGGCATTGAACGGAACGCCGCTACAGGAAATGGACTGGATTATCAATCCCGTCTGTGCGCTCTGCCGAGACCATGAGCGGAATGGATTTGTGCACGGCGTGCAGCTGGGAGCGCAATTGGCACAGAAAATACAGAGTGATTAATAATCCCTTTATTCGTTGCCCCGGCTCGAAAGCCGGGGCATTTTTGATTTCGTGACCGCAAATGAGAGCCAGATTTTATACGGAATAGAATATTTTCGGATTATCTTCATTGCGTTTGTCGGAAAATGGTGTTATGCTATAAGTGTTGCAAAACGCTGGCAGAAAGGAGAATACCGTATGGCAAATTTTACGAAGAAGGCAATCCGGGATTCTTTTGTGAAGCTGCTGAACGAAAAACCCATCAGTCAAATTACCGTTAAGGACATTGTGGAGGACTGCGGGGTGAACCGCAATACCTTCTATTACTACTATCAGGATCTGCCCCAACTGATGGAGAATATAGTAAACGAGGATGCGGAGCGGATTATCCGGGAGCATCCTACCATCGATTCCCTGGACGATTGTATCAATGCAGCACTGGAATTTGCTCTGGCCAATCGGAAAGCGGTGCTTCATATCTATCATTCCGTCAACCGGGACATTTATGAGCAATACCAATGGCGGGTCTGTACTTATGTGGTCAGGGCGTATGTAGACGGCGTTCTGGGCAACCGAAAAATGACATCTGAGGATTATACCACCGTTGTAGATTATCTGAAATGTGTCTGCTTCGGTATGATCATGGGATGGCTGGAAACCGGTATGAACCCGGATGCCATGGCTCGGTTTCGGCGGATTTTAGAATTAAAGTGCGGTGATCTGGAGCATCTCATTGACCGTTGTGAGAAAATGCGGTCATAGTCTTTAGGCAAACCTACCCCCTGTGTCTGAATTTCAGGCACAGGGGGTATTTTGTCTGTGGGAAAGTTTTTGAAAATGATTGATAATATGATAACAAAATCCAAGTGGATATTTTTTCTCCGCTCTTGTAATGAAAAGGAGGCAACATGAGAATCGAAAAAGTACTTTCTGAGTTCGACGGGCTGGGGCTGGAAGTCGCAGTGATTGTGCCAGAGGGGAATCCCAAAGGCGTTATTCAGTTTTCCCATGGTATGGCTGAACACAAGGAGAGATACTACGATTTCATGAATTATCTTTCCGATCATGGATATGTGTGTGTTATTCATGACCATCGTGGACATGGTGGAAGTGTGGAAAAGGCAGAGGATTATGGCTTTTTCTATACCGAGAATGAACAGGCAATCATTGAGGATCTGCATACCGTTACACGGTATATTAATCATATCTATCCTAGCCTTCCTGTATTTCTGTTTGGTCACAGTATGGGTACGCTTGTTGCCCGGGGTTATCTGAAAAGATATGATTCGGAAATTGACAAAGTTGTTCTGTGCGGTCCGCCGACCTATAATGCGGCAGCGGGGCTTGGTCTGCTTCTGGCCAGGCTTTCAAAACCCTTCATTAAGGAAAAGGCTCCGAATAAAATGTTGAATGCTATGGCCTTTTCGCAGTTTAATGCCGGAAATTCGATTCCGAATGGCTGGCTCTCAGAAAACCAAGCCAATGTTGCACAATACAACCAAGATCCGAAATGTGGATTTATCTTTACCACAAATGGGTTTGTCAACCTTTTGAGGCTGCAAAAAGCGGCTTTTGAGAAAAGAAACTGGCATGTAAGCAACCCACATTTGCCAATTCTTGTCATTGCCGGTGAGGAAGACCCGGTTATTCGATCAAGAAAGCGATTTGAACAGCTAATCGCTTTTTTATCGGAGCTGGGCTATACAAATATCAGCAGCAAACTGTATGAACATATGCGTCATGAGATACTCAACGAAGAGAAAAAGCTGGATGTATATAAAGATATTTTGCTTTTTTATGATGAATTCCAGCATACAACTTCATATTCCCAGGTATAAGCAGGACTTCGGTCCTGCTTTTTTTGCGATACGAGTCAAAAAACCAGGCAAACCTACCCCCTGTGTCTGAATTTCAGGCATAGGGGGTATCTCTGTCCATAGGAAAGGAAGAATCTTCCCGATATAATGAGGGCGTAAACAAAAAAACACCTCTCAAATAGAGGATGCCAATATAACAAGGAGGAAAAATTATGTATTATTCCAGCGGTAATTACGAAGCCTTTGCCCGTCCCAGAAAGCCCAAGGGCGTGGACAACAAGTCCGCCCACATCATCGGCACCGGCCTTGCGGCTCTGACTGCCGCCTGCTATCTGGTTCGTGACGGACAGATGCAGGGTCAGAACATCCACATTTATGAGAAAGACCCCATCCCCGGCGGCGCCTGCGATGGCTGGCAGTACCCCGATGTCGGCTATGTCATGCGGGGCGGACGGGAGATGGATAACCATTTTGAGGTCATGTGGGATTTGTTCCGATCCATTCCTTCCATCGAGACAGAAGGGGTCAGTGTCCTGGACGAATACTACTGGCTGAATAAGAAAGACCCCAACTACTCACTTTGCCGGGCAACCGTCAATCAGGGTCAGGATGCCCACACCGACGGCAAGTTCGGTCTGTCCGACAAGGCCGCAATGGAGATCATGAAGCTGTTCTTCACCCCCGATGAAGACCTGTATGATAAGCGTATCACCGATTTCTTCGACGACGAGGTACTGAACTCCAATTTCTGGCTCTACTGGCGCACCATGTTTGCCTTTGAGAACTGGCACAGCGCTTTGGAAATGAAGCTGTATCTCAAGCGCTATATCCACCATGTGGGCGGTCTGCCGGACTTCAAGGCTCTGCGGTTCACCCGTTATAACCAATACGAATCTATGATTCTGCCCATGGTCAAGTATCTGGAAGGCTTCGGTGTCCAGTTCCACTATAACACCAAGGTGGTCAATGTGGAGTTCGACATCCAGCCCGGTAAAAAGCAGGCAAAGCGTATTGAGCTGCTGTCTGAGGGCGAACGTCAGTTTGTTGACCTGACGGAAAACGATCTGGTGTTCATTACCAACGGCGGCTGCGTGGAGAACGCCACCATGGGTTCCCAGAGCACCGTGGCACCCTTCAACCCCGAAATCAAGCCCGGCGGCGGCTGGGATATGTGGCGCAGAATTGCTGCACAGGATCCTTCCTTCGGTCATCCCGACAAGTTCTGCCATGATCCTGAGCAGTCTAACTGGATGAGCGCCACCGTCACCACGCTGGATCAGAAGATCATTCCCTATATCAAGAATATCTGCAAGCGTGACCCCTTTACCGGCGGCGTGGTTACCGGCGGCATCGTGACCGTGAAGGATTCCGGCTGGCTCCTGAGCTGGACCATCAACCGTCAGCCCCAGTTCCGGAATCAGCCCAAGGATCAGTGCCTGGTGTGGGTTTACAGTCTGTTCTCCGACAAACCCGGCGACTTTGTGAAGAAGCCCATGCGGGAGTGCACCGGTAAGGAAATCTGTATGGAGTGGCTGTACCACATCGGCGTGCCGGTGGAGCAAATCGAGGAGCTGGCCGAGCACAGCGCCAACACCGTGCCGGTGATGATGCCCTATATTACCGCTTTCTTCATGCCCCGTGCCGCCGGTGACCGTCCTGATGTGGTGCCCGAGGGTGCTGTGAACTTTGCGTTCCTGGGCCAGTTCGCTGAGACCAAGCGGGATACCATCTTCACCACCGAGTATTCCATGCGTACTGGTATGGAAGCTGTTTATACCTTACTGGATATCGACCGTGGCGTACCGGAAGTCTGGGGCAGCACCTATGATATCCGTGACCTGTTAAATGCAACCATCCAGCTCCGGGACGGCAAGCCTTTGACCCAGATGGATATGGGCTTCAAAGAGAAAATGGTGGTTAAGAAGCTGTTGGAGAAGATCCATGGTACCGATATCGAAAAGCTGCTGAAAGAATATCATGTAATTGAGTGATAGAAGCTTCACTGCGGGGAGGCGTTGCCTCCCCGCTTATATAAGGAGAGATAAAGATGTCATTTACAAATCAACTGAAAAAAGCAACTCTGCGTACTGCTTTTGGCTACTTGGAGAAAAATCCGGAAGAAAATGCTCTGAAACTGATGTCCTGGGTGGATAAGCTGGCTGGCGATGGCCCAGACAGTTTCCCAGTCCAGCGCGCGGCAGTCCGTCAAGTGCTGGAAGACCCGCAGAACAACATGTATCAGCTCGTTATGAACATCCTGAAGGAGACGGATTCGGAGGTTCTAAAGGCCACCTTTGAAAATTTCTTCCTCAACGCGAATATCATCGGTTGGCCAAAGCAGGAGGAATACCGGAAGAAATATAACTGCAATATTCCTTGGGCCATTCTGCTTGACCCTACCTCTGCCTGCAACCTGCACTGCACCGGCTGCTGGGCCGCGGAATACGGCAACAAGCTGAACCTGACCTTTGACGAGATCGATTCCATTATCACCCAGGGCAAGGAAATGGGCGTATATATGTACATATATACCGGCGGTGAGCCTCTGGTTCGCAAAAAGGACCTGATCGCCCTGTGTGAAAAGCACAGCGACTGCCAGTTCCTTTCCTTCACCAACGCCACATTGATCGACGAAGCTTTTGCAAACGAAATGCTCCGGGTGAAGAATTTTATCCCTGCCATCAGCGTGGAGGGCTTTGAGTCTGCCACCGATGGCCGCCGGGGCAACGGTACCTACCAGAAAGTGATTCAGGCAATGGCAATCCTGAAGGAGAAGCATCTGCCCTTCGGCCTGTCCTGCTGCTACACCAGCCAGAATCTGGATTCTATCAGCTCCTATGAATTTATTGATCAGATGATTCAGTGGGGTGCTCGGTTTGTCTGGTACTTCCACTACATGCCCGTGGGCAATGACGCAGTGCCGGAACTGCTGCCCAATCCTGAGCAGCGGGAATTCATGTATCACCGGATCCGGGACATCCGGGCTACCAAGCCGATCTTCGCCATGGACTTCCAGAACGATGGCGAGTATGTAGGCGGCTGCATTGCCGGTGGACGGCGGTATCTGCATATCAACGCCAACGGTGACTGTGATCCCTGCGTGTTTATCCACTATTCCAACGCCAACATCCGGGACATGAGCCTGCTGGATGTACTGCGCAGCCCCATTTTCATGGCCTATCACGATGGGCAGCCCTTTAACGATAACCATCTGCGTCCCTGCCCCATGCTGGAGAATCCGGAAAAGCTGCGGGAAATTGTGAAAGCTACCGGTGCCCATTCTACTGACCTTCAGTCCCCCGAAACTGTTGACCACCTGTGCGATAAATGCGAGGCTTACGCAAAGAACTGGACCCCCACCGCCACCGAGTTGTGGAGCTGCAGCTGTGCGAAGAAAAAGGGAGAAGCGGCAAAATGACAACCTTCTTTACCTCTGAAAGCGTCACAGCGGGACACCCGGATAAGGTATGTGACCAGATCGCCGATGCCATTTTGGATGCCCTTTTGGAAAACGATCCCCATTCCCATGTAGCCTGCGAAGTAACTGCCATTCCCAACGGGATCCACATTTTCGGCGAGATCACCTCGGCTGCCCGTGTGGACTATGCCGCTATTGCCCGGCAGGTGGTTCGGGATATCGGGTATGTGAAGCACGGCTATGGCTTTGACGCAGACACCTGCCAAATCACAGTGGATATCCATGAGCAATCCCCCGATATCAACATGGGTGTGGAGAAGACGGATTCTATGGAAAACGGCGCAGGAGATCAGGGCATGATGTTTGGTTACGCATGCAAGGAAACGGAAAACCTGATGCCGCTGCCCATTGAGCTTGCCCATGCGCTGACAAAGCGCCTTGCCTTTGTGCGGCAGGAGGGAATTCTGCCCTATCTGCTGCCAGATGGGAAGGCCCAGGTCACCGTGGAGTACCGGGACGGAATCCCGGCACGGGTGGACACTGTTGTAGTTTCTTCCCAGCATGAGGCGGATGTGTCCATGGAGCAATTGCGGGAGGATATTCTCCGCCATGTCATCCGCCCGGTGATCCCGGAGGGCATGCTGGACAGGAACACAAAATTCTTTATCAATCCTACAGGCCGTTTCTGCATTGGCGGTCCCGCCGGTGACAGCGGCCTGACGGGCAGGAAGCTGATCGTGGACACCTACGGCGGCTACGCCCGGCATGGCGGCGGCGCGTTCTCTGGTAAAGATCCCTCAAAGGTCGATCGAAGTGGTGCGTATATGGCCCGGTACTTGGCGAAGAATGTGGTTGCGGCGGGATTGGCGGATCGGTGTGAGATCCAGATCAGTTACGCTATCGGCGTTGCCCAGCCGGTATCCCTCCTGGTAGACACCTTCGGTACGGGAAAGCTCCCGGCAGACCGGATCCGGGAACTGATTCTTAAAACGGTTGACCTGCGCCCCTCTGCTATCATAGACCGCCTTTCCCTGCGAACACCGTTTTACAGACACACCGCAAGCTATGGTCACTTTGGCTCAAATACTGCGGAATTACCTTGGGAACAGACAAACTTGCCGCAGCTTTGGCAGGATATAATCTGATTTCGTGATAGAAGATCCTAATAGCCGGATTGCCCCAAGGGTTGCATTGGGCAGTCCGGCTATCTGTGTTATGGAGGGGTCAAAGTCCTGTCGGTTTTAAATGAAAAGGGGGACTTATTATGGACTTTGAAAGAATCCTGCAAATGACGACAAGTGAGCGTAATCTGGCGCTCTTACAGGACGAGGCTTTCGTAGATGATGTGACAGAGTTTCTCGCAATCCGGCAGTTGTACAATGCTGCAATTAAGCAAGTAAGGACAAAACTTGAGATTCTTAATGATGGATTCCAAGTAGAGCACTGCCACAATCCTATCCACCATATTGAATGTAGGCTGAAGTCTCCAGGAAGTATGCTCGAAAAGCTCAGACGAAAAGGATACCCCATAGAAATGCAATCCCTTCGTGAGGGTATTCTTGATATAGCTGGAGTTCGGGTCGTGTGCAATTACCTAAATGATGTGAATCTAGTCGCTGACCTGCTCCTTTCTCAAGATGACATTCGTTTGCTTAAGAAAAAGGACTTTATTTCTAATCCAAAGCCAAACGGATACCGGAGTCTCCACCTAATTGTTTCAGTTCCCATTTTCTTGGCGGGGACAACAGAACACATTCCTGTTGAGATCCAAATACGGACAATTGCTATGGACTATTGGGCGAGTTTAGAGCATCACCTAAAATACAAGACTGAAAACGATGTGTCAGATTCCCTTAAATGTCGTCTGAAACATGATGCAGATTTGCTGTCTGCAATTGATGCCGATCTGCAAGATATTTTCTGTCAAATGAATGCTTAGTCTGTTCTACATTCAGATTGGCAGTATAGACGGAAGAGTTGGCTGATATGTCAGCTCATGTAGTAAATTACGATGCGAAATCACACTTTTTATATATAAAAAGATTGTCTATGAGGTACGTGACCTTCACGCAACCATGAGAATATTGACAACGCAAGGAGGTATTTATTGTGTATCTGAACAATCGGATTAAAGCTGCAAAAACTGGCTATATCATAATTTCTATTCTGCTATGTGTGCTGGGGATTGTACTAATTGCTGTACCTGATTTCTCGGTGACGCTGCTATGTGTGCTTGGCGGAGGAATTATGATGCTATTTGGATTGGTAAAGATTATTGGTTACTGTTCAAAAGATTTATACAGGCTGGCTTTCCAATTCGATTTAGCATTTGGCATCCTGTTCGTGGTGCTTGGTTTCATTCTGATTATTCGTACAGATGCTATGGTTAATTTGATTTGTATTGTTATGGGTATCTGTGTTCTGGCAGATGCGCTCCTAAAAATACAGATTTCCATTGATTCCAGAGCCTTTGGCATTAAAAAGTGGTGGCTGATTCTTGCCATGGCAATCCTGACAGGCGTTGCCGGTTTCCTGCTGATATTCCGGCCTTCGGAAAGCATTCAGATTATCATGATCCTGTTTGGAATTGTGCTGATTACCGAGGGCGTGCTGAATCTCATTACCATTCTGATTACAGTTAAGATTATTCGTCACCAGATGCCGGAGGTCATCGATGCCGAATATTGTGAGATAGAGCAAGAACCCTAACAGAAAGGATATGTAATCACTTATGCGTTTTTCAAAGGCGGTTGTAAAATACCGCAGGAATCAGCGAGCATATGGATGGAGATGTAAAATTCATATATAAAACGGATTCTATTGGATAATCCAATAGAAGAAGCGGTTGTGTGTGCGGCCACCATAACAGCAATGTTACGGTGGCCGCCTATGGGGTATTGAAATGGACAAGATCATAACATACTTTCTCTGGTTTATCTTATACAGTTTCATTGGATGGCTGTATGAAACAATTATTTGTTCCATCGGCCAAAGACATTTTGTCAACCGTGGATTCTTAAACGGACCTTATTGCCCAATTTACGGAACAGGTGCCTTGCTAATGATTCTGATTCTTGGGCACTTAACCAATCCGGTAGCCCTCTTTTTGCTGGGGGCCATCGTGGCCTGTGTGTTGGAGTATCTGACTTCTTACGGAATGGAAAAGCTATTCCACGCAAGATGGTGGGACTATTCCAAAAGGTTGCTCAACATAAATGGACGAGTTTGCTTGTTGGGGGCCGTTGTTTTTGGCTTGTTTTCCGTCCTGCTAATTTTGATGATTCATCCAGTTATTTGCGGGTGGGTAGATGCAGTCCCCATTCTATATAGACGGGTATTGATGGTCGCAATTTTTGCTGGTTTTATTGTTGATACCGTGTCGTCGGTGAGTGGAATGGTAGATTTCCAGAAAAAATTGGAGGAACATGCAGCTACGTTGGAAAAGAGAAAGGCCATTACTATTGGAAGATTAAAGGATTCTTCGGCATACGAGACGATAAAAAACCGCCGGAATATTCTTTCTGAGAAACTAACACGTCAGCAACTACGAATGATTGAGGCTTTCCCAAAGCTTAAACTGCACCGCCATAATGATCTTTTGGTTGAATTGAGGAAAAATATTTCACAAAAACGAAATCAACGTTAAAGCCACTGCTATCTCAATCTGCTTGAAAGAGTTCTCCCTTAATCCACCGGCCATGATGACGAAGCTTTTTTCGGAAAAGTTTCATAAAATCAAATCGTTGTATTTGGCTCAGTTTATCACCAAACATATCATAGAGGCAGAGCTTTCAGATTAACGGGAAGGAGGATAATCATTTGAACAATAACAAAGAAAAAACACTTTGTACTGATGACAACACATCGGACCGTCATCCAACAAATGGTATAAATATTTTGCTGGTGTTTGCATCCTGTATTTGGCTCGTTATTATTGGCGTTTGTATAATGCAGCGCGATAAAATAACGGTAGATTCTATTTTGCATTTTACACCTGAGAATCCCTTTTTGGCTGTAATTGTACTATTGCTGTTATTTGCGTTAAAAAGCATCAGCATTATCCTCTATTCTGGGGTACTTTATGTAGCTGCCGGAGTTCTATTTCCTCTCCCCATTGCGATAATAGTCAATCTTTGCGGAACGGCGGTCATGGTCACAATTCCATATTTTATTGGGAAAAAAGCTGGGACACCTTTGGTTAATCAAATTCTGCAAAAGCATCCCAAAGCAGCCTTACTGAAAAAAATCCATACGGGAAACGACTTTATCTTTTGCTTTCTTTCACGAATAATCAATGTTTTACCCTGTGATTTGGTCAGTATGTATATGGGAGCGATTCAAATAAAGTATGGTAGCTACTTGTTGGGATGTTTGTTGGGGATGTTGCCTCCGATGATTACTTTTCCGGTTATCTACTTGGAGGCGCTATGGCGCTGACCGCCGTATTACGGGGGATCAACGATTATAAAACCCGTAAACTTGTGCAGGATCATTCTGATGAGCTTACCTCTTGCATTGTTTTGCTGATTATGGGAGTAGCCTTTATTCTTCAGGGAAGCAATGCATTGGGAGCAATTGGGACAACCTGGGCGATGATTGGAATCGGGAAAGCATCAAAATCTTTGAAGCAGGCAATATGTAGATTGTATCAAAGGCAGCATTTCGCAATTCCGGCGATAGAATTTTTGCTGCGCATGACTTTGGCTTTGATTTTGCTGTTTCATCCGTTTGAGAAGTTTTCCACACACATCATCATTTTAGGGTTGGAATTGATTGCAGTCAGCATTCGTTTGCCGCAGTCACTTCCATTTGGGAACAACTCAAAGGATAAAGAAACACAGTAATAATACTTTTACATAACGGATGGGCTACGCCCTGCAATGCCGTAACATTTTACAGTCAAGTGAGGGAGGCGAGTTGCCATTATGGTTGAAATAAGGGAGATTCAAAAAAGCTATGGGACAGGGAAAAATAGCCATATTGGTCAATGAAAAACTTGAATATCAGCAGAATAGCCCTTTTTACCGCTTCCTTCTTTACAGTGCAACGGCCTTCTGCGTGAAGCTGCTTCGCATCCATATACATACCGAGGGAATCGATAAGATTCCCAAAGACGGCCGTTTTCTATTTGTGAGCAACCATCGCTCAAATTTTGATCCGATTCTCACATGGTATGTGCTGAAGGATTATGACCTGGCATTCATTTTAAAGGCAGAAAATTTCAGAATACCTATTTTCGGCCGCATTATCCGCAAGTGCTGCTTTATGGCCATTGACCGGGAAAACCCCCGTAATGCGATCAAAACCATTGAAAAAGCGGCCGGGCTGATTGAAAAAGACGAGGTCTCGGTTGCGGTTTACCCAGAGGGTACCCGCAGTAAAGAATGTGTGCTTTTGTCTTTCCACAACGGTGTTTTCAAGATTGCGCAGAAAGCCAATGTTCCAATTGTAGTAGCAGCGATCCAGGGGACAGAGCAAATCCATAAGAACTATCTGCGGCGCCGCAGTGATATTCAGTTTGAGATTGTAGATATGATACCCAGCGACTATGTGAAAATGAATCGAACAACCGCGATCAGTGATCGTGTGCGGATCTGAGCAAACCGGGAACAGGTGACGTTGAAGATATCAGTGGGAAGCATTCTTCCGAACTATTTGTTAGAGTAAGGACGGGTGCTGTTCTTGCAGTAATGGGATTTATTGTGCTTTGCCTTTCCCATATCCACTATGTTCTGAATACCGTAGCAGCATCTTTCAGTATTTTGGGGATTTATGAGCTTCTTCGTGCAGTCAGAGCAAATACCTTTGGAAGAATGCTCGTTCTTTACCTTCTGTCGATTATGATCTGCTTTTTTGAGTTCCCTTACTATCCAGTGATGCTGTCGATTGTTTGGGGGATCGCTGTTATTGTATTTTTCATTTTAATGAAACGGATTGGAAGATACCACTTTGCGTCTTTTGCAAGCATCTTACCATGTACCATCATGCTCCCATTATTTTTCCGCAGCTTAGTTGAATTAAGGCTGGCAGAACATGGACTATATTATCTCATACTTGTCATTCTGGGGTGCATTTTCAATGATGTGACAGCTTATTTTGTAGGCAAGGCATTCGGCAGGCAGAAATTGGCGCCGGCAATCAGTCCGGGGAAAACGGTTGAGGGCGGAATGGGGGGCCTGATCTTCTCAACATTGCTCCTGATGATTCTTTCTGCCGTTTTATCCCGCTGTACCGGGATGAAGATAAAAGCCGGTGTGCCGGCTTTCTGACATCTCCGTTTCCATCTTTCGGGCCAGTTCCATCCTCTGGTGTTTGGCCTGCGGGTCAACGGTCAGGGCGGTCAGCCATTTTAGCCGTGTCACCGTGTTGTGGTGATTGGGACAGGCAAAGGCATACATCACTTTCTTTTCCTTCATACTTAACTTCATAAAATCAACCTCCTAAAAGTTTATTTTCATGTGTCAGTTGCCGGTTTGCCTACAATCGCTCCTGCCCGGATTTCCCCCGGCGTATTGTCCTCCTTGGTGCGCTCCTGTCATGGCGTCACTTCCCCAGAGGTCATACCCCTTGCAGCCGTTCATTCAATTTTCAAGTTTCTGTGTCTCCTGACAAGACTCATTTTACCGAAAAAACAGGCCCCTTCCCGTATGTCCAAAACGATGGAAAACGGCTCAAAATCAGCATATTTCCACGCTTATGGAATCATGGTATAATGGTTGAAAATGGCAGGATTTTCCTGACGGGAGGGGGATTGTAGATGCACACAAAGCTGTCTATCCCGGAACGATTAAAGGATTTGCGGGTGGCGGATAAGCACCTGACCCTGGAACAGCTGGCCGAGCAGACTGGGCTTTCCAAATCTGCCCTCAGCAAATATGAGAGCGACGACTATAAGGACATTAGTCCCTTTGCCATCGCTACGCTGGCGGAATTTTATGGAGTGTCCACCGATTACCTGATGGGGATATCGGAAAATAAAAATCACCCAAACGCAGAGCTTCAGGCCCTGCATTTGAGTGATGATATGGTTACATTATTGAGCAGCGGAAAAATCAACAACCGGCTGCTGTGTGAGATTGCCACACATGAGAACTTCCAGCGGCTGATGACGGATATTGAGATTTTCGTTGACCGGATCGCTGATATGCGGATTGCCCAGATGAATCTGGTGCTGGAGGCCACTCGACAGGAAGTAATCCGCAGCCATGCGCCGGGAGAGAATGACCTTTATGTCCGTACCCTGGAGCTGGGACAGGTACAGGAAAGTGACTTTTTCAGCCACACGATCCATGATGATCTTGACAGTATCGTTCAGGATATTCGTCAGTCCCACATCACCGACCGCACTACCGCCGATCCGCAGCCGACTTTCACGGAGGTCAAGGAAAAGTTTGACCGTGCCATGCAGCTGGGCAGTAATGAGGAACGGGTAATCCACGAGTTCTGTGACCAGATGCAGATTCCCTTTGACAAGATTGCGTCCGAAGATTTCTCGGCGTTTATGCGAATACTGAGCCTGTCCAAACTGCTAAAAATCCGTAACCGTCAAACCTCCGGGCGTATAAAAAAGGCCGCCACCTCAGCGGCCAGGCTTTGAGATGGCGGTCAGGGATTCCATTAGATTTTAGCTTCTGCATTCCTTCGGTGCATTCACAGGGAGGAAAAATTCCGGCCAATCCTCATCCTTTTGGCTCTGTTCAGGTGCATTGTGGAGAAGCCAAACCAGATAGCGGTAAGGATCCAGGTCGTTCTCCTTTGCGGTTTCAATCAAACTGTAAATCACAGCGCTGGACTGGGCCCCGGCCGGGGTATTGGAGAATAGCCAATTCTTCCTGCCCATCACAAAGGGCTTTATGCTGCGCTCTGCGCGGTTGTTGGACAGCTCCAGCCTGCCGTCCTCCAGATAGCGCACCAGATAAGGGCACTGTTCCCGCAGATAGTGCAGCGCCTTGCCAAGGGCAGACTTGGGCGCCGTCTTGACACTGGCGTCCTCAGCCCACGCCAACAGAGCGTCCAGAACCGGTTTTTCCAGTTCCAGACGCTTGGTATAGCGTTCTTCTGCTGTCAACTCAGAAAGGGTCTCCTCTAGCTGGAACAGCTTGGTACAATAGCACTCGCCAACTGCCGCCAGAGAACCCTGCTGTTTTTCCTTGGGCAGTGTCTGCAGTGCCTCGTCAAATTTCCTTCGGACGTGAGCCCAGCAGCCCACCACCCGGATCTTCTCTGGCAACTTGTGGTAACCCTGGTAGCCGTCCGCGTGGAGCCATCCGGAGAAGTCCTTGAGAAAAGCTTGGGCATGCTCCGCCTTCCGGCTGGGCTGGTACTCATACAGCACAATGGGCTGTTTGGCACAGCCGCTGGTCCGGTAGAGCCACATGTAGGACTTGCTGGTGGAAGTCCTGCCCGGCTCCTTCAGCACCTGCAGTGTGGTTTCGTCCCCGTGCAGGACGCTTTCTTGGCACAGCTTCCGGTGCAGTGCGTCATACACAGGCCGCAGCCAAGTGTCCGAGGCCTGCAGGATCCAGTTGGCCATGGTCTGCCGGGACAGCTTCAGGCCCTGCCTCTGAAACTCCTGCTCCAGACGGTACAGCGGCGAGTACATGACAAATTTCTGGGTCATAATGTGGGCCACTGCCTCCGGAGAGGCAAAACTGCCAGGGCAGAATGTGGGCTTTTTGGGTGTTTTCCGCAGATTTCCTTCCCCTGTCTCCGACTCGCACTGCTTACAGGCGTAGGTGTAGTACACATCTTCCTGAATCCAGAACCGGGCCGGTTCCATCTTCAGGCTTCGGCGGACTTCTTTCCCAATCTCCTCCATCACCGAGCCGCAGGTATCGCAGATGCGTTCCTCTTCGGAAAGCCGGTGCTCCACCACTTCCGTGGGGGTTCCTTCAGGCACGATGTCCAGCACGTTGCCGCTCTGCCGTTTGCGGGCGTGGGCTTTCCCTTCACCTGCTCCTCTGTGGCATTCTTGGTCCCATAGGCATAAGCTTCCGCCTCATTGGCCATGAGAGACAGCTGGTCCATGAGGCCCTCCTGGAGCCGCTCGGAAGACTTGCCAAACTGACGCTTCTTGGCAAGTCCAAGCTGCTCCAGAAGCCATTGGTTCTGGAGCTTTAACTCAGTCAATTGTGCCTGCTGAGATTCATATTCCGCCCGTGAGAGGGTCACCATTTCCGGGTTGTTTGTGGCTGTATTCTTCTTGTTTTCCATGGGAAAATCATACCACAAAACCGCACAAAAATCCAGTGTTTCCGCCACGTTTCGGCTTTAGAGAATGCTCAAACCAGACACCGCCTTGTTTGCCTTTGGCTGCTCGGTCTTCAGTCCTTCCATCAGCCAGCGGTATTGCTGCGCTGTCAGCTTCCGAACCTCTTCTCCGTTTCGCGGCCACTGGAACGCTCCGTTCTCCAGCCGTTTATACAGCAAGAGAAATCCGTCTCCTTCCCAGTACAATCCCTTGATGCGGTCTTGTCTTCTGCCGCAGAACAGGAACAACATTCTCTGAAAGGGGTCCAGCTGAAACTGAGACTGCACGATGCTGGCCAGTCCGTCAATTCCTCTCCGCAGATCCGTGTACCCGCATGCAATGTAAATTGGGCAGCTGCAGTTGAAATCGTTCAGCATGACTTCGCCGCCTGGAGCAGTGCTTGCAGCGTATTCGTATCCGCTCCCTCGTAGACCTGGATCTGCACACCGCTGATTTCCAGAGATGCTACCACGTGCCCGGGGAATGGAGAAGCCTCCATGACCGGCACTTCTGCGAAGGTTACCTCCTGGACTTCCTTCAAGGCCTGGAACACCTTCCTCTGCCAGGAGAAATAGGTGGATACTGCGATGCCATTTTCCTGGCACCACTGCACTACTGTCAGCCCGCTGCTCCGGCAAGCCTCCACCCGCCGGCTCCATTCTGCCAGCCGCTGCTGCCGGTTGACTTTCTGTAAACTCTCCATTGGCTCCATGCCGCTACCTCACTATTTTAGAGTCTTGAATACTATCCGATACTACTGTGTACTTCCTTAGACTCTTATAGTGTGGCAGAGTTTTTCTCTTCTGGCAAGGCGCCGGTTTATTTTACCCTTACAAAAATCCCAATAATATGAGGGGAAAGGCTCGTCCACAGGCGCACTGTGGGACGAAAAAAAGGGAAAAAAGATAACAGAAAGTCCATCCGTCGGGTGCAACGGATGGACTTTCTGCAAAATTATTTACTCCCCGGTATCATCAGGAACACAACTTTTCACAAAATCCTTTCCCAGTAGTGTTAATTGAATTCGATAAGAATGGATTTTTAGTGTAGAACCCTCTTCCAAAGTTTTTTCCATGGCACTATAGAACCAATGTTTTTTAAAGCTGTCGTAATCATAATTCAGCTGAATAATCCGGTCGTTTTTGATCAGTAGCCCGAATCTAATCAACATATCAACCGTTTTACTCAGTTCAAGATGTTCAGGATATGTAAAGTCATTTGGAACTGCCATAAAGTCAAACAACAAGTTGGGATATGGAGTTAGTTTTCCGTTTGTGTCTTTCTCAGTCAATTCAACAATCGGAAAAGTGGACTGTTTTTTAAACAGTAGTAAAAATCGGGCATCCAATGGAGACAATTGCTTAATAATCTCAGGGAAAGACGGATGAACTGCACCTGAGACTGCGCTATTACAAGACGATGCAATCAATTGAGCAAACATTTCCCTACAAGTAGTTTCTTCAATAAAAAACTTACTATCTTCGATTGCAGGACCAACAATGCGAACAGGCGGTTCAATAAGGTTTTCTTCCGGTATTTCTGCTATCTTTTTAGCAATTTGCTTCTTATATTCTTCCAAATACACCGCTCGTTTAATTTGTTGCTTTTGGCCCCAATAGCCTAACCACCCCATAACACCATCGACGAGCAGGCCCATATTTTCTCCAATGCTTTTTGATGTGGGACGAACTAAATCTTCTGCAACATCTTTTGCTAGCGTTCCGGCAGCTTTTGCCAACTCTTTTTCCATTTCATCCACTTAGATTCATCTCCTTAAATTTTCACTCCATCGGCTTAATCATTGACTCAATAAAGGCGATTTCTTCATCTGTCAGGCCATATTTTTTATACAGTTCGGCGTCCGTCCAAGGCTTTGTAAAATCCTGCATGGGGACAAAGCGGTATGTTTTGCTCATGGCATCTTGAGAAATTTTAACTGCCAGTACCAATGCTCTAAAAAACTTTGTTTTTAGATATGAAATAAAATTTTCGGCTTCGTTCTTTGAATCAAACGCAGCATATAAATATGATTGTGAACATACGGAATTACTTCCACCATATTCGGGAATCCCCAAAATTTGATGGGGGAATGCTTCACCGGCACCATAACCTTTAGGAATAAACACCTTTTCGGCATCAATTGCATCAGCATTCTTTTTTATAGCAATACGGCTTACATACTCCGTCTTGCGCTTTGTGTTTTCAATATGAAATAGTTTTGTGTTATGTTCATCTGACGAATTTGCATAAACAGCGATTGGATTTTTTTTGCTCTCTTTTGGATTGGTTGGGATCCCAAACGGCGTATCTCCCGAAATGATCTCGCTAACAGTTCTGGGATTGTCCGCCATCACCTTTTTCACAATATTTGCAAGCAACGGCTCACGAATCAAAACATCAAAGTCATTTAGATTCCGCATGATCGTTGTGGGGGTTCCATTTTTAACAAGCGTATATTCACATTCTCCAGAATATCCGTCTTGAGACAAGTAGTAGCAAAGCCCGCCTTTGATTTCCACAGAGGGGAATATGTCATGAGAATCAGAAAAAACAAACATCTTTTTGATTCCACCATCGGCAAGCATATCGTGCCGAAATTCGGCCAAAAGGTTCTCTCGTCCGCCAGAAAACCATCTTGAAGGAATAATCAAAGAAGTATAGTCAGCTTGTAGCTTCTGTGCGGATGAAACAAAATATTGATAAATGGGTGCGTCATTGGTACCGCCAGAACCACCGGAAAGCTGATACGGCGGATTGCCTACTACGGCATCAAATTTCATGGCTTTCACCCCTTCCTGTTTCCAATAGCTGGGCTTCAGTACCCGGTCAACAAATTGCCGGGGCTTATTCTTCATCATGTTGATCAGGTCGTCAAAATAATGGGCGTTCACCGGAACATCCCGGTATCCGGCAAGTGTGCGCTGGGTGATCTGCTTGGCCATCGGCGTTTTGCAAATCACAAACACATTCTCCCGCACGGCTGCATCCCAGAGCTGCTGCAATTTGGCATCATCCAGTTCTTCTTCGGGGCAAGCGGCGCACCGGCTGCGGAAAATGCTGTAGGTCACATACAAAGGATACAGACCGGTTTTGGAGTTGATCTCCAGCACGCGGGCACCGGCATTTGCAAAGGTGTCTGCGGTCACTTTGCCGTGGTCCACAAAACGGGGCTCCTCTGCCATCTGCTCATGAGTTTCCTCATAGAAGTTATAACCGCCCAGGCAATCGCTCATGTGCATATTCACAACCCGCCATGGGGTCAGAACGGTTTCCTTGTCCGGGTTTTTGAAGCAGGCAAACAACTGCGCGATTTTCTTGACCCGCTCCGTGGGGGAAAGCTCATCGGCGCTGAGAACCGTGGTGCGAATCCGGCGACCAGCAGCCACAAAGATTTCTGGGTCATAGTATTTGATGAAACTTTTGAACATCTCTTTGGTGACACCGGAAGGCATAAATTCCTCCCAGGAGGAATCGTCCACGATATCCACCAACTTTTCCATGGTGATATCCTCGTCAATGGGAATATCAGCGCCGTAAATCAGCAGCGGCATACGGATGGAAATGCCCCGCAGGATGGAAATCGCATTATTTTTGAGCTTCTGCTTTTCCTTCATCTCCTGCAAACGCTTTTCTTCATCCGGTGTGCGCTCCCGCTTGGGCTTTTTCTCGATCCGACCCAGTTCTTCGTATTCTTCGTCGGTAAAGCCCTGGGCGTTGATGTCGATCTCCTTGGCCTTGGGCGCCGCCTTGGATGTACCGACAATCTTCTTTAGGTTATTGAACTTCTCGATATCAAGTTCTTCCAGACGCAGCAACTCATCGTTATATAGATTGATGTCATCAAAGCCGTTCTGTACAGCCCGTTCCGCATAGGCCCGCTTCAGCTGCTGGAGCAGGCGATTGGTGTCATAGGCTTTCATCACCGTGCCATCCACCGCAATCACCGGGCAATAGTTCAAAAATTCACCCATGATTCGGCGGTCGGATTCATTGGCCTTACCTGCTTTGGTGGACAGGGCCGCAGATTCCGCCACCATTTTCAAGGTACGGTCGGGGGCAAAGTCAAACACATAGCAGCAGCGTTTGATCTTACCGTCCTTGTTGCAGGGCGACTGTACCCGGAAGATGGTTTGCAGATAGTTGGCGGCAGAAGTGGAGAACGATCCGGCCAGCATAAACACAGCCGTCCACTCCGGCACTGTGACGCCGGTGGTCAGCTTGCCGCAGGAAAGGGTGATGGTATAGCCGTCGTTCCCGGCGCTGTTGATAGCCTGCCGCACTTTCTGGAGCGCATCTTCGGAGCGTTCCTCTTCATCGCCGTCACCGGCCACATTGACAATATCAAATACGCCGCAGCCAAAGACCGGGTGTTTCTTCATCAGCTTGCTCAGAGCCTTCGCTTCTTTGACGCCAGGAACCATCCAGAGGGCATGGCGGAACAGGTTGCGGTATTCCACGTTGGCATAAGGATAGTGGCTGTCCGGATCGTCTTTTGTAATCAGGTTCAAAAAGCTCCAAACATCGCTTTCGTGGACAAAATCGCCCACCTGTGCAGTAGTAGGCATGGCCTTATGGTCGTGCTTAATGTCCCCAGTCCAGACACGGAAAAACTCCCGGAAATTGAACGCCTTGTCCTCCAGTTCCACATAGCTTTTATCGGTGAGGATTTTACCCAGGTCGTAGGTATAGACCTTCAGCTCCGGCAGCTCGTCATAGGGGTTGGAATCGCCAAAATGCAGCTCGTCCCATTCCGCTTTGCGCTGCTGCTCCATCACATAGTCCCAGGTATAGATGTTGTCGTCAAATTCTTTGAGAATATTGAATGGTGTACCGGACAGAGCAAGGAACTTGGTATCGTAGTCATTTCCTTCTTTGACCAGATTTTTGATGACATCATCGCCCAGGGCGGTGGTGGTTCCTTCATGTGCCTCATCTACAATGACCAGATCCCAGTCAAGTGAGAACACTGCATCGTTCTTATCGAATTTGCCTCCAACGGTGGAAGAACCACGCAGATCCTGAATAGATGCAAAATAGACAAACTTTTTGCCGCTGTTCAGCAGATCTTCGATGGCAGCCCCGTGACCCTTGGAGCCGTAGGTATAATCATCGCTATCATAGAAAATCTTCTGAAAATCCTCATACCAGCCATCGTCCACCACAGGGCGGTGAGTAACAATAATGGTCTTGGCAAAACCAGACTTCTTAACCACCTGAAGGGCAGAAAGGGTTTTGCCGAAACGCATCTTTGCGTTCCAGAGCATCCGGCTGCCGGTTTTGAACTGTTTCAGTGTTTTCTCAATGGCTTCTTCCTGTTCCGGCCGGAACACAATAGGAGTAAAACCTGTCCCTGCACCCATGCCGGACAGGTTAGGCTGGCATTTCTTCACTGCTTCGATTGCTTTCAGGACGGTGGACAGATCGACCTCAAACCATTCTCTGCTGGTGGAGTTTTTCAGCTTCTTCTTGGGAATGCCGGAGTTCTCCAGCACTCGATGTACATCATGGTCACGGAAAGCCTTCAGTACCTGCTGTCCATCCTTGCCTTTAACGAGCCGAACAGCCAACTCGGTATGTAACAGCTGGGCAGAAATACCCGCTGTGTTTGTGTACTGCTTAATCCGGCTCAGCGCCGCCTGATTCAGCGCCTTACAGTTGGGGAACAGGGCGTCAATGGAAGCATCTGACTGAATTGTGGTATCACCAATTTTCAAAAGCCCTTTATGAGCCTCGTCATTGATGGCAAAAACATAAATCAATTTGTACTCAAAAGAAGTTCCAAATACGGTTTCCATTATTTTTCCCCCTTCACCAAAGAGTAGTATTCCACGATCACTTTGGATCGCCAATCTTTGATTTTGCACCGTGACTGTGCAGGTTTTTGCCCAATAAGCGTTTCTGGTTCTATAAAGTCAAACAGAGAAAGCTGGTTCATCTCTTCCTGAATATCACAGAGCGGTGGGCCATAGGTGAGCCCGTCCATCTGCCACAGATTCCAGGATATGATGGTAGCAACCTTTTTCAGCTCATTGAGCGTAGGAGTACGCTTCAGTGCATACCGCATATAGTCAATAAAAGTATATAGCAGGTTTTCTCGTGCAAGCAATAAATTGTCACCTTGGAACTCAAAACCGTACACACTTTCATAAGCTCGGTACGCCCATTTCAGCCATTCGCTTTCGTCGGAGGCATTTTCGGTCACAACACGCAGCTTGCGATCCAGTAAACCAATTCTGGAAAAAAGTTCGATAGGCTCACCGGTTACAGTATCATAGCGGCTCACAAGATAGGGGGCCTCACCGCATGAAACCTCAATTCTCCGTGCATCCACATAATGCTTCCAGGTGTGCTGCTTATCCTCAGAAAACACGACCCGTTCCGTTGCCGTCCAGGTGCTGTCTTGCTGGATATTAAACACATTAGGCCGACCAAACCAATGCTCGTCCACCAAATTGTTTTGAGCGTTGCAGATCCAGGAAGGGGTAAACACTTCCGCCTTATCTCTGGTGCGGTTGTTTTTTTGCTCATGTGCCTTTGCTACACGAGGCTGAATCAGCTTAGAATGAACGCCAGTGATCAGACTGGCGTAGATTTGCTCTGTCGCTGCATAAAGCTCCCCATGGGAGATATAGTCACTGGTTGCCCAGATAATGTTCTCATTTGTCGTTCTGTCTTTTAGAAGGATATCAAGCAGTTCACGGCTGTATTGAGCAATATCTTCTTCGATCACATCCAGTTTTTCTTCAAATTGCATGATACGCCTCCTCTCTATTATCATGGCAACTCATTGTTGGGACTCCGGGATAAACTCAAGAATATCATCTACACTGCAGTCCAGAGCAATACAGATTTTCTCAATGGTCTGCATGGCAATATATTCATCCCGCTTCAGACGGGTAATAATATTCAAACTGATTCCTGCTTGTTTGGTCAACTGATTATTGGTCATTTTCCGGTCGATCATTACTAAATCTCGTCTTTGAGATGTATCTGCTGGAAGAGGTGCTTCTCTGCGGAAATTATCTTGACAGTTCGGCTTCACCATAATACCACCTCAGCGGTAAATCATATCTACTCTAATAATTTCTTATGCCCGGTTGCGGATACTGTTCATTGCCTTGACCCATGCCATCTGATCCTGGGATTTCAATTCCTCTGTGATTTCTTCAGCTTCTTTCATCTGGGCAATGATGCAATCCAGCCGGTTTTGTGCCTGCTCATTCAGATCAGCCAGATATGTCCAGAGCTTGCTGGTCAAAATCAGGTCATTATACAGAACTGGATGATACTGTTCCAAATAGTCTTTGTGCATCCGCCCCCAAATACCAATAAGGCAAGCCCAGCATTTCACTGTCCTTTGCCTTTCGATTGTCCATTTCATCCAAGTCGTGGATGAACATGAGATAGGTAATTTGCTCAATCACATCTAGCGGATTGACAAGCCCGCCTGCCGCAAAAATATCCCATAAGGCATCAATCCGATTTTTCAGTTCCCCAGTGATCATGTTCCCTCTCCTTATAAAAAGACAAGCGTCTCGATAGATTTTTGTAGTCTTTTTCATTTTAGCAAATCTACTGCGAAAAGTCCAGAATTCGCAGAGTATTCGGCACAATATCTTGTGCCTTTTTCACGCAAAATGGCACAACGCATCCTTAAAAAAGAAAGTGGGCCAACAGCAAGCGCTTTACGCCTTGTCAGCCCATCGAAATTTCCAAAATTTTTTATTTTATGATTGTTTCTCTATGGATTACTGTCGTAAAAACTCCCCCACCAGCTCCCGGCACCCCAGCACTCTCTCCGGCGTGGCCAAAAAAGCGAGGAGCTCTTCCTTGCTGCACAGCTGGTTCCGTCCCACCTGCACCGCCTGGAGGCGGCCCTCCTTTATCCAGCGGTGGAGAGTCTGGGGGTTGCGGCCCAGCAGCTGGGCTGCCCGCTGGATGGGCAGGGCGTCCGGCTCATTGGCCCAGCGCCAGGCCAGCCACTGCCGGAAACGTTGACAGTTCTCCGGCGTGGGCTGGAAAACCGGCTCCCGCTTGGGCCTGGGTTTGGGCGGATGGTGAGAGCTGAACTGTCCCGCCAGCTCCCCAAGAAAGCCGGGCTCCTCCTCCATGCGGCGCTTGAATTCCACCGCGTCCTCCCAGCGGACACGGTACCGGTAGGTGGCCTGGCCTGTGTCCTCGTGGGGGATGTAGTCGTGGTCCATCAGGTACTTCAGCTTGCGGGTGGAGATGTGCAAATACTGCCGCAGCTGGCTGCCGGTGAGCATGGGATAGATTTCCATAGTTTCCTCTTTTCCGTGGCGGTCACAGCAGGTGAATCGTCACTGTTTTCTTCTGCTTTTTGCATTGGTCGATTACGTACTTGGTGCCTGGTGACTTGCCGTCCCAGAAGGCCAGCACCTGGTCGGCATAGGCGACGATCTCTCGGTTCCGCACCAGGGGCGCGGCCCGTCCATACCGGCGGTAGTCCGGCAGGAACTCCGTCAGCTTCAGGCCATGGGACAGCGCGTACTCCCTGGCGCAGGTGTCGATACCTTTCGCCCCGCCGGAGACTAGTTCCGTCACCCCAGGAGGAAGGTATGCCCCCACGTCCTCCACCCACAACCCTCTGGAACCAATGATGGCGAGTTTCATTTTCCAAACTCCTCTCCACATTTTATACGCATCTGCGTAAATAATTGTAACAAGGCAATTTGAATTACGCAAGTGCGTACACGCTTCTGCGATTGTTTCTCTACAATCACCTTGGGTGAGGAAAATGCTAATCAAAGACGCCATCGTTCTTCGGCTGCAACAGATTTGCAGAGAACGCAATATTCGCTACAACGAGCTGGCCAACCGTTCCGGGGTTACTCCCTCCACGGTGTACAGCCTGATGAGCCCCAGCCGCCGGGATTTGTCTGTCATCACGTTGAAGAAACTCTGCGATGGGCTGGACATGACCATCACTCAATTTTTTGACGATCCCCTGTTCCAAACTTTGGAACAGGAATTGCAGTAACTAGGCGGCCCACGGCAGCTTTCCGTCCCTTTCTTCTCTTTCATGTACATTCACCTCCTATAAAATGAGGGCGTCCCAAAGCGGGGCGCCCTTTACGTTTGTCTGTCTGTATTGGTTTCTGGTTCGCCCTTCGGCTGGGCGTGCTGGTTCTCCCCTTGGAGAATGTCCGAAATCACAGCGGCGCTGGCCTGCTTGCTGGCCTTGTCCAGGTGGGCGTAGATGTTGGCGGTGGTGGAGAGATCCGAGTGGCCCAGGAAGTTGGACACGTTGATCAGCGGCACATCCTGGTTGATGAGCAGGCTTGCGAAGGTGTGGCGCAGGTCGTGGAAGCGGATGTGCCGCAGGCCGTACTTCTCCAGCAGCTCTCGGAAGTGGTCGGTGACATAGCTGGGGCGCAGCAGCTCCCCCAGCTGGTTGACGCACACATAGTCCAGGTACTGGGCGTTGTAACTGCCTTGGAACATCTTCCGGTACACCTCCCGGTGCTCTTTCTGCACCTGGAGCATCTCCACCACCGGGTCGGGGAGAGGAAGGGTGCGGCGGCTGGATTTGTTCTTCATCTCCTCCACTGGCTCCACTTTCTTTTTCCCGTTTTCCCGGTACTCCACAATTTTGGTGTCCAGCAGCACGGTGCGCTTCTCCCAGTCGATCCGCGACCACCGCACGCCTAAGGCCTCGCTGCGGCGCAGGCCCATGGCCCCCGCCAGGAGAATGGCCGGGTAGATCACGTCTCCCCGGGCCAGGTGCAGCAAGGTGAGCAGCTCCTCCTGGGTGTAATTCTCCCCGTGGAACTTGTTCTTTTTGGGCCGCCCCACCCGGTCGAAGGGGTTGGCGTCGATTCGCTCCTCCTTAAAGGCCTGCTGGAAGGCCCGCCGCAGCAGGGCGTGGTAGTGGATCACCGTGTTGGCCACCACTCCGTCCGCAAAGAGACTTTGGTAAAAGTCTTGAATGTCCTGGGGCTTCAAGTTCCCCACGGTGAGCTGGGGCCGGCGCTGAAAGTACCGGCGGATCTTCCCGTTGGTCATGCTCCGGTAGCTGACGATGGTGTTCTTTTGCAGCTCCGGCTCCACCCGTTTCAAGTAGGACACCAGGTAGTCGTACACGGGGATGTCCGCCGGGGGCCGGCCTCCCCGCTCCTGTTCCTCCCAGAACTCCTGCTCATACTGGGCCACCACCTCCCGGAAGGCCTTGTTCACCTTGGTCTTATTGGCCCCCTCGGGCAGTCCCAAGGTCCGCCACACCGGTTTGGTGGTCCCGTTTTTTTCACTTGAATCACCGCGTACAGCCGTCCCTTTTTGCTCTGGACGCTGGCGGCGAAGTGAGGTCTTGCTGCCATGCTGCCTCTCTCCTTTCTGTGTTTTTTGTTTTCCGGCAACCGGAACCATACTCCAAAATTTTCCGGAAGTCCACCCCTTTTCTCAAGAGTTATCAGTTTGGACACATTTGGGGTTCGTTCCCCTCTTGTCACGCTCCCGCAGGAAGTTTACCAGTTCCACCTTGGCCACCCGGTTCTCCCGGCCCACCTTGCAGGCGGGGAGGGCTCCTTCCTTGAGCAGTTTATACACGGTTTTGGTGCTCACCCGCAGGATCTCCGCCAGCTCCTTCACAGTGAGGGCCGCCGGATACTCCTTCAGGGATTTTGTAATTTCTCGTTTGGTCAACGCTGCCTCCTTTGCGATCACATAGTAAAAGCAGGGCCCTCCTCTTGGGGAAGAGGGTTCTCGTCCTCCAGCAACGTGGAAGCCAGCCCCAGGACAACTCCCAGGGCGGCTCCCAAGTCCTGGCCGTTTTTCTCTGCCTGGATGCGCTCCCGGCGCTGTTCTTCGTCCTCCTCATCGTTCTCCATCACCGCAGCAGCATCCACAATGCCCCGCAGGCCAAGGCCCAGGAGAGCAGCAGCCCCAGGGTAAACCTCCGGCGAAGCTGCCGCCACCGGCGCTCCGTCTGCTGCTGAAAGTCCTCCAGCTCGTTCTTCCAGGCGGAGAACTCTTCGGACAGCTTGGAAGTAAACCGCTCTTGCTCCTTCCCAACCTGTTGTTGGAACGTCTCCCGGCTGGCTTGCTCCTTCTCCAGTTCCTCCTGGATTTGGGACAGGGCTTGCCGGTTGTTCTGGGCCACCAGCGACAGGGCTTTCTGCACGGTCTGTTCCTGGGTTTCCTGTATCCGGGCTGCCAGTTCCTGCACCTCCTCCCAGGTGGCCAGAGGCTGCAGCTTCTGGTACAGGGTGGGCTGGAAGGTGGCGGCGTTCTGCAGCAGATTCACCATAGCCGTCCAAATGGTGTCGGGAATGGCGTATACCGTGGGTGTGTAGGGTTTCAGCTGGATCTCCGCCAGGTCTTGGGTGTTCTTCTCTAACAAGGCTTGCAGCAAGCTGTCGGAGGTGTTCTTCTCGGATGGTGAATTCATACTCCATGTTCTCCTTTCTGAATTTGTCCTGATGTAGTCGGATGTCCCGGCACTTTCGTCCGCCGGGGGTGGTGTAGGTGATGTACTTCCGGTTGTCCTCCCAGGCCACCTGGTAACCCCGGCGCTCCATGGCGCGGAGGAAGTCCCGGCGGGTGCCGCTGCGCTCCATGGCCTGGGTAATAGCCCCCATCAGCCGGAACTTCCAGCTCTCCCCCTTCTGGGCGGCCCGGTACTCCCGAGAGGAGAGCTTGGCTCCCGGCTTCTCATACCGGGGCAATACCGAGAGCCCCTGGGCGGTGCAGATCTCATCGCTCAGGGCCCGGAGGGTCTGCAAGGTCTTGGGGGATTGCCGCAGCTTCAAGCCCGTCTCCCAGCTGACGGAGTTCACCACAAAGTGGGAATGGAGGTGCCCGGCGTCCCGGTGAGTGGCCACCAACACCTCGAAGCCCGGCCAAGCTTTTTGGGCAAACTCCAAAGCGATGGCGTGGGCCTTCTCCAAAGTCACCGCCTCTTTTGGAGAGAAGGATTGCACGTACTGGTAGAAGTTCATGCCCTTCATCTTGCCATAGGTGCGCTTGGTGGCCAGAAATTCCTGGCAGGCATTGTCCCCCAGGCAGTGGACGCCGGTGACAAACCGCTGGCCGGTGACCGGGTCCCTGGTCTTTTTCTCCTGGCAGACGTAGCTTATCACCCCTTTCATGGCCCCCAGGGACTGCTTCTTCTCCGGGATATACATCACCGTTGCCATGGGCTGCTCCTGGTAAGGCGGCACAGCTCTTCGTGCAAAGCGCCCAGCTGGTCCACCACCTCCTGGAAGTTGTAGGAGGTGAAAGCCCCGGCGTTTACCTTCTGGGCGATTTGGTTCACGTTGCTGCCCACGCGTTTCAGCTCCACCAGCAGGGGACGGGTGTCCGGCCCCAGGCAGATGGGCGTCTCCCAGGACAGGGCCACCAGGTAGTCGGTGACGCTGCGCCGGGCTTTCTTGGCCTGGGTCTGGATGCGCTCTTTCTCCGCCTGGGTCAGGCGGACGGTCAAAGTCTGGTTTCGTTTTCTTGGTTTTGTCATGTGTCGTCTCCTTTCTCTTTTTGCACCTTGTTTGTAACGATTATCGGGGGCAGGGGGGGCGAGGCCCCCAAAACCAGTGCCAGGCAGGACAGCCGGGCGCTCTGCTTGCCCCGGACTAAAGTCCGGGAAAAAGGCTTTTATCCCGGAGGTTTCCTGCCTAGAACGGGAAAGGTTTTGCGTCCCTCTCAGCTCCTGCCAGGGCCGCAAGGAACGGCAGGGACGGCGGTTTTCTCCCCACCGGTTTTGCCAGCTTCCCCAGGCCCGCTGTCTCCCCCAAAACCGGCCCCCAGCGGCCCCACAGGGCCTTTTCCGGGCCTGGGCGGGTGGTTTCTCCACCGGGCCGCTCCAGGGGCGGACAGGGGCCTCACAGGGGCGCAGTCGGGCTTTTCCCGGTCCCAGGGGATTCTGCGTCACCGCCGTCACCCTCGTCACCGGGAGGGGTGTAGAACACCTCCACCAACCGGCGGCCGTTGCTGCGGCGGTTCACAAAGCGCACTCCCTGGTCCTCCAGGCAGAACCGCCACTGCTTCATCTGCTGTTTCAGCACCTTGGCGGTGAGCTGCGTCCCGGCGTACTGGTTGAAAGCCTGGGCGAAGTCGCCGTTGCCGCCCTTGTAGGCTTTCGCCTTTTTCATAAAGCCCACCAGGGACTGCATCTCCTGGGGCAATCGCTTTTCCGGCTGCTCCAAGGTATCGGAGAGCAGCTCCCAGGAGCAGGTCTCCCGGTGGAAGCGCAGCTCCATCTCCCGGTACTCCGTGTCCCGGCCAGTGGCGTAGAAGGTGGCGCAGTCCGCGCTGCGACGGCTGCGTTCCAGGATCAAGACGGTGTCCGCCGCTCCCACAATGCCCGTGGTGCCGGAGAGCCGGTTGAGGGGGTCGCTGTCCCCCAGCTTGCGGACGTGGTGCACCATCAGCAAAGTGATCTTCAGCTCGTCCGCCAAAGCTTTCAGCTGGCGCACCTCCTGATAGTCGCTGCCGTAGGTCTGGTCCCCGCCAAGGGCACGCACCACGGCGAAGGTGTCCACCGCCACCAGCACAGTGTCCGGGTGTTCCCGCACAAAACGGCGAATCTCCTCCAGCAGGCCGCCGGCCATAGTCTCCGCCTGGGCGGAGAAGTAGGCGTTCCCCGGCACCTCGTCAGTGATGCGGTTCAGCCTGTCCTGCACCCGGCGGAGGGTGTCCTCCAAACACAGGTACAAGGTGGTCCCCTTCTGGGTGGGCAGAGCCCACACCGGCTCCCCTTTGGCGATGCGGACGCACCAGTCCAGCACCATCCAGGACTTGCCAATCTTGGACGCCCCGCCCAGGAAGCACACCCCCTGGGGCAGCAGCGTGTCCACACAGAAGCGGGTGGGCTCCAGGTGAAGGCCCATCAAGGTGGCGCCGTCAATGGCTTGCAGGTTTCTCTCTTCCATAGAATCATCTCCTTTATTTTTTCATTCCCGCCCCCGCCGGAGAGAGAAAAGGTGGGAGCAGTGTTTTACATTCCGGATTTCATGGAAATTCAAACCCCAAGGGCTCTCCCAAACTGCCCAGAGCGATGGTGGGACAATCCGGAAAGCGCGGGAAATTTTTCTCCCGGCAAGGGCCGGCTCTCCCGTTATACACCGGCGCATTTTTTCGGAGGGGTGGTCCTGTTCTTCTCCCCAATCCCGCAGGGAATGGGAAACACAAAAGTTCCCACCGAGAGAAAAGGTGGGAGCAGTGTTTTATATTCCAGATTGCATGGAAATTCAAACCCCAAGGGCTTTCCCAAACCGCCTGGAGCGATGGCGGGACAACCCGGAAGACACGGAAGGTTTTTCCCACAGCGAGGGGGGACTCTCCCGTTATGCACCGGCGCATTATGGCAGCGGGGCGGCTCTGTTCTCTCCCCCCCAATCCCGCAGGAAATGGAAACGCAAAAGCTCCCACCGAAGAAAAAGGTGGGAGTAGTGTTCATAAAAGCAGAACCAATAGATAAAGCTGGGGGGGAAGAAAACTGAAAAGGGGTTGGGAGGAGCATCCTGCACTTTGCCGCAACCATTGCAAATGAGGAAGCTAAAGTGTATGCCGCCGCCTGCTTTCCGAGCGGCATTTTCGTTTCCGCCGGTGAAACTTCTTGCTTTATTGGTGTCCAATGTATATACTAATAGCAGAGGTGATGGTCATGGAAGAACGCAAGGCGCAAATTCTCATCAACAGGGCAGGGGGCAACGCCGGGGCCCATTCCAAAGGCTACCGGGTGGCGCTGCCCTCTGCCTGGATAAAGAGCTTGGGTATCACCGAGAACGACCGGGAGGTGCTGCTGCAATTTGACGGGGAGTGCGTCACCCTTCGGCGGCCTGGGCCCTCCGGCTACGAGGCGTTTCTGAGAGAGGCCCGGCGCCAGGGCCACGAACTGCTCCGCCTCCACTACTATGACGGGGACACCCTGTGCACCAAAATCTGCGCGGACAAGGTGACCTGCTGCCTGGCAGTGGAAAACCTGGTGGACGACTCCCTGTCCACTGCCTTTGGGGTGAACACGTCCCCCACCTGGGAGGACTTGGAGAATTTCTTGGAGGAGCGATGCATTCCCCGCCAGCGGGACGGGTTGCAGTACTACTTGAGAGAGCTGGGCCTGGATCACTACGATCCCCTGGCCATTGTCCGCAAGACCCAGGGGCGCATGGCAGAGGACAACTGCTGGCTGGACATTGTGGAGGGATGAGCATGGCCATGAAACTGACCACCGGAAAACGCATCGCGGAGACCTCCTCCAAAGGCAACCAGGAGAAGTGGCGGGAGGGCGGCCGCTGGTACAAGCTGGATCTGTTCGGCTGCGAGGGCCTGGCGGAAACGGTTGCCTCCCGGCTGCTGGAGCACACCAACCTGGGGGAGCTGGGCTTTTCCTTCGTCCCCTACCGCATGGAGCAGCTGGAAGTTCACCGGCGCAAGCGAACCGGCTGCTCCAGCCCGGACTTCCTCCAGGAAGGAGAGGCCATTCTCACCCTGGCGGAGCTGTTCCGCAAAGGGGTGGGGCCCGACTGGCAAGCCCAAGTCTCCCGCCTGCCCAACCTTGCCAGCCGGGTGCGGTGGATGGCGGACACCACCCGGCGGCTCACGGGCCTTGACCGGTTTGGAGAATACCTCACCGCTCTGTTCGAGGCGGACATGCTCTTTGGCAACGAAGACAGGCACCTGAACAACATTGCCGTCCTACGGCGGGGCGGCGGCTTTGCCTACTGCCCCTTCTTCGACTTTGGGGCCGGGCTGCTCTCCAACACCCGGGACTTTCCTCTGGACATCGTCCCCAAAGCACTTGTGGGGCAGCTGCGAGCCCAGCCCCTGGGCACTCTCTTTGCCCGGCAAGTTCACGCCGCCCAGGGGGAATTCGGCCCCCAATTGCGGTGGGTTTTCACGGCTGCTGATGTCACCGCCGCCCTGGAGGAAGCACTCCCCTACTACCCCCAGCGAGACAGAGGGCTTCTCCGGGACAGGGTGGAGTGGTGTCTGAAGGTGCAGCAGAGGAAACTTCTCTCCTAGTCAAAGCAGAAAAAGAATGGCAATCCGCCCCTTTCCCATTGCGCAGGGGGCGGGTTTTTGCTATGCTAGAAACAGAAACTGGAAAGGAGGCCCGCCCATGCCCCGCCGCTATCGGATTTATTTGCTTTCCGCCAAGTCCATCCTGAGCTACGCCAAGGAAGAGGACGGGGCTGTTACCATCGCCCTCAACCGGGACGCCACCCGGCGGTGCGTGGTGCCCGGCCGTCAGGAGCAGGAGGAGAATGCCCTGTTCTTCCAGATCCAGTGCGCTCTCCATGGGGAGGGGTTCACCCCCACGGAAGAGTCTGGCGTCGTGGAGGACTTGTCCGCCGTCCTGTGCTATCTGGACTTCTCCGGCATCTTCGACCGGAGCCCTGCCTCGTCCCGGGTGGCACGGCTCCAAGCCCTGGCGGAGACGATGTTCCGGCCGGAGGGCGTCACCCTGGACTTGGGAGACGGTCCCCAGCAGTACGCCGCCTTTGAGCGCTCCAACTCCATGAGCCGTCAGGGCAGGCTCTCCTTCCTCCGGGCGGATTTGTGGGAGACGGTGCGGCGGCGCATTATGCTGGATTTGGAGCTGGGCCAGTGCCAGCTCTCCAAACTCTACGCCTACAACGGGCTCATGCTCTCCACCGGCATCCGAGTGGAGGGCATGGAGATTGACAGGCCCCACCGGGTCATTGTGGTGGACAACCATACCCTGCAGCGCAGCGCCAGGGTCATCACCGTAGAGGATGTGGGCGGCACGGACAGCGTGCGCCGCTACCGCCGGGTGGAGCGGGTGGAGGACTTTTCCGTCACCGAGTTTGACGGGGAGGGCCTCATCTCCAAAGAGTACGCCGCCCGGCTCAACAAAACGCTGGGCGGCCGCCACACCTCCTTTCAGATTCGGCTCCCCTTTGTGAAGGGGATGCTCCACCAGGTGGATTTTCACGACTTCTTCCGCTCCGCAGGCACCACGCACCTCACCGACCTGTGGGGCGTAAATCACCCGGTGGCGAAGGTGGACGTCATCCTCACCAAGAGCATGTTCAAAGGCTACGGCTGGCTGACGGAAAACGGCAAGTCCTGGGAGGATTACTGGGCGGCCTTTCGCAAGTACCGCCACGCCCTGTATGTGACCAACACCAGCAAAGAGCGGCCCCAGGGGTTCACCCAGCTGAACTACCAGTTTCTCACCACCCTGTCCATGACTGGGGAGGAATTTCGTCCCCGGGACTAACCGGACGGCTGGGAGCACAGCCCGAAGGAGGACGCCCGCCAGTGGCTGACGAAGGCCACGGAGACAGAGTATTACAAGCTGCGGGCGGACGCAGCTTACCGCCGCCAGGTGTTCACCCGGCAGGCAGGCTGGTGGGGCGCCGACCGCAAAAGCCGGGCCTACCTTCTGGGTAAGCTGCTGGAAAAGAACCCTGCTTTCATCGGAGAGTCGGTGTACCAGGAGCAGCTGGAGGACATGGCCCAGCGGCTTTTAAAAGACTACGCCCTGGGCAGGCTGCAGGTGGCGGGAGACGTCCGGTTCCTCTCCGGGGACTTGCTGCGGTTTCTGGTGATGCTGTTGGATGTGGTCCCCGAAAAGCTCACCAAGTCCCAGCGGACTTTCCTGTCTGTCGCCCTGTCCACGGAGTTTCAAGGCCACGCCTTTTACGCGCCCCGGCCCGGCTACAAGGGCAAGTCCGCCTGCACCATTCTCCGCAATCCCCACATCGCCCGGAACGAGGAAATCCTCCTCGACCCCTACCGCCCGGTGGAGCAGATGCGCAAGCACTACCTGGGCCACCTCACCGATGTGGTGATGGTCAGCTCCTTCATGTACGCCGCCGAGCGGCTAGGCGGTGCGGACTTTGACGGGGACATGGTCAAGACCATCGCCGACCCCATTGTCAACCGGTGTGTGGAGCGCAACTACGAGTCTGAGAAGCTGGACAACATAGACAACCTGCCCTTTTTGAAAATCCCCTCCATCCAGGCCCGCATCCAGGACGCCGGGGACTGGCGGACCCGGTTCCAGACGGTGCGGGACACCTTCTCCTCCCGTGTGGGACAGATCTCCAACGCCGCCCTGGCCCGGAGCGTCATCGCCTACAACGAAAACTCCCAGGCAGAGGAGCGCCAGCAGGCCCGGGAAGAGGTGGAGACGCTGGCCATTCTCACCGGCTTGGAAATCGACTCCGCCAAAAGCGGCGTGAAGCCCGACCTGTCCCCCTACCTGGGCAAGCCCCGCAAACAAAAGAACCTGTTTCTCACCTACAAGTATCAGATGGAGGGCAAGGCAGAAAAAAGAAAAGGGGCCTGGTCCCCCGCCAAACAGGCCAAGGACTTCCTCCGCTCCACCGATTGGGAGCAGGTAGACGCCAACCTGGAGCGGCTGCCCTACCTGGCCTGGCAGCTGGAAGAACACACTCCCAAGCTGCGGGAGCCCTCCCAGCCGGACGAGGCGCTGTTCAGCTTTGCCCAAGACCCCCAGTGGAAAGAGAAACTGCCCCAGGCCTCCCGCAAGCTGGTGGAGGAGATTGTTTTGGAGTACCAGCGGTGCCTGGGCCGCATCCGTGTCAGCATGGCTCCTGTCCGGGAGCAGCCCCACCGCACGGATGTGGAGCGCATCCTGTACGCCCGGGGCCAGGAGGAACTGGTGACGGCAGAGGAGCTGTACGCCGCCTTCTCCGCCCTGGAACCGGAACAGGTGACGGCCCTGCTGGAACAAATCCGGGAACAGGTGTGGCAGTTCCTGCCTCCTGGGGAGCGGGAGGACTTCCTCCGGGAACATCTGCCCGGTGACATTGTAGACGCCTATGGAGAGCTGCTCTGCGACTTCCGGGCGGGAGGCTACCGGATTCTAGGGGACTTGCTGCTGGATGTGGAGCGGGAAAATCGCCTGGAAACCAGCCGCCAGCTCCACCGGGCGGGGGACTCGGAGCAGATGGAAGAAATGCTGCGGAGTTACGAAAATAAGACGGCCCGGGAGTCCTACCGGGAGGCGGCGGCACGGGGCTGCCGCCGGTACCTGGAACGGCACATCCAGCCCAAGCTGGCGGTGCAGTGCGCCGCGGCGTTGGGAAAACGCAGTTTCCTGTGGGACGTGCTGCTGGACGCTGTTTTGGCCACCGCCCGAAAGGAGGAGCGCCGTGATTGACGAGAGAGCCGAGTTCGCCGCCTACACCGGAGCGGTGGTGTACGACGCCACGAACAAGCAGGACAGCGCCTACCTGGGGCGGTTCACCTTCGACACCCTGCTCCGAGGGGAAGGGCTGCAGCGAATTCTTACAATAGTGGCCCGCGGCTATCTGTGGCAGACCGATAAACCGGACATTGACCGCGCCCGAGACGCCCTCCGGGCCTGGTGCAGCATCCCGGACAGCAAAAAAGCCAAGCCCAAGGAGGCCTGGCAGTACGAGACGGATTTCCGGCAGCTTCACGATGGATTTCCGGAACTGGTGAACGAACAGGGCAGCGGTTGGTTTGTCCGCCACGTCCACGGTGTGCGGGATTTTCTCAAACACCACCCGGAGAAGGTGAGCAAGCCCGCTCTCAAAAACCTGGAAGCCCTCTCCCACGGCTGGGACGCCCACTGGCGGGACAAAGTGATCCGATTCCAGATTCCGCTGTTCTCCCCGGAGACCAAGGGCGGCTGGGTGCTGCGCTTTGACGACATTCTCGCCGACGCCTTGGAGCTGGGGCCGCTGCGCTCTCCCACCATTCTTCTGACCCCCGACCTGGAACAGCGGCTGGCGGATTCCTTCCCTTCTGTCAAACCAGAGGTGCTTCTCACCCTGCTGAAGTATTATGTGGCGAACAAACAGGAGGACTCCCCCTGGGTGGTGCTGCCCGTGGCCAACTTTGACGCCTACTTCGGCACCACCGCCTTCAGTAAGAAATGGCTGGCCCAAATCCCCGCCACGTTTATGGAGCGGCAGAACCAGCACTTCGGCGTGTGCCGGTACCGGGTGAGGGAGGAATGGGTGGAGGGGTGTCTCTCCCGTGACGCCACATTTCCAGAAGAAACGAGGGAAAAACCATGCGCATTCTGATGTTGGGCAACAGCTTTACCGCCGCCAACAACTTGCCCCAGCGGCTGGCCCGGCTCACTGAGGCGGAGGTGATGGCCCACACCCGGGGCGGGGCGCGGCTGGCGGAGCAGCTCAACCCCAAGACAAAACTGGGCGCCAGGACCCTGGCCGCTCTAGAGGGGGAACCCTTGGATTTCGTCATTCTCCAGGAGATGAGCCACGGGCCCATCTCCTCGCCTCAAAGCTTTTTCATCAGCGTGAAGCGACTCTGTGAGTGGATTCGGGCAAAGGGGGCTACTCCCGTCCTGTTCGCCACCTGGGCCTACGAGAAGGACAGCGCCAAGCTGGCCGCCAAAGGCTGGGACTACGAGGGCATGGCCCAGCAGCTTTCTGCGGCCTACCGCCAGGCCGCCCAGGAAAACCGCGCTCTGCTGGCGGAAGTGGGCCAGCGGTTCTACGACCTCTCCCCCACCCACCCTCTCTACGCTGCCGACGGCGTCCACCCCAATGAGGAAGGCACCCAGCTGGCGGCAGAGGTGATCGCGGAAACAGTCTTGACACACAAGGAGCTTACCCCATGATTCGAGACATCTGCAAAGACGAGGCTTTTCTGGCCCAAAAAGCCCAGCCCGCCACCCCGGACGACCTTTCCGTGGGACAGGATCTGCTGGACACTCTGGCCCACCACAAGGAAGAGTGCGTAGGCATGGCCGCCAACATGATCGGCGTGAACAAGCGCATCATCGTCTTCGACAACGAGGGCGTCTACCAGGTGATGTACAACCCGGAGATCGTGAAGAAATCCGGCCCCTACGAGACGGAGGAGGGTTGCCTGTCCCTCATCGGCACCCGGCCCGCCAAGCGGTGGAAATCCATCAAGGTGCGGTGGCAGAATGAAAAGTTTCAGGAGCGGGTCAAGACCTTCACCGGCTGGACGGCCCAGATCATCCAGCACGAGCTCGACCACTGCCAGGGGATTGTGATTTAAGGAATCGCCAGGCTCTGTCCTGCATCTGAATTGAGAAAGCTGCCAATCGTCGGAATAAAATCGCGCCAATCGTTGGAACAATATTCCGCCAATCATCGGAAAAACGTTGCAATCGTTGCTTGATTGGCGCACACTATAAATGAACACCATTCACCAAGGGAAGCTCGCGGCATGAAAAGATACAGAAAAAGAACCGCTGACGAGGTACTGAAGCGAAAGCTTGAAGAAAAAGGCGCCGTTTTGATTGAGGGCCCTACTGGGTGTTTTCCTTGCGCTTGTCCACGGAACGATACCCATTTCAGAAAAATGTGTTTATACGCATCTTATTTTTCCGGAAAAACGTGTTTTAATCCCGTTGTAAAACCCGGAAAAATGTGTTATACTGCTTTCATCTAGAGGAGAAGGTGGTGACTCGCATGAAGCGAAGCGCGTTTTCGCAGCTCGTAAAATGGAAGGATACCCCGGAACGGAAGCCGCTGATTATTCGCGGCGCCCGTCAGGTGGGCAAGACCTGGCTCATGAAGGAGTTTGGACAAAGCTGTTACGACAGTTTTGTCTACTTCAACTTTGATGAGGAAGATGAGCTAAAATCCATTTTTGAAGCGAACAAGAATCCCCAGAGGATTATTGAACTGCTGTCCATGATCGCCGGAGAAAAGATTCTGCCTGGGGAGACTCTTATTATCTTCGATGAGGTACAGGAGTGTCCCGAGGCCCTCAACACACTCAAATATTTCAAAGAGAAAGCAAACGACTACCATGTCATCGCGGCCGGGAGCCTGCTTGGCACCCTGCTGGCCCAGCCAAAGTCCTACCCGGTGGGGATGGTCAATCTTCTCGACCTATACCCCCTTTATTTTGATGAGTTTCTGGAAGCCACCGACCCGGCGCTCTTTGCCTATTATGAAAGCATCCAGAAGGATCAGACCATTGAGGAAATTTTCCACAACCGCCTGCTGGAAGCCTACAACTACTATCTCATTATTGGCGGGATGCCGGAATGCGTTGTATCCTGGGTCAACCATAAAGACCCGGCAGCGGTTTCCCAAATCCAGCGAGAACTGGTGGAAATTTACGAAAACGACTTTTCCAAGCATAACGGAAAGGTGAACAGCGGGCGCATCCTGATGGTGTTCCGCAGCATTGTCTCCCAGCTCGCCAAATCCAATGAAAAGTTTATCTACGGTGCTGTCCGGCAGGGCAGCCGGGCGCGGGACTTTGAAGAAGCCATCGAATGGCTTGTCTCAGCCGGTATGCTCAACCGCATCTACAATGTCTCCAAGATGGAACATCCCCTTTCCGCCTTTGACAAGCTCGATCAATTCAAGTTGTTCCTGTTTGATACAGGGCTGCTCAAGCACATGGCGGGTATCGACAACAGCGCCATCCTGCTGAAAGCGGACTATCAGTTCAAAGGGCCGCTGACCGAGAACTACGTCTTGCAGCAGCTTCGCGGTCAGTTTGAGGTAGAACCTCGCTATTACTCGGACAAAACCGGTGAGATTGATTTTCTGCTGCAAAACGGTACGGAAATCATTCCCGTGGAAGCAAAGGGCGGCGAAGACAAGTCCGCGCCATCTTTCAAACGGTACATTGCAAACCGTCATCCTGAACACGCACTTCGCTTTTCCAAGCGGGGGTATCGCCAGGGCGGCGCCATCACGAACATCCCGCTTTATCTCGCCAGAAAAACAAGAGAGCTGCTGTGACGCAAATCCCCTCTCACACTGTGAGGGGGGATTGCTTGTCAGCCTTGATGGGCCGGCCCCACGGCCCTCAGCATCCACAGCCACGGGGGCGGACCATACATCTACACATCACTCAGAACAGAAAGATTCCTGCCAATAGCTCCGACCTCCCCGCCGCACAAGGAAACTGTCCCGCCAAAACACCCCCCAAATCCGCACTGCCAGCGTGTGGGTTTTTGGGCCTCTTCCGGGCCCGTTTCTACGGGTTTTCTACGGGGTGTTTCTTAGAAATCCGTTAGAATTTTCCCCTCCCTGCGGGGACTTCCCGACCTAGGAATCTCCTCTCTTTTTTCTTTTCTGTCTTCTCAAAACCCGCGGAAACTCTGGCTTTTTGGGGTTCCCACAGCTTCCCCCAGCTTCCGTCAAATTCCGCCAGGTTCGGAAATTCCGGACACACTCGAAATCGTTTTGGCGTGATGAGCGCCACGTGGGTTCGAATCCCACCGTCTCCGCCACAAAAATCCAGTAACCATACGGGTTTGCTGGATTTTTCTTTTTTCGTGATCGTTCCAAAAATCACCCGGTTTTGGGCTGTTCTTTCCAACATTTTGGAAAGAACAGCTTTTTGCTTTATTGCCCGCTTTTTTCTGCGTTTTGCTCCCATTTACTGCCGAAATCGCCCGATTCGAGCAGCGGCATACCGTTCACCATCGCCTGCGCTGAGGACAGCTTTGATGAATAGTCAAGGTGGGCATAGATATTGGCGGTGGTGGAGAAATCCGAGTGACCGAGCCATTCCTGAATCTGTTTCAGGGGTACGCCGTTGGCGAGCAACAAGCTTGCGCAGGAGTGACGCAGATCGTGAAAGCGCATTTTCTTCATGCCGTGCCGCTCGATAAAGGCGGGAAATTGAGAGGTCAGATAATCAGGCTTCATCCGCTCGCCCAACTCGTCCACGAATACAAAGCCGTCGTATTCGTAGTTGTAACAGTTGCTGCAGACCTGTTTGTTCAGCTCCTGCGCCGCCTTGACCTCTGCAAAATATTCCTTGAATCTTCCCACCAGCGGCAGAGTGCGCATACTGGATTTTGTTTTTGCCGATTCCTGCTCGATGATCTGCGTTTTTTCGCCTACATTGACGGAGGTCACCGTCCGTTTGATGGTCAGCGTTCCTCGCTCAAAGTCGATAGCGTCCCACTTGGTCCCAGCACCTCGCCCCGACGCAGACCATAAAAGGCGGCGACTAAGACCGGAAGTTCCAGCTTTGTCCCCTTGACCACTTCAAATAAGCGCTGAAGCTCTGCCGCATCCAGAAATACCGGCTGGAAATCGTTCTTCTTTGGGCGGTCTACCTTCATCGCTACGTTCTGCGCTACCAGATCGGTTTTCATGGCGTATTTCAGCTCCTGATGGATCACAGCGTGATAGTGGATGACGGAATTGGGTTTGACCGTCCACAGCTTTTCGGAATAAAACTGCTGGATGTGTCTTGCTTCCAAGTCCTTTAGGGTAATCGGCTTATTCCGAAAATACGGCTCAATGGTCTGCTTCGCCATGCTCTCATAAGAGCCGAAGGTGGTGGGTTTCACCCTGACCTTGACAATCTCCAGCCAGCCGATCAGATAGTCGGCAAACAGCATATTGGAGCAAAGCTCACCGATCTCTGCGGACGGCTCAAAGGCGTTGCGAATTTTCACAAGTTCCGCTTCGGCCTTTCGTTTGTTTCCCTTTTCGGGAAGTCCGGTGGATACATATTTGATGTGCCGCTTGTTTTTGCTGTCGTAATAACTCAGCACGGCGTAGTAAAAGCAAACGGCTACCGAGAAAAAGACGTCACCTTCTCGTCCGGCAAGGCAACGGTTTTCGGGGTGCTTTACGCACTTCCGTTTATAACAATTTTGGGCTTATTGTATCGCTTTCTCTTGCTTGAGAGGGCGCATCTATCAGAAACCGGCGGGCTTTCTTTTTCTATCATGTTCATAGCAGTTATTGTTATTTCGGTCGTGATACACGAGTTGTTGCATGGTATCGGTTGGGCAATTTCAAGCGGCAAAGGCTGGCAAGCAGTTTGTTTCAATATCCACGCAATGATGCCAAGCTGCGCTTGTAAGGCGGCATTGAAAAAGGAATCGTACTTAGCGGGAGTTTTAGCGCCCTTTGTAGTGCTGGGCCTGGGGAGTACCCTGTTTGTTTTCATCTATCCCGGCACAGTGTCTTCGCTGACCATGATGGTCAATTTTGTCGCCGCAGGCGCAGATTTGCTGATTGCGGCCCGCGTGGTAAAGGAAGGCGGCTGCTTGATTGCCGATCACCCCACAAAAGCCGGTTATATCGCTTTTTACAAGGAATGACAGCTAAAAAGGGCCGCGCGCACCTTGTCTCCGCGGTGATGCGGTCCACATTTTCCACCCGGAAGATGGCGTCCGTCTTGTGCTGGGGAACACGGACGGGATGGTAGAGTCCTTGCCAAACAGAAGGATGGCTGCCAGGGGGATGCCTTCCAGCTGCCGTTCGGGGTCTTTCAAAATCAACCCGGTGCCGCGCGGCAATTCCTCGTCCGAGAGTGATTTCCACGGATGATTGTCGGACCCTTTCGCCGCCTTGCATCAGTTTCAGAAGTTCGGCTTCTGTCATGGGGGCAAACGCCCATTTCCGCTACATGGAAAATCAAAAGCAGAAACACCCTGGGACTGGAAATAGCACGGGGCCTGTGCTATAATCAATGCGTTGCACAAACAGGAAAAACCCTTTTTTACCGGTTTCCGGTTGTGTAAGGAAGCTGTACACAACGCAAAGTAAATGGTTAAGGGAAAGGAGACGCATATGCCCTGTACAACAATTTTAGTGGGCAAGAAAGCCAGCCATGACGGCTCAACGATCATTGCCCGCAACGATGACGGCGGATTTGAACCCAAGCGCCTTTTGGCTCACCCGGCCAGAGAGAAGGCCTCCACCTACAAAACGGTCATCTCTCACCTGACCGTAGAGCTCCCGGAGAACGCCATGCGCTATACCGACTGCCCCAACGTGTCAACGGATAAGGGCGTATGGCCCGCCTGCGGCATCAATGAGGCCAACGTGGCCATGACCGCCACGGAGACCATCACCAGCAACGCCCGGGTTATTGGCGCGGACCCCTATGTCCGGTATCAGAAGAAGAAAAATCGCAGCGCCAAAGAGGTCCCCGGGGGAATCGGCGAAGAGGACCTGGTGACTTTGGTGCTCCCCTATATTCACTCCGCCCGGGAAGGCGTGCTGCGCACCGGCGCGCTGCTGGAGCAGTACGGCACCTATGAACCCAATGGCATGGCCTTCGCGGACGCCGGGGAGGTCTGGTGGCTGGAAACCATCGGCGGGCACCACTGGATTGCCAGGCGGGTACCGGATGACCGGGTGGTCATCATGCCCAACCAGTTTGGCCTGGATCATTTCGACTTCGCGGACGCCTATGGGGAGCAGAAGGAACACCTTTGCTCCCAGGATCTGCGGGAGTTCGTGGAAAAGCACCACCTGGCCCTGGACACGGGCGCGGATTTCAATCCGCGGCTGGCCTTCGGTTCTCATTCCGACGCGGACCATATTTACAATACGCCCCGCGCCTGGTTTATGGCCCGGTATTTCCTGCCCCGTTCTTACAGGTGGGAGGGGGACAACGCGGACTTCACCCCGGAGAGCAACGACATCCCCTGGTCTTTTGTGCCGGAGCGCAAGGTGACCGTGGAGGATGTGCGGTATTTGCTGGGTTCCTATTACCAGGGAACGCCCTACAATCCCTACGACAAGAACGCAGCGTGCAAGGGGAAATACCGCACCATTGGCGTGCCCAACAGCGATGTTTGCGGGATTATGCAGATTCGCGGCACTTTGCCGGAGGCCCTTCGGGGTGTGGAGTGGCTGTCCATGGGCGGCAGCGGCTTCACGGCGTGCTTCCCGGTATACGCCAATGTAACGGAGTTCCCCAAATACTTCAGCGGCACTACGGAAACAGTTTCCACAGACAGCATGTACTGGCACAGCCGGCTCATTGCCGCGCTGACGGACGCCCACTTTGGGAACGCCTTGTTATTTGACGAGCGGTATGTGAACGCGGTGATGAACCGCGGACAGCAGTTCCTCTATGAGTACGATGAGAAAATCCAGCAGGGCGAGCCTGTTGAAATTCTGAAGGAAGCCAACAGCAGGATTGCCAGCATGGTGAAGGAGGAGTCGGACAAGGCCCTTTCCCAGATTCTCAAGAACGCCTCCGAGCACATGAAAATCCGCTATCACAGAGGGGATAACTGAGCGAACAACAGACAACCGGAGACACAACGCAGCACCAGCCGCCAAACGTCAGCGGACTGGTGCTGTTTTCTTTCCCTTTATACACGGAGAAGAGCAGCTGGCTCCGTCCCCCCTTCGGTCACGCCGTTTTTCCAGGCGGACCGGGGAGCGGCGTCGCTCTCCCCCGTGTTCCCCCTCGACTGCGGCGGGCTTTTATGCTATACTTAAAGGTATTATGTCGTATGGAAAGGAGAATGATTATGGGCGAGCAGGCAGGCGGGACGCAGCCTATCAAGCGCCTTTGCGCGGGGCTGTTGGCCCATGTGGACTCGGGCAAAACCACCTTGAGCGAGGCGCTGCTTTTCGGGGCGGGCCAACTGCGAAAGCTGGGCCGGGTGGATCACCGAAATGCCTTTTTGGATACCGACGCCCTGGAGCGGGCCAGGGGGATCACCATCTTTTCCAAACAGGCGGTGCTGAAGCTGCCCCACTCCCAGGTGACGCTGCTGGACACCCCCGGCCATGTGGACTTTTCCGCCGAGGCTGAACGGGCGCTGCAGGTGCTGGACTATGCTGTTTTGGTCATCAGCGGCGTGGACGGCGTGCAAAGCCACACCGAAACCCTGTGGCGGCTGCTGGAGCGGTATCAGGTGCCGGTGTTCCTGTTTGTGAATAAAATGGACCTGGCCGGCGCCGACCGGGCCGGGCGCATGGAGGAGCTGCGGCGGCGGTTTGGGCCGGGCTGTGTGGATCTGTCCGACCCGGACAGCGCCGAGGATCTGGCTCTGTGCAGCGAGCAGCTGCTGGAAACCATCCTGGAGGGGAACCAGCCCACCCACCGGCAGCTGGCGGAGGCGGTGGCCCAGCGGCGGCTATTTCCCTGCTTTTTCGGCTCGGCCCTCAAGCTTCAGGGGGTGGAGGAGCTGCTTGCCGCTTTGGAGGAGCTGACTCTGCCCCTGCCCAGCCGGGAAGGCTTTGGCGCCAAAATTTTTAAGATCACTCGGGACAGCAACGGCACCCGTCTGACCTGGCTGAAGGTCACCGGCGGGGAGCTGAAGGTGAAGGCCCAGCTCTCCGCCCGGCCTGACGCCCGCGTTCCCTGGACCGGCAAAGCGGACCAGCTGCGGCTGTACAACGGCGCCAAGTCTCAGCTGGTGGAATCGGCCCTGCCGGGCATGGTGGTGGCTGTGGCCGGTCTGGAGGACACCTACCCAGGGGAGGGGCTGGGCTTTGAAGAGGACGCGGTTCCCCCCGCCCTGGAGCCGGTGCTTCGCTACCGGGTGCTTCTGCCCCAGGGCTGCGACGTTCACACGGCTCTCCGGCAGCTGCGGGAGCTGGAACAGGAGGACCCCATGCTCCATGTGGTGTGGGACTCCCGCTTGGGCCAGGTCCACCTGCAGCTGATGGGCGAGGTGCAGCTGGAAATTCTCCAGAGCCTGCTGGAGCGCCGCTTTCACCTGAAGGTCTCCTTTGACGAGGGAGGAATTCTCTACAAGGAGACCATCACCCAGCGGGTGGAGGGCGTGGGGCATTTTGAGCCGCTGCGCCATTACGCCGAGGTTCACCTGGTGCTGGAGCCGGGTCCCCGGGGCAGCGGGGTGGAGATTGGCACCAGCTGCCGGGAGGACGCTTTGGAGGGCAGCTGGCAGCGGCTGATCCTCACCCACCTGGCGGAGAAAACCCATCTGGGACCTTGCCTGGGCGCGCCTCTCACTGACGTGAAAATCACCCTGGCGGCAGGCAGGGCTCATGTCAAGCACACAGAGGGCGGGGACTTCCGCCAGGCCACCTACCGGGCGGTACGCCAGGGGCTGCGGACGGCCCAGGCTCAGGGGGCCTGCCTGCTGCTGGAGCCCTGGTACCAGTTCACCCTTCGTCTGCCTCAGGAGACCCTGGGAAGGGCGCTGGCAGACATGCCCCGGCTCTTCGCGGATTTCCAGCCCCCGGAAGCCCAGGGAGAAGAGGCGGTCCTCACTGGGAAAGCGCCGGTGGCCTGTTTGCGGACCTACGCCCGGGAAGTGGCCGCTTACACCAAGGGCAGAGGCCTGCTTTCCTGTCTGCCTGCCGGCTACGCCCCCTGCCACAACCCGGAGGAGGTTATGGCTGCCGCTGGGTATGAGATTGACGCCGATTTGGAAAACACGGCGGACTCGGTGTTTTGCAGCCACGGCGCCGGGGTGGTGGTGCGCTGGGACCAGGTTCCCCAGCACATGCACCTGCCCAGCGTTCTGGCCCGGGGGGAGCGCATGGCCCGGGCGGCTCAGGAGCAGGAAGAGGAGCAGCCTCCCCGCACGGTGGAGGAGCGGGCGGCGGCCTACCGGTCCGCTGTGGCCCAGGACAAGGAGCTGATGGCCATTTTCGAGCGGACCTATGGACCTGTCAAGCGAGACCCCCTGCAAGCCATGCGTCCCAAGCCCCAGCGCCCCCAGGGGATCAAGACCGCCCCTGTCAAGGGGAAAAGCTCCCAGCGGGAAGGGCCGGAGCATCTGCTGGTGGATGGCTACAACGTGATCTTCTCCTGGGAGGAGCTGAAGGCTCTGGCCCAGGAAAGCCTGGAGGCTGCCCGGGGCAGGCTGATGGACATTCTGTGCAACTACGCCGCCTATCGCCAGTGCGTACCCATCCTGGTGTTCGACGCCTATAAGGTCAAGGGGGGCGCCGGCTCTGTGGAGCACTATCACAACCTGCATGTGGTGTACACCAAGGAGGCGGAGACCGCCGACATGTACATTGAGAAGGCCACCCATAAAATCGCCAAGCATTTCCGCACCCGCGTTGTCACCTCCGACGCCACGGAGCAGCTGATTATTCTGGGAGCCGGAGCCTTGCGGGTGTCCTCCCAGGCGTTCCGGCAGGAGGTGGACGAGGCTCAGCGGGAGATCCGCTGGATTTTGGAGCAGGCACAGCCGGCGGCGCCGCAGAAAAGCTGAAAAAACTTTCCACAGCTCTTCCCGTTTTCTCCAGAGTGTGCTAGAATAGGCGCGAAATCAGAAAATTGGGGAGATGTGTATGAGTTTGAAAGCAAGGCTGCGCGGGATTAGGGAGCATCCCCTGATCCAAGTGCTGGGCCGCAACGGGGGAAATCCCCGCACATTGGTGCTGATTGAGCCGCTGTGGGGCATTCCCTACAACCTGATCGCGCCCTTCGCCACGCTGTATATGTACACCCAGGGCGTCACCGACGTGCAAATTGGCCTTATCCTCTCTGTGACTATGGTTATCCAGGTGTTTTTCTCCTTTTTCGGCGGCATTCTGGCGGACAAGCTGGGGCGGAAATACACCACCATGATGGGCGACTTTTTCGGCTGGGCGCTGGCCTGCCTGGTGTGGGCCGTATCCAACAATTTCTGGCTGTTTTTGGCCGCGGCCGTTCTCAACTGCTTTGAGCAGATCAACCAGACCGCCTGGTACTGCCTGCTGATTGAGGACGCCCAGCCCAAGGACCTGGTGTGGATTTACACCTGGGTAAACATCGGCGGACTGGTGGCCATCTTTTTCGCCCCCCTTTCCGGGCTGTTTGTCAACTCCTTCTCTGTGGTGCCGGTGGTGCGGGTGCTGTACTTCCTCTTCGCCCTGACCATGATGACCAAGTGCTTCATCACCTTTCGGTTCTGCCGGGAGACAAGGCAGGGCAAGGTTCGCCGGGCGGAGACAAAGGGCGTGTCCCTGCTTCACATGCTGGGGGAATACCGCCAGCTGATTCCCCGCCTGCTCCATGACAAAGCCGTGCTGAAGGCGGTGGCCGTCTCTGTCATTTTGTACATCACCAGCATGGTAAGCACCAATTTCTTCAGCCTGTACGTCACCCAGCGGCTGGGGCTTTCGGAAAACATGCTGGCCCTGTTCCCCATCTTGAACGCGGCGGTGATGCTGGTGTTTATGGTGGGCATTCAGCACCGCATGAGCACCTCCAAATTCCGCGCCCCCCTGTGGACCGGGCTGGCCCTGTACGCCGCGGCTGCCTTGTCCCTGGTCTTTTCCCCGGAGGGCAGCCTGGGGTTTGTGCTGCTCTATGTGTTCGCGGCGGCTGTGGGGGCCGCTTTGGTCAACCCCCGCAAGGACGCCCTGCTCCAGCTGAATATCAATCCCCAGGAGCGCGCCCGCTTAAACGCCTTGATTATGGCCTCCACCATTGCCCTGTCCTCTCCCTTCGGCTATCTGGCCGGGTGGCTCTCCAGCCTGGACCGCCGCCTGCCCTTTGTCTTTACGTTCCTGCTGTTCCTCACGGCGATGGTGGTGGTGGGCCGCATCCAGGAGCCCCAGGTGGAAGAGGAGCGGAGCTGAGCGTTTTCAGAGAGCCTGGCCCTGACGGGGCAGAAAATTCTATCTACCAAATAAAGGAGCGATCCGCGATGAAGCACAAGGTTCGAGTGACGGTTCTGGACAAAAAGCTGTACCCGGAGCTTCAGCAGGCATTCTGCATGGACCCCGCGTCGGGAGCATGTCCCTGCTACAACGCGGGAGACGTGTTCGAGTTCTACCGGGACGGCCAGCGGGACGATTTCTGGCACATGGGTACCGGCACCCTGGTAACCACCGCCGGCGACCCGGACGCTGTGGCTGGCGGGCCAAGGCTGCCCTTCTGCTCCGAGGCTTGGGACGCCATTGCCCGGTACATTTACACCGGCCTGCAGGGCGGCTCCATCATGCGTGGGTGGATGAAAGAGGAAAACACCATGATTACCTGCTGCTCCGACGGCACCCGGCCGGTCATATTTAAAATCGAGCGCATCGACTACGAGGAATAAGGCTTCCCCAAGGAGGAAACGGCGTGTCAAACGAAAAGGTCTTTCACATGGAGCTGCGGACTGTCTACCCGCTGCTGGTAGCCAAAGCGGAAAAAAAGGGGCGAACCCGGGCCGAGGTGGACCAGGCTGCCTGCTGGCTGACCGGGTACAGCCCGGAGGAGCTTGCCTCCCTGCTGAAAAGTCCCATCACCTATGTGGATTTTTTCCGCCAGGCTCCGGCCCCCAATCCCCAGCGCCGGCAGATCACAGGTGTTGTATGCGGCGTGCGGGTGGAAACCATTTCAGACCCATTGATGCAGGAAATCCGCTATTTTGACAAGCTGGTAGATGAGCTGGCCCGGGGCAAGCCCCTGGCCAGGGTGCTGCGGAAGTGAGTGCCCCCCGGCCTTTCCAGCAAAAAAGCCTTGGCAGACGCCAGGGCTTTTTTCCGTCTGGAACGGAAGGACGAAAAAGAAGGGGCAGATTTCTCTGCCCCTTCTCTGTGATTCTGCTGTAAATCCAGCGGGAATTACTCGCCGAAGTAGCGCTTCAGCAGGCCAGCGAAAGCCTTGCCGTGGCGGGCCTCGTCGCGGGCCATCTCGTGAACGGTGTCGTGGATGGCATCCAGGTTCAGCTCCTTGGCCTTCTTGGCCAGGTCGGTCTTGCCCTGGGTAGCGCCGTTCTCGGCCTCTACGCGCATCTGCAGGTTCTTCTTGGTGGAGTCGGTAACCACCTCGCCCAGCAGCTCAGCGAACTTGGCGGCATGCTCGGCCTCTTCGTAAGCGGCCTTCTCCCAGTACAGGCCGATCTCGGGATAACCCTCCCGATGAGCCACGCGAGCCATAGCCAGATACATGCCAACCTCGGTGCATTCGCCCTGGAAGTTCTCCCGCAGGCCCTGCAGGATCTCCTCAGGAGCGCCCTGGGCCACGCCCACCACATGCTCGGAAGCCCAAGTCATGTCGTCGGCCTGCTCCACAAACTTCTCGGCGGGAGCGCCGCAAACAGGACATTTCTCGGGGGCAGTTTCGCCTTCATACACATAGCCGCAAACAGTACATACAAACTTTTTCATGTCTGAATTCCTCCATTTTTTAAATTCTTCTATGACAGGTTATTTCTTGGAACAGAACCGTTTCGATGGAAAGCGGTTCCCCTTTACAGGCAACTCAAGGCTCCCGCAAAATCCGGGAATTTTCTGGGGAATTTCCCCACTCAGGCAGCTCTTTCCTGAAAAGCTCTTTCGCTTTACAGACTCAGGCGCCGCCCTTCTTCTCGCAGCTGGGACAAACGCCCTCAAAGGTAACCCGGACATTTTCCAGCTTCAGCTGAAACCGGGAAGAAAAGGCCAGAAGCTCCGCCGGCTGAAAGGATCCCTCCGGTATGTCCAGTACGGCGCCGCAGCGCTTGCAGACAAAGTGAGCATGGGGCTCCACCCGGGCGTCAAAATGCTCCTGTCCATTGATCACACCCACACTGACAGCCTTTCCGGTTTCGCAGAATTTTTTCAAATTCCGGTACACCGTCCCCAGGCTGAGATTGGGATAACGGGGCTTCAGCTTCGCATAGACCCAATCGGCCGTGGGATGAACCCTGGTCTCCTGCAGCGCATTCAGGATTGCCATCCGTTTTCTGCTGAAATTCTCGCGTTTATCCAAGCCTCGTTCTTCCCTTTCTATACTGACTCTAAACCAGGAAGGCGCCTGTTCGGCTCTTTCCTATGAGGATAGTATAGCACATTCCCTGCCTTTTGTAAAGTAGTAATTGTTCTTATTTTTGATTTTTTTATTTTCCCGTTCCATGCACCACTTCGGCCAGGGCGCGCATCAGAGCCTTCTGGCTCTTGTCCTCGCTGACAGCCACCAGTTCGTCCCCCGCCTGAAGGGTGGTGGAGCCGTTGGGGATGGTGAGCACACCCCGGCGGATCAGGGAGATCACCAGGGTGCCGCCGGGCAGGTCAATGTCCTTCAGCGCTACGCCGTCCAGGGCCGTGTTGGTGGGCAGGGTCATGGAGCAGATCCCCGCCTTGCCCTGGTTGAGCGTGGCGATCAGGTGCATGTGGGCCAGATCCGCCTCCTGCTCAATCATCTTGGTGAGGATCTCCGTGCTGCTGACCGTGTTCTCAATGCCCAGCACCCGGAAGGTCTCAATATTGCGGGGATCGTTCACTCGGGAAATTACCTTCTTCGCGTGGAAATGCTCCATCGCCACCTGACAGGCCACCAGGTTGTCCTGGTCGCTGCCAGTCACCGTCATAAACACATCGGCGTCCTGGGCGCCGGCAGCCTCCAGAACCGCCACGTTGGTGCCGTCTCCCCGGAAGATTGCCGCGTCCAGGTCGTCCGCCAGCTTTTCACATCTTTGGCGGTCCCGTTCTATCAAGCTGACGGTGTGCCGCCGCTCCAGCATAATCCGGGCCAGATTCCAGCCCACCTTGCCGCCGCCTACAATTACCATTCTCATTGTCCGCACCCCCGCTCAGTCAATCTTTCTGCTGCATACCACATAGTCGCCGCTTTCCAGGGGAATTTCCTCCCCCTGAACCTTCAGCACAAACTGGCCGCCGTCCTTGATAACGCCAAACAGTCCCTCGCCGGGATGCAGCTCCACATGGGCGGTGGTGTGGCCGCAGTCGCGGCGCTCTACCGGCACCACCTCCAGGGCGATGGTAGTGGGTCCAAAGGTGACCTGCCGGCTTTGCCAGGGGCTTGTCAGGGCGGTGGCCAGCTTGTCTCCCGCCATGTTGGTGGGGCATACGGTCTGCAGGCCAAACCGCTCGAAAATGTTTTCCCGATAGGGGTCGGAAATGCGGGCGATCACCTTGGGAATTCCAAAGAAGTTTTTGGCGATTTGTCCCACGGTGATGTTCAGGTTGTCGTCCGGGGTGGTAACGGCCACAGCGTCGCAGCCCTCAATGCCCGCGGAGCGCAGGCTCTTGATATCCATAGGAAAGCCTACCGCCGTGATGCCGCTGAAATCGGGACTGAGCTGAGCCAGGTTTTCTGGGTTGGCGTCGATCACAACCACGTCATGGCCGGCTTCATCCAGCATTTCCGCGGTTTTACGGCCCAAAAGCCCGCCGCCAACGATCATAATGTTCATGTCGGTCTTGTCCTTTCTTGGGGGACAGGCCCCCATTTCACAGAGTAATAGTAATAAGTAATTTTAGGAATATGGCCCGAGAAATCCCAGGCCGCCCAAAAATTGGGCTGGAAAAAGAGAACGGCGTTATTCGCCGTCCTCCACATCCACAGAAGTAGTCTGGCTGGTCTCGCTGCTCTGGCTGGAGCTGCTCTCGGAGGAAGTCTCCGAGGGAGTCTCTGTGGGAGTCTCTGTGGGCGCCGCCGAGGTCTGGTCCTGTCCAGAGCCGCTGCCCCGCAGCTGGTTATACTCTTCCAGGGTCACCTCAATCACCTCCGCGTAGTCGGCGGAGACATAGGCGGTCTGCCCCTCATACTGGATCTGGTACCAGCCGTTTTGGGGATCCTCCAGCATCAGCGCCAGGCGCTCCCCATTTTCGGCCAGACCCAAAATCTCACTGTCAGTAGAGGCCTCTGCCCGAACGTTCAGGCCGGAGTCCGCCGTAACCCGCAGGGCCTTGGCTGTTTGAGGCGCTGGAGTGGGGGTTGGGGTGGTGGTAGCCGGCTGGCCGGACACCACGCTGGAGCTGCTGTTGTCTCCCTCCCCGCCTCCTCCGCAGCCGGCAAAGAGCATCGCCATCAAGCACAGGGCCAACGTGAAACAAACAAGCCTTTTCATCTGCCATAACACTCCTTTTTCCCCAAAATACTTGGACAATCCTATTGTAACATAATATAGGAAAAAGTCCACAGCTTTTTTATTTTTTACAATGGGTTTGCCAGCCCTTTTCCCGTTTGTCCAGGAGGGGGGAAACCAGGAAAATAAAAAATAAAAAAATTTGAAAATTCCCCTTGACTTTCCAAGGCGCTTGGGCTATAATAATTAAGCGCTAAAAAATCCGCTGGTGTAGCTCAGTTGGTAGAGCAGCTGATTTGTAATCAGCAGGTCAGGGGTTCGAGTCCGTTCACCAGCTCCACCGGCTGAACACGCATAGCGCGTTTCACATACCCGGCCTTTGGGCAGGGGCTTTATAAGGGAGAGTTCCCGAGTGGCCAAAGGGGGCAGACTGTAAATCTGTTGTCGTCGACTTCAGTGGTTCGAATCCACTCTCTCCCACCAGACTGAGTCTGGACGCACTTCGCGTTCAGACTCTTTTTCTTTGTCCGGGCAAGGCGCTCGCGTTGGAAGCGGCATCGAAAGTGCTCACCCCTTAGACTAAGTCTGGACGCAATTCGCGTTCGGACTCTTTTCTTTTTATTCCTCTGGGCGCGCCTGAGACAGAGAGCAGCTGTGTGCCTAAACAGAAAATGTCCCCTCTTTTTTGACAAAATTTCCGGACTTTCGGCAGGGATTTTCAATCTTGGCATTGACAGAGGCCTGTCTGTATAGGTAAAATGAAAAGAGTGTTACAGCGGCGAAGCCTGCTGGCGCCAAGGGCCTTCAGACCAGCGTCCTCCTGTAACGCGGATTATTTGCAAAAGGAGGCAGACACGCCCTGCGTGCCAAAACAACATGAAATACGATTTTACCAGCATCATTGACCGGCACGGGAAGGATGCCGTCGCGGTGGACGGCTTGACAGAAGGAGGCC